>JABDDK010000005.1 GCA_013287665.1 Alphaproteobacteria bacterium
GCGATGACGATTCTGGGGGATGTTTTTCCACTAACTCACGTTTAAGAAGGTTGCAAAAAACTTCTTGGTACGGACGCTCCCATAGTTCTCAAGCGCTGAATGGAGAGTTGATCTATCCATTGAAAATGCTTTCTGTTTAACGCGCTCAAAAACTTGGACTCTATCTTCAGCAAGCTTATCAGCATTATCAACAAGATCAACGAGCAAAAATTCAGGGGTGATTTGCTCAGGGAAAAAATGTTTCATAACAAAGCGAAATGACCGGTTTCCTAATTTAAAGGATCCATGACGCTTATGGTTATAAACAACAGTCTCATTATAAAGTTGAGTCGTTCCAACGCCTAACGCATTGTAAAGACTGGGCGTCATGAGAAGAAATCTAGAATCCTTTAGAAAGCCTTTTACAAGGGCCCCATCATCTGGAGGCGTTTTCCCAAAGGTCGTCTCGATGGGGAAGTAATAAAGTCCACCTGAGAGTTTGAGGAGAGTATGATCTTTCTGCAGCAGATTCAAATGGCGATCGACAGCATTGGACCATTTTAAAAGGTCAGACCTTCTATAAACGTGCCCAGGACTTAGATGCTTCTTAACTTCTTGCAATGCACTCATTTTCATCTCCATACTGATCAGTATAGTTGATTTTGAATAAAAATGCAAGTTTTTTCATTAAAATTTCATGCAGATTTTTTATTTCGGCGACAATATTTATGCCTTAACAACCTATCTCCCTACCCAAAGAGCTACCATTTGATTTAATCATTCATATATGATACATTGTGATAAATAAAGAATCATTAATAGGTCATTAATAATGAAATCGCGTGCTATTCCAACTCTTCCCTTACGAGCCGACCGTGCGTTGCGCAAATTGGGACAAGATCTTAAAGATGCAAGGCGGAGACGTCGCATTCCAACGGCGATTATGGCTGAAAGGGCGATGATTAGCCGCAGTACACTCGCTCGCGTTGAAAAGGGGTATCCAGAAGTTTCCATGGGGATCTATGTCACCATCCTCTTTCTTTTAGGGCTTGAACAAAAACTATCTGATCTTGCTGATATTCGCTTTGATGAGGTTGGCCTTGATCTTGAGGAAGAACGTCTTCCCCAACGCATACACCTTTCAAAAAGACCTAAGAAGGAGAGGTCTGATGAGTGATAGAACGGTTTTTGTCTATGTTGATTGGGAGGAAAAGTCTCATTTCATAGGGCGTCTCTTTGCCAGAAGCCGGAAGGGTCGAGAGAGCGCTAGCTTTGAGCATGATGATTTGAGTCTGGCACTTTCAATTTAGGTGCGCGATTGGACTCAGTACCCATTTCAGAAGAACACTAGGAAAAACGCGATAAGATGATCCTGAAATACGGCAAATAGAAAGCTGGATAAGTAAGGGCGGTAGAGTTTACGAAATTCAATGGAGAAAAGCTCAATGAAATGGCTCCATGTTAATGGCGTCGACAATGTCGACGTCTTGTTAAAGTGATACTCAACCCCCTAGAGAAAAAAAGTTATGCAAAACTATGTAAATTAATGTAGATGCCATGGGACACTCATGGGACAGTTGGGGGCAAAAAACGGCAACAAACCCACATAAGCAGTAACAAAGAAAAGCGCACAACACATTGATTTCATTGACATACTTTATTAACGTTTGTTATCAGTTAATCATTTCCACCGTCTCGAAAACCGTTGTGCACTAACGTGTACCGTGGGTTCGAATCCCACCCCCTCCGCGTGTTTCTTTTTACGAGCTTCCCTCTTCTGTTCAGGGTTAAAAAAATTGATTTATCTCTAAGTGTCAGTACCTAGCAATTAGTCTCATAAAACGAACGTTTAATGAGGCTGCTTTTTGGGTAAAAGCGAAACAAGGTATTTCCTCACAAAATTTGCCTCATTAACTCATCTCATTAATCAAAGTATCATTAACTCATCAAAGGGGGGGTTATTGAGACAAAAATTTTAAGTTATCTCTGATATGGATACCCATGGTATTAAAATACGGTAATGGCTCCATGAGAGCGAACCTTTGAAGAGATCTCCAGATTCGCCACACAGTGTGTGGTGAATTGCTGAGTGATCAGAAGGTGTATCAATAAGATCAAATGATAGAAGCTACTCACGGCATCTCGTCGAAGTTAGCCTCTATTGAGAATGTTTCTCAGAAGTGTTATTCTACAAAAGATATCGCAAAATGCGTCTTAAGTGACAAATAATACCACAATGGGTGTTATCGAATCGAGTTAAGGAACAAAAATGCTCGTTAATCAATTCCCAGAAATTTTTCTCTCAAACAAAGAGATTGCAAATAGGATTGCTCGAGAACTCAAGAAAGGCAACATCCGCAAAATAGGTCCTCGACTGTATACAACAAACCTTAAAGATTCTCCTGAATATATCATCAAGAAGCATTTATGGGTTATCGTTTCTGAATATTTTCCTGATGGGCTTATTGCTGACAGAACAGCTTTGGAAAACGCACCCGCTACAGATGGATCTGTATTTTTAATATCCCAAAGGAAAAGAGATGTACTGCTCCCTGGCTATACACTCAAGCCGAGAATCGGAAGTCCAGCCCTGCCAACTGATTACCCTTTTATTGGTCATCTTAAAATTTGTTCCCAGGCTCGTGCTTTCTTAGAAAACATGCAGGCCTCACGGACGCGATCTGGTAAGGTTTCGCGAACACTGTCCCAACACGAAATTGAAGAGAAGCTTGAGAGAATTTTAGTTGGTGGTGGGGAAAAGGCCCTTAGTAAACTGAGGGACGAAGCAAAAACTCTGTCCCTCACCCTTCATCTTGAAGATGAGTATAAAAATCTAGATAAGCTTATCGGTGCGCTTCTGGGAACAAAAGAAGCAGCATTACTGTCTGAAATCGCAATCTCTCGCACAAAAGGTCATCCTTATGATCCTAAGAGGATAGATCTTTTCCAAACCCTTTTTGCTGCCTTAAAAAAACTGGCTCCTCAAAATCTGTTGCGGCTAAACCCATCAGAAGAGGCAAAGACAAATTTGGCGTTCTTTGAGGCCTATTTTTCGAATTTCATTGAGGGAACAGAATTTGAAATCACCGAGGCAACAGATATCATCTTTAAGGGTCGTTTGTTCCCTGAAAGACCTGAAGATGCTCACGACATATTAGGAACCTACCAGATTGTTTCCTCAATCGAGGAAATGTCTAAGTCATACGCTAACTTTGATGAATTTATCTCCCTCCTCATGGATCGCCACTTTCAAGTTATGACGAGTCGAGTGGATAAAAAACCTGGAGAGTTTAAAGACAGAGTCAACAGGGCGGGGAGTACGACTTTTGTCGATCCCGAACTGGTTATGGGTACACTTCTCAAAGGCTTTGAGATGATGAGAAGTTTAGAAGTTCCCTTTCAGCGAGCTGTTTTTGTCATGTTTCTCATTGGAGAAGTTCATCCCTTCCTTGACGGAAATGGTCGACTATCCAGAATTATGATGAACAGCGAGCTTATAAGAGCAAATGAATACCCCATCATAATTCCCATTATCTATCGTAATAATTATTTATCAGCCCTGAAGGCGTTGAGTCATAATGGGATTTGTGAGCCTCTTATCAGAACGATGGATTTTGCTCAAAGATATGTAGCCTCGATTGATTGGTCTGACTTTGATAAGGCAACCGAGCAGCTGACACGAACCCATGCCTTTCTTGACCCCAACACGGCTGATTTAGAGGGAGTTCGCTTGCGAATAGAATAAAAGTTGTGTCCATTTTGCGAGATTTCGTAACATAATCGTAACCATTCACCAAAATCGGTCGACTCATTGGATATGCACGGGTCAGTATAAATGACATCTTTTATAGCCTATTACCGTGCATCTTTAGATGCGTCTGGTAACTATTCTTCAACCAACAATAGAAATCTCTCATGATCAGCTAACTCATCTTTCAATTCATCTTGTGCTTTTTTAAGTGCATCGACTTGTACCATTAGTCCTTGACGTTCATAACGCTTACGAGCACGGCTCCATTCGACAACAACCAAATGTGTGGGGCTATATTTCTTAGTACGTCGTGTTAACTTTGTATTTCCACTGGCCAGAAAAACCAAATCCTCGAAACCTGCGCATTTGAAACAAAGCCCGTCTGCCCCTTCCTTATAGATGACACACCCTTTGCCCAGTTCCTTGTGACACCTGGAGCACTGAGAAGGTTTCTTTATGACAAAAGCGACAAGCTCTGGTTGTTTTTCAAGCTTTTCCTTAACTTTTTCTCTTTTCTTCTCTGTCAAAAGGGGAGAGATGTAGTGAGTCATATAAGCTCCCTCAATGGCAGGATCGCCAGATTTACTAAATTGCAGCGCTCTTTTGGGGCCTCGCGTCTTAGCGAGATATACGGTTTTGCTGGGCTTCAAACCCTTACCCAAAGCCCAACTTCTGAAACACTTCATCGCAAAGCTAATTTTGGCTAAATTACCTTGAATCATTCCTTCAATATTAGGTTTTCTACCATTTTTCCAATCTTGTATGTGGACACCTTGAAGCCATCCCATACCCATAAAAACATCCAGTGCGCTTACGTACTGCCTATGATATAAAGCCGATTCTGCAGCTTGAATAACACGTTTTTTGATCTGTTCCCGATTACTCATGTCACCCTCTTGCTTCATTTGAGGTAAAATAATTTCTTGGTAAACCACAGTAGCAAATCATCATCTAAAATAAAAGTGTCACGTAATTTAAGGGGTTAGCTAAAGTTCTGATCTTGGCCTTGCCCTAATCCCCCAAATTACATTAGTCTTTGATACTTGAACAAGTTCCAAATGTTAATGAAGGCCATCCCATGATAAAAAGAAAAACAAAGAGACAAACACAACCTGAATATTTTTTCCTCAGCATCATCGTGGAGAAGTATACCCTCGCCATTAAAGCATCCATTAACCATGAGATCCATGAGGAAAAGAAAAGAGATGGCGACACGAAGGTATATAATTTGGGGACATGCTTGAAATTGTATGGGCGCTGCACTTATCCTGAAGAAAGCCGTGATGAGCAATATCACTTTACTATATATGGTTCACCCAGTCAGGAATATGAATTCTCAAGAACACTTAATGACTGCCACGTCATGGAGAATTGGACGAAATCCTACTCCACCAAACAAGGGATGTCGAAGCCAGTGTATAATGTTCCAGAGGGATTACCTGGAATGATCCAACTTCGACGACGGTCAGAGCCATGGCTGGGTTGGCTTTCTCTGCCATCACAGACAGTTACAGATATGATAGTTATTCTGTCTCATGATGTCCCGCATTATATAGACCTTCATCTTCTTCGTCGAGAAAGAAGCTATCATATTAGAGGATTTACCCTCCAAACTTCAGATCCTAACGAAGAGTGATTTATTTGTCTGAATCAGGAATAGTATTGCACTCACTCCCATTGGTTATTTGGATACCTTAAAGGATTCCTTGGTGGAGAGTCGATTGGGAGCATAGAGTTCTTGAATTTAAGAACTAGAGATAAGCCCCGGGCATCTTCATAAAACTCCGGCAAAGGAAACCCCTCATCCTTACAAGCATCGATCATTCTGCTTATACCTTCGCCTTTCTTGTCAATGAGTCCACAGATATGAAACACATCCGCTATTAGGCTATTTCGAGGGTATGATTTATGGTTATCTGGGAGGTCTGAGATTGTCAGCTCTGACGGTAAAGCCCCACTTGTCGTAATTTCTATGCGATCATTATAGATCGCAAACCTAGAACGGTAAGACCTAAACGAATAGTCGCGATGCACAAGAGCATTGGTAATAGCTTCTCTAACTGCTATGGCAGGTAATCGCGGTGTCTCAATGGGTAATGGGTCGTCTGCATCAAGAAACTCTGGTATGGCCAAATACCGTCCGGCATAATGGGTGGCTTCTGATAAGATTCTAAAGGCATTGCCGTAGAAGCATTGATTATCAGTTATTGTGTCCACTATGCTGAGGCCCATGAAACGTGCCATCATGATATTAAGCTGCTCTACCCAATGCTTATCTCGTTTAGCAAAAAGTATGACTGCAGCATTTTTGATGCGCCCCGTATCTAACAGATTCAGCCTAGCGAGTACATCCGGAATTGACTCTTGAAGGGAAGCTTTAGGTAAGCGGCCCAGCTCGACGCCTTTCTGTACGACACGTAAAATTTCCTCGTGATCCAGATCATCTACCCCATAATCGAAAGCAAATTGCTCAATATCCATCTTTTACCTCGTTTCTAATCCTATATTTTTAAAGAATGTATCTATTATCAGATTTATCAAAGTGCTTCATAGCTCTGTTTGAGCCCTAAATATCGTGCCAAAGCATCCGGGTAAAGCTTATTACTTTTCTCAAGCAAGAACCATCAAAAAAGACTGTCGACCAAGGTCTTGATGCCATTCAATCTTGTCGTATAAACCTCAACACTCTTTCGCCCGTGTTGGCGCTTTCATTTACACCGCTATCTTTTATATCGCCGCCGATAACCGCCGATAAGTTTTAACGTGGTTTCACGAGTAAAAACCAGATTGTTCCTCGCTATTTTAACGATAGAACCCCGTGGAACAGTCCATCGTTGGATTCTTGGGGTTTGAGCTCAAAGACATAGAGCCACGAGCCGAGCACTTCCGTACAAAAGTATTCGCCGGGGATGAGCTTCACATATAAATATTTGATACCCTTATGTTCACCAAACTCCCTCATTCTCATATAAAGATCTCGATAAAAAAGGGCGCAAAAGGCCTCAAAGTCTGGAAATAGTTTCTCATTATCAAGATGGAGGTAGGCGTTACACGTCCAAACCTCCCCTTTGAGAGAGGAAAGGATGTGCTTGCTCAACAATGTGTGGAGGCTTGAGATCTTGTTCTTAAGAAGAATCGCCCCGCCGTAGATGCCTTTTGCCTCGTGTTGCATCAATATATAAGTTGCTTGCTTTGTCTGAGAAAAGGCCTTCTTGAGTTCCTGATTATTATGGATGGACTCTAGAAATAAATGAGTTAGAGGCTTGTGATCGTCGTGGTCTTTTGGCTCAATAACTTGAAACATGGGGTCTCCCTTCCCGTACCTTGAGAAAATGAAGAAGGCACTACCACCACACTCCTGTCTTCATTTTCTACATGATATTATTAGATTATATTTAAGCGTACCAACAATAATTAAAAAAACAAAGTACCATAAAAAGAAATCAGAGGATTTCTTGTTGGGTATAATAGATTTTCTTTCTCAAGTGAAAAGAATTGTTTCGACATAACTGTCATGCTTTTTAAGAATGAGTGTTATAGTCCTTTGAAACACACCAAAATAAGCGTATAGTTAATAAAAAAAGCAGGAGGTCTATTTTCATGATTAAAAGTATACTTGTCGCTCTTGATGAGTCAAAATCGAGCGAATCAGCGAAGATACTGACGCTTCAGCTCGCAAAGTCATATGGTGCAGCTGTTACGGGAATTGGGGTTTTGGACGAGATGTGGATTTCAACGCCAGAGGCCATTCCTTTGGGAGGCGCTGCCTTTAAGGCTGAGCTGGATGAAAAGCTCATGAATGATGCGAAGAGAGTCGTTCATAAGCTTGAAAAGACTTTTGCTGAGGATTGCAAAAAGCAAGGAATAACGGGAGCTGTCATTGATACATCGGGGATTCCTTCTTCTGAAATCGAATATTTTACGACAGAACATGATGTGCTTGTTATCGGGAAGGACGCAGACTTTCACTCCAGCACGACCGTTGAGACAGCCGTATCCGTAAAGCAGCTTATTAAGGAGTGTCCACGGCCTGTTATTGTAACAAGTCCGACGATTCCCAATCAAAACGGCTCTGCTGTACTTGTGGCCTATGATGGCACATTTGCTGCCTCAAGAGCTCTTCACATGGCTCTATTGCTTGGGATATTTAAAGGAAAGACGGCTCACATCGCAAGTGTCAGTGGAAACGAAAATGAGGCAAAAGATTGCGTGGCGAGGGCTGCTAAACTCTGTGAAAACCATGGCGTGAAGGCTCGCATGCATTCTTTGGTCACGTCAAAAAAACCTGCAGAAGCCCTTGTTGAATTGTCGAATGATCTTAAGCCATCCTTGCTTGTCATGGGGGCTTATGGCCATAGTGGTTTGGCGTACTTCTTCTCAGGGTCTTGTGCGAAGGATCTATTAAAATCAACGGATATCCCGATATTTGTGTATCATTGAGGGTAGATAATATCTGTGTACACAAAAAAAACCCATCACATCAACGTCATTGTTGAGCCCGCGTTCCTGGAGGATCAATCTCTTCCTTCGGATAATCACTATGTGTGGGCGTACAGTGTTTGGATTGAAAACCAAGGAGCGGAGACGGTTCAGCTTCTTAGTCGCACATGGAAGGTTCGTGATGCGAACGGCATGGTCCATGAGATCAAAGGGGAGGGGGTTGTTGGAGAGAAGCCCTTTATTGCGCCCGGTGCTGAGTATCATTATACGAGTGGCACACCCCTTACGACACCTTCCGGCATCATGGAGGGGACCTATCATATGATCACCCAAAAGGGCGAGCATTTTGATGTTGAGATTCCTGCGTTTTCCCTGGATAGCCCTTATGAGACGGCAGTGATGCACTGAAGTTGACAGCCTTCGATTTTGTATGTACAATCAGTATACAAAATGGAGGAAGAAATGAAGTCGTCTCAAGCAAAATCAAAGTCCCCTCGTGATGTGGTCATTAACCTCAGAGCAAAGCAAAGTCAGCGCAATCTTATTGATAGGGCTGCTGAGTCCTTAGGAAAGAGCAGATCTGATTTTTTGCTGGATGCCGCTTGCAGTGAAGCAGAGAATGTTTTGTTAGATCAGCGAATCTTTTATTTAGACGACGCGCAATATAAGGTTATGATGGATCTCCTGAATGCTCCTCCCCAAAAGAATGAAAAACTTCAAGCTTTATTTGCTAGAAAATCACCATGGGAACAATAATAAAACGACCTTTCCCTTTACAAGCTGATCACATGATCAAGGAGTTTGATTGTGGTCATGAAGATTTAAATGTGTGGTTTATGAAAAGAGCATTAGTCAATCAGCAAACGGGTGCCTCAAGAACGTTCATCACAACCTTCGATGATAAAGTCGCAGGCTATTATGCCCTTGCAACCGGTCAGCTGGATCATAATTTCGCAACAGGAAAAGTAAAAAGAAACATGCCGGATCCGTTGCCAGCACTTATTCTTGGAAGACTCGCCGTAGATGTAAAATTTCAAGGTCAAGGATTTGGAAGTGGTTTATTCAAAGATGCTGCTCACAGGACAATTTGTGTTTCGGAATATGTCGGTATACGCGCCTTAATAGTCCATACCGTGTCAGAGGAAGCGAAGAATTTCTATATGAAATATGGCTTTTCTGAATCGCCTCTTCATTCTCATACGCTTATGATACTTGTCAAAGATCTCAGAATGAACTGTGGATTTAGTGAAAAATTGACGACAGCAATGATCGCATAAGAAGAACTTGCGCATGTTTGCATTTTCTTAAAGATGTGCAATTCGACTCTAACTTCATCGTTTTTTCACCTTTTCTATGATAGACTTCAGGGAAGGGAGAGATGCGAATGAACCAACAAGATGTCTTTAAAACCTTAGAGTTGCACGTCGACAAGGGCAGTATTGTCTCAACGTCACCTATTGATGGCGCGCTCTTGGGAAAGGTCCAAGAAAACACTCCCCAAGATATTCAACAGATGATTACAAAAGCAACAGCTTGCTTTAAGGAATGGCGGCTTATCCCTGCCCCAAAAAGGGGTGCGCTTGTTCGCCTGTTTGGTGAGGAGCTCCGGAAAAATAAGGAAGCACTGGGAACCCTTGTCACACTTGAGAATGGAAAGATTCTTCAGGAAGGACTCGGTGAAGTTCAAGAGATGATTGATATTTGTGACTATGCAGTGGGTTTGTCCCGTCAGCTGTATGGCTTGACCATTGCATCAGAACGCCCAGGACACCGGATGATGGAAACGTGGCATCCGTTGGGACCCGTTGGAGTGATTACACCGTTTAACTTCCCTGTGGCAGTCTGGGCCTGGAACTTTGTACTGGCAATTGTTTGTGGTGATCCAGTGATATGGAAACCCTCAGAAAAGACGCCCTTAACGGCTCTCGCTTCGGCAAATTTATTTGAACGTGCCGTGAAGGCTTTTGGCAAGGCGCCGCAAGGACTTCTTCAGCTTGCCTTTGGATATCAAGAGGTGGGAGAGATGCTGGTGAATCCCCCCCATCTTCCTCTCATATCCGCGACAGGAAGCACGGGAATGGGGCGAGCGGTAGGAGAGGGGGTTGCCCGTCGTTTCGGTCGTTCCTTGCTCGAATTAAGTGGAAATAACGGCATGATACTCGCGCCTTCTGCTGACCAGGAGCTCGCGATGCGGGCGATTGCTTTTGCGTCCCTCGGCACAGCTGGACAGAGGTGTACAACCCTAAGACGCCTTTTTGTTCACACCTCAATCCAAGCCCAAATAACGCATCGTCTCAAACACATCTTTGCGAATGCCGTTGTTGGCAATCCGCTGGAGGCTGGAACCTTAATTGGTCCTCTCATTGATAAAAGAAGTTATGAGGATATGCAGAAAGCCCTGGAAGTCGCTCGAGTTCAAGGGGGAGTCGTTCAGGGTGGTGAGAGGGTCTTAACGGATAAATACCCTGAAGGATATTATGTTCGGCCTGCCCTTGTTGAAATGCAAAAGCAAACAGAGATTGTAAAAACAGAGACTTTTGCTCCAATCCTATATGTCATGCCTTACACAGATTTTGACAAGGCTCTCGCACAACACAATGACGTTTCCCAAGGATTAGCCTCGTGTATCTTCACCAATGACGTTCGTGAAGCTGAGATTTTTCTCTCAAGCCGAGGCAGCGATTGCGGCATTGCAAATGTGAACATTGGCCCCAGTGGCGCTGAAATTGGGGGCGCTTTTGGGGGTGAAAAAGAAACAGGCGGTGGCCGTGAATCTGGGTCAGATGCCTGGCGCAATTATATGAGACGGGCAACCAACACCATTAATTATTCCCATGAACTCCCCCTTGCTCAAGGGATTCGATTTGATGTGGGGGACGCATGAGTTCATTTAACTGGCAAGATCCCTTTGACGTTGAAGATCAGCTGACAATCGAGGAAAAGCTCATCCGCGATACGGCTGCAAAGTATGCGAGTGATAAGCTGATGCCGCGAATTCTAGAGGCAAATCGTCATGAAACATTCGACCCTCAGATATTTAAAGAGATTGGAGAGCTTGGATTTTTTGGGATGACAATTCAAGGATATGGATGTGCCGGCAGTTCTTATACCTCATACGGTCTGATTGCACGAGAGTTAGAAAGAATCGATTCAAGTTACAGATCCTTATTTAGTGTTCAATCATCTCTCGCGATGAATGCAATCTATAAGTACGGAGATGAGTCCCAAAAACAAAAGTATCTCCCCGCCATGGCAAAGGGTGACTTAATTGGGTGTTTTGGACTCACGGAGCCCGGCCATGGATCCGATCCTGGGGCCATGGAAACTCACGCAAAAGCGCGGGCAGGGGGGTGGATCTTAAATGGGGCAAAAATGTGGATTACAAATAGTCCCATTGCTGATGTTTTCATTGTGTGGGTAAAGCTTGAAGGGAATATCCAAGGGTTTGTTCTGGAGAAGGGAATGGAAGGGCTAACAGCGCCTAAGATTGAGGGAAAATTTAGTCTTAGGGCCTCACCAACCGGGGAGATTGTCTTGAATGATGTTTTTGTAACGAAGGACAATCTTCTGCCGAAAGCACAAGGCCTTAAAGCTGCTATGGGGTGCCTCAATGAGGCACGTTATGGTATTGCTTGGGGATCACTGGGCGCTGCCGAGTACTGTTGGCACCATGCTCGTGAGTACGTTCTGGAGCGTGAGCAGTTTGGGAAACCTCTCGGGGCGAATCAACTCATTCAAGCCAAACTTGTGAATATGCAAACGGATATATCCCTCGGTCTTCAAGGGATTTTAAGGGCTGCCCGTCTGAAAGATCAGGGCACGTGTCCGCCAGAGCTGATCTCCCTTCTCAAAAGGAATAATACGGAAAAAGCTCTGAAGGTTGCGCGTATAGCCCGCGATATGCTAGGCGCCAACGGAATCTCTGATGAATATCATATCATCCGCCACATGATGAATCTTGAGTCCGTGATTACCTATGAAGGAACCTACGATATTCATACCCTTATCTTAGGAAAAGCTCAAACAGGGATTGGTGCCTTTACAACTTCTTAATTTATTTGTGTTATATTGTATTCATGAAAGTTTTCGATTATATAATCGTCGGAGCAGGTTCTGCGGGCTGTGTGTTAGCAAATCGGCTGACTGAGGATCCCAATTGTAACGTTCTATTGATTGAAGAAGGCCCTGTTGACCGCAGTCGACTCATTCATACTCCCGCCTATGTTTTGTTTTTATTAAGGCACCCTCGTCTTGCATATCATTACTATACAACACCACAAGTTCATATGAAGAACAGGCGTCTCTATTGGCCTCGAGGGCGGGTTCTTGGGGGGACGAGCTCTATCAACGGCATGATTTATATGAGAGGAAATTCAAAGGATTATGACGACTGGGCCGCATTAGGAAATGAGGGATGGACTTATAAAGAGGTTCTCCCTTATTTTAAAAAGGCTGAGAATTTTGAAGAGAGCGAGTCGCCCTTTCATGGCATCGGTGGCCCTTTAAACGTTACAAAAAATCATTATATTTCTCCCCTCTCCGAACCATTTTTGAAGGCGTCCGAACTCAATGGATACGCAATTAATCCTGATTTTAATGGAAAAGAACAAGATGGTTTTGGAGCCTTTCACGTGACGTTAAAAGAGGGGGAAAGATGCAGTTCCGCAAAAGGGTATCTTACGCCGACTCACCATCGCCCAAATCTAAGGGTGATGACGGGTACAAAGGTTTTAAAAATTCTCTTTGAAAAGAAAAGAGCTGTGGGAATTCAATACGTGGAGGATAAGGAAACAAGAGAAGCTCGGGCAAGTGAAGAAATACTCCTCAGTGCGGGCACCATTTCGTCTCCCCATTTATTGATGCTGTCCGGTATTGGTGATAAGGACATGCTTGAATCTAAAGGAATAAAGGTTGTACATCATTTGCCCGGCGTGGGAAAAAACCTTCAAGACCATTTATTTGTGCATCTTGATTACCATAATAAGACGAAGGAATCTGTTCCCGGATATCGCGGCTTTCTAAAATTAATCTTTGAGTATTCTCAGTACAAGCTAACGAAATCGGGTTATTTAACAACGAACTACGTTGAGTCAGGAGGATTCATAAAATCATCTCCTGATTTGGACAGGCCCGATATTCAATATCATTACTTCAATGGTGTTGGGGATCCGAATGCGCGTATTCCTCATTTATATCTAGGCTATGGCGCCTCGCTTGCTCCAGGGATTGTTCAACCTTTCAGTCGAGGTGAACTGACGCTTAAGGACAGCAATCCTTTAAGTAAGCCGTTGATGAATCCTAATTATCTATCGGATCCAAGAGATATGGAATCTTTTGTGAAGGGTGTTCAAATCGGACGAGAGATTATGATGAATAGTCATGCCTCCAAACATTTTGATTATGAAATGAGTCCAGGCACCAAAGTGAGGTCAGATGAAGAGATTCGAGAGTTTATTCGAAGGAAAGCCGAAACCCTCTATCATCCCGTTGGAACGTGTAAAATGGGTACTGATGACATGAGTGTTGTCGACCCCACGCTTAAAGTTCACGGGATAAAGGGTCTTCGGGTCGTGGATGCCTCTATCATGCCGAATATTGTAGGGGGAAATACGAATGCCCCAACGATGATGATCGCTGAAAAGGCGGCTGACATGATTAAGGACAAGTCCAGCTAACAGACTTACTTGCTTGCACCTTGAGCTACTGAATTGTATAAAACAATCAAGTGCCCGTAGCTCAGTAGGATAGAGCACAAGGTTCCTAACCTTGGGGTCGGAGGTTCGAATCCTCTCGGGCACACCAGTGTTTCACAGGGTTTTTGAGAGTAGCCCAAAGGGGGAAAATAGTCCGGGGGAGCATATGGGGAGCAAAATTGAAAAAGTCGGGTCTCATAAAGTTTTTTCTCTTTTCTTGGCCATTTTAGTTGAACAGCATGTGAACTAATATCCGATAAAGCTTGCACAAAATCCTGCTGCCTAACAGCTTCTTATAAAACTCGCCCTTCAAGACTTCAACGGCATGAACCATAATTAACACTTATCCTTGTGCTGCTTAAAGCTCTGTGGATTTGGGTCTTCGCTGATGAACTTTAAAATTGCCTTCGCGCACTCAAAGGCAGATGTATGGGTAGTATCAACTGTCATATCATAAGACCTCTCAGGTGTGTGAACACGTCCAATTTGATCACGGCCCAAACCAAGGGCTCGATCCCCTCGAAGAATTTCTCGCTCTTGCAGAGTCTTTAAATCACACAGGACTCCAATAAAATAGACCGTATGGTGTTTGAGGGCTTGCACATAACGTTTCAAACTTTCATCTCCAAAGAGAACCTCATCCAGAATCAAGTCGTGCCCTCCGTCGGCAAGGGTTTGAATAACCTTAGGAACTGTTTTAACGATGGCTTGTCCGTAAGCACCATCTTCAATCCGCATCAAGGGACCAAGATCATCGTGTTCGGGAATAAAATGAAACCCTTGATCCGCCTTATCACCAAACCCTACGTACGCTGCGGGCATCATCTGAAAGAAAGTGTCGATACCAATCAAAAGCCACGGCCTTTCAGAGAGAAATTGAAGAGCCAGTGCAATGGTTGATTTACCCGCAGAGGAGCAACCGTTAAGGAAGATGATCATGAGTGAACCTCTTAAGTTTGGCTAAAGGTGTTTGAATGATAAGCTTTCGCGCCATTTTTTGTAAAGCTTCATATGTCTTTAAACAGAGATTAAACTCCAAAACGCATTAGGGGAGGCTATACGGAACCCAGGCCTTTATACCTCAGAGACTTGTTGATAAAGCTCAATCATTTGTTTGTGACAATCCTCATAAGCCTCACAAATACTTTGTCCCCATTTTGTAACCAAATCTGCATGTGACGATGGGTTGTCGGCTTTGATAATATCTTGGACAGTCAGCCACTGCGGCTGTTTTCTTTGCAAAACTGGCGGCCACTCTCTTTTTATCTTCGTCGCATTTCGTATAAATGATAAGACTTCCTCTTTGCTAGCGATTTGAGAAATTGATAAATAAAGCGCAATGAGATGAACATTTGCTGACTGCCTCGCTCTCCGATCCTCTTTATTCCCAATGTGTTGTGCACCATAAGCATCACATGTAATGCGATGAACTTTAAAATAATCAGGATCGCTGTATTCCTTTACAAGAATGCCGCCGAAAACCTCCCAACACTCGGCGATCGCCCCAATGTAGGGATGGGGAACATGATCATCCGTCGTCTTTTGAGATTCAGCTAAGCAGCCAAAACACTTTTTCATCATTTTCTTACCCTACAAACCGGAACGATCGATAAGCTATCCTGGTGAAAAGGGCTCATCTTATCATCGCCATAAACAGCACTGACCTCAAATCCAGCTTGCTCAAGAAGTCTCATAAGTTGGTCATAGGAGGTAAACTTTAATCGAATTTGCGTTAGTGTGTCCTTGTTTTTCCAAACTCGTTTTGTGGCGTAGGTTACGATCTGTTGAGATGCATCGGCTTCTTGTTTCCCATAGACTTTAACGTCATTCCCGATAGGATCTTGGAAGCTGTGCCAGTACTCAAATTCATGAGAGGTGTGGTGGTCGGACTCACGGGGATTGCGAGTATTGAAGACAAACAGTCCTGTGGGTTTAAGGTGCCTTCTTACACACTCCAGCATCTGCAGTTGATCTGCTTCTGTCAGCAACGCTTGAAAGGTATTGCCCGCCATTAAGATCAAATCAAAAGTTTGAGGGAGCTGGAAGTGACGGACATCTCCGTGAACCCATTCGATGGGAAGGCCGTGACTCTTCTTGCTTGCAAGTGTGAGCATGGGTTGAGAAGCATCAAGCCCAACCACTTTCAAGCCTTTTTGAGCGAGTTGGATCGTTAAACGTCCCGTCCCACACCCTAGCTCGAGAACGGAGCCTGTTTCGGTGAGACTCAAGAAAAAGTCAAAATCGCCTTGATATCCGCCATATTCGGCATCATAAAGATGAGGGTCTATGTATTCTTCGAGGTTGTCTAGCATATGGTTTTCCTACCACAACTATTGATGACGTCAAGAAAAATGTCTTTATAAATCTTTCATTAGGAATTGATTGGTGATACTTTCTGTAATTCAATGTACAAGACGTAGTTATCTTGACTATTTAAGATAACAGCCTTATATAATCTACTATAAACTTTTACTTTGCATAACCTTTGTAATTACTAATAAAATGGACTAAAGATGAATAATATACTCTTATATGTTTTCACAGTGTTGGTATGGGGAACCACTTGGTTTGCCATTAAACTGCAGCTTGGCCATGCTCCATATGAAATCTCAATTCTCTACAGAGCAACACTCGCAACAGTAATTTTGCTCGCCTGGTGCAAAATTAACAAATTCAGCCTGCGCTTTAGACTAATCGACCATGTGTTTTTGTGCGGACTTGGACTATCCATGTGTTCCCTTCATTATTTCTTTGTTTACAGTGCAACGGATTATATTGTTTCAGGAATTATTGCCGTTGTGTTCTCTGGGACAAGCTTTCTAAGCATTTTGAATAACTGGGTCTTCTTTAGAACTAAGCCTGGTTTTAACGTCTGTCTAGGAGCCTTAATTGGCGTGAGTGGTTTATGTGTATTCTTTTGGAATGAAATATCACAAGCGACCATGCAAGATAACACTTTGAAAGGTTTGGGACTTGCAGCCATAGGAACAGTCATATTCTCCCTAGGAGGCAGCATCAGCAAACGGAATCATAACAATGGATTAGACATTATTCCTTCTTTGGCCATTGCAATGGTATACGGAACAATAGCAATCCTCATCTATACCCTTGCTGGATCAAGTCAGTTTGTTCTGCCAAATAGCACAATTTATTGGGCATCTCTTCTTTATTTAGTGATTCCAGGCTCAATTCTTGCATTCATGAGCTATTTAAAGCTGATCAAAAACTTGGGCCCAGAGCTTGCGGGATATACAACCGTACTCTTCCCAGTCGTTGCTCTTATTGTATCATCAGCACTTGAAGGATATGAATGGTCGGCAACCGATTTAATTGGTCTAGTCTTCGTTATTGTTGGCAATGTCATTGTGATGAGGAAAAAGTCTCTTCGAGAGATGTTTATTTCTACCCGGTCGCCCATCCTAGAAGCTGAAGCTGGGAGTAAATAACATCTAACATGAGAAAAGTTTTTTGGGACAATCCTTATCAGCAAAGTTTAACCACAAAGGTTGCTGAAGTTTCTGGGAACCGTATCCTCCTTGAGGAAACCATAGCTTTTTCTTTTTCCGGCGGGCAAGAAAGCGATAAGGCAAGCATCAATGGGCTTGCTGTCATCGACTCTGCAAAAGAAGGGCTTCTCATTTATTACACCCTTGAAGAAGGGCACGGACTTAGTTTTGGAGATACGGTGACAATGGAAATTGATTGGCCTCGAAGGTACAGACTTATGCGCCTCCACTTTGCTGCTGAGCTCATTCTTGAGATAGTTACACGAAAGCTGGACCTTCAGAAAATTGGGGCCCATATTGGCGAATCAAAAGCCCGCATCGACTTTGTTTTTGATAAGAATATCTCACCGTATTTTGTGGACATATTGGCTGAGTACAACGAAATCATAAAACGAGATGAGATCATTCAAACGGGATTTTCCGATGAAGCAAACCAACGACGTTTTTGGAAGATTGATGGTTTTGCTGAGGTCCCTTGCGGGGGAACTCATGTTAAATCAACAGCCGAAGTAGGGTTTGTAACTTTAAAAAGGAAAAACATAGGCGCATCAAAAGAAAGAATTGAGATTAGTCTTGTTGATGATTCTATATGTGTTGGTTAGAAAAACATTAGAGCAGAGCATCCTTGATTTTAAACGGCCTCTAACCTTGCTCCCATACTTTCGATAAACAGATCCACATCTTTGGCAGATTTAAGGTGAGTCCTCTCAAGCTGGTCTTGGGTTTCATGGTATAACTTTTCTAAGGCCGGGCGACATACTTTGTTATAATTCCAGATCCATTTTAAAAAGCTCCAATTCAAGCGCTCAGGGCAGCCTTTGGGCATATCTGGTCGCGTCTTACCATGATGTTTTAGAGACCTCTTAATGACTCTCCAGATGCAGGTTTCCCTGGGTAAATCTAGCCAAAGAAGCATATCTGCTTTGGCCACCCGTTGTGGGAAGGTTATCGAATTATTCCCCTCAAAAATCCACCCATCGTGTTCAATCTCGCTCAAAACCAGGGTGGTGATTTCCTCTTGAGACCGCATGATCCAACCAGGTTGCCAATATATGTGATCCATATTGATGATTCTTAATCCTAAAATTTGGCTTAGCTTTTTGGACAGCGTAGACTTGCCACTACCAGAAGAGCCAACAATAAGGATGTTTCTAGGTTTAGACATGATTAAGGTCCAATTTAAACGCACATTATTTAAATAAGGTTTGATACTTAAAATATCAAGACTGTTCTTGTCTGAATTTAAATGTTGTCTGATTTGCCTTATTCTGCAACGAAAAGAAGCCTCTTGAGTTAGTTTGACGAGCATCTGAGTCTAGTGTCATAGTGTTTTCATTAAAATTTTATTTAATGAGGAGTATCCTATGCTATCACATTTTTCTCGCTCAGTTTCTTTATTGACGCTTTCCTTTTTACTTTCCTCAGTATCAAGCTCCGAAGTATACGCCCGTTGGGCAGAATTTAATGAAGCAGATATTGAACGTCTAAAGGAAAAAAAGACTTATAAGGTGAAAAAGGATGGGAGCTGGACAATGGAAAATAAAATTCATTTGAAGATTCTTAATGAAACGGGCAGACAAGCTTTATCAACCCTACTTTTAACTTATGATGCCACACGAGAAACCCTTGAAGTTCTTGGTGCTAAAACAAATAGGGATGGAATAGAAATCAGTGTTCCAAAAGAAAAAATAGAAGATAAGCCTTTAGCAAGCGATCGTAGTGGACTCAAGAAAGAACACCAAGTTCTTATACCATTTGAGGGTGTGACTGTTGGAACCATCGTCAATTTAAAAATAAAACATAACTTTTTTAATCCAGCATTTGAAGAATATTTTGCGGTACGCCAAACATTTCAAAAAGGTTTGCAGCAAAAGGGTGAAATTATCATTGAATCTGAAATCCCGCTTTTTTTGAAGATCAATGATCCACGCAAAAGTTTAGATGTCTATGAGAAAAAGGAAGACTCAAAACATACTGTTAAAGTAAAATTAATAAAACCGATTTTTGAAAAGCTAGTGGGTGAATCTGGACTTTCTTATGGAGAACCTGTCATTTATACGTCCATATCCGTTTCGACAGAAAAAGATTATAAACGAATAGGGAAACTTGAGGCAAAACTATTTCAACCGATACTGAGTGCGCCATTGCCTGAGCCTCTGGATAAAATTCGATTGGTCGCAAGTAGAATCGATGAGGAAATAGACTGTATAGATATAGTTGTGGCTAGTTTAATTGAAAAAATCACTTATCTAGGAACCTGGAATACGGCGGAAGGAGCTCTTGCACCTCGGTCACTTGAGACGATTATCACCTCAGGTTATGGGGATTGTAAAGAATACTCTACATGCCTTGCAGCCATTTTGAATCGATTAGGGTATCAAGCGAAAATTGCTGCTGTATTAAGAGGCGAAGCCTATCTAGAAGAAGAAAATGCGCTGCCTAATGCGGCGACTCAATTTAATCATGCGATAGTAAAAGCTATTGGTCCATCAGGGAGAACCTATTGGATTGACCCGACAAACGATGTATCTATGGCATCAGGCATTTTTCCAGATATCGCTAACAGGCCTGTACGTGTCCTTGATCCTGAGAATCCAACCTATGAACGTATTCCCGAGATAGATTATCAGTCTGCAATATATAAAAAGGAAAGGATAATTACGATAAAAGAAGACGGATATGTTAATGTTGAGGGATCTTTTTATGTTCAAGGTGAATCAGCACAAGACCTTACAGAGGACTTAAACTTGCAGCCGCTCTCTTTGGTAAAAGAATCTTTTATCAAGACACTATGTGAAGGTAATGAACCTATCGATACCATAGTTACATTGCCTGACTTTATATCGCGTAAAGTTAAACCTTTGAAGGGAACTTTCAGTTATGGGGAACATCATATTATGACCCATACAAACTATGGTGACGCCTTTCCCCTGAGAGCGGGTTGGTATTTACCCTATGTAGAAACATCTCAAAAAGATGAGGGCGCACTTTATACAGGGCATCCTGAAACCATTATTAAAAGGACGGTTTTTAAAAATCTCTCAGCGAAGGATGTGGATACGTTGGCTTTTTCTATTCAAACCCCATGGCTAAATGCAAAACGAGATCTTTCTGTTACGGAAGAAGGGGTTGTTGTAACGGAAACCATTGAGAAATTGAAAAGTATTATCTCATCAAAAGATCTGAAATCAGACGCATTTGACAAATTGAAAAAAACACTTCGAAAATACTGCGATGGGGTAGCGCTGATTTTTTCTAAGTAAAGAGGTTAGAGGGGAATTCAACTTAAGAGGGATTAACTGAAGCGTTTGTGATTCTTCAAATTTAAAGAATGCACATAATTCTGGAAGAAAAAGAGACTGCATTTCTTCCAGGAATGGCTGACAGTCTAGCTATATTTGATATATTAGTGGAACATAAAATCATGATCAAAATTGATCTTCTCAAAAACCATCCCGAATGTATTCAAAGGCTTGGTCAGGATGAATTTAAATCTTTTCCTGTTACTGTGATGGAGATTGGATTGTGAAATCGTTGTCCTAAATTATAATATCCATGCCTGATTTTCGGCTACGGCTTTTTTAAAACTCGATATACTACTCTCAGAATGAAGAGAGGATGAGAATGATTAAAGCCGAAGAATATTACCAAGCCTTACTGGATAAGAAATCGGAGTATGAAGGTGCGGTCAGGAATAACTTTGATTTACTATTGAATAAACTTCTTAAGCAATAACTCATGATTGCGGGGCATCTTAACATGGCCGCATTTAAGACCTATCAAAAGCTGATCATGACAAAAAAACTTGTTGGTGACAAAATACTCAACATACAGACAGGGAGTTTTTTTATTGACAACAATGATTGAATGTATATTTTAGTTATTTCAACAATGTTAAACGATGGTATTATGAAGTACTTTTTTTCATGTGTTAAGTCACTCTTTATTAGCAAAGAACATAAATCTAACAAGAACGGAATCACAAAGCATAAATCCGATGCGGCCGATGAAATCAGGAATGATAAAGGAGGGTTTCCGGTATTGATAAAACGCTCCGAATATGAGAGCGCGGATAAAGATGACAGAATACAAGGAATTATAGAATACATAAATGATCTTCACGCTGGCCTATTCACGGATGAAGAACTGGATCGTTTTATTCCTATGGCTCAAATGGTATATTTTGTAGATTATTACCGTTGTCAGGTAGATAACGGGGGCCTAGATCAGTATTTTGAAAATAGTAGATTCAATGAATCCCAAAACAAAATAGTGTTAGATGGTCTAAAAGCCATGGGTGCAAACAAGAATCGTGATCTTTTTCAAAAAGGATGTAAGACGATAGCTGGGGCAAGCCCCTCGACAATTGGATATTACAAGTGCTTGGATGATTCTAAGGAGGTGAACTTTGAAGAATTAAATCAGATCGCTGAGAAGCTAAACAAAATAACAGATGAATTTTTCAATCTGAACCATAATACCTATAAATATCCTGACGAGGGTGAGGAAGCTATAAAAGTCCTTACCCATAAATTTATAGAGAAAATTGATACCTTAAAAATACTCAGTGATGAATCTTATGAAAACGATTTGAAGAGTGTTCTGACTCGGGTTTCTAATTTTGGCGAAAGACTGAAACAAGCTGAAGAAAAATGGAATACGAACAAGCCAATATATTACAAGGCTTCAGAGAGCATCTGTCGCAAATATGGTTTAGAACTGCTTTCAGTAAATGCTCTGGATTTTGGAGAAGATACTGATAAGGTGGTGGATAAAGAAAGTGGCGAAACTCATACTCTTCATTACCATATAACAACAGATAAAGGATACCATTATATCATTGATAATAATGAAGAATTGGTATTGATAAACGGCGAGACTCATAAAGCGTTGGGGTCAATGTCAAAAACGGAGATAGAGTGAAAACGCCATCCGTCCCTAACGCAGGTGGTTCTGGTACGGTCAGAAAGGCCCCTGAGCGTGCCTTGGGTAACGTTTTTAGTTTCCCAGGGGATTATGGGAAGTTACTCATTGCCGCTCTCATATTCGCCACCAACCTCTTCAACATCCTTCTTTGCCATCATTAACAAATAATTAGCGGCCCATTTCCTATCTTCATCCGGTTGATTGCCTCCTTCGTTTCTGACTATTTTTCTTAAAGCAGTAACAACAGTATCTTCATACTCTTTAGGTATGCTGATAGGATGAATCAAACTCCAGATCTTATCCATTCGATCATCTTCGCCGTCTTTAACGATACAAAGACTTTTAATACAGTCACGTATATGTCGTCTCAAATCTATACTTATCGTTTGTGTATCAGCAAACCGGAGAAATAGGTTGATCGCCACACAATCTATAGGACCTGTCGCAGGATCAATATCTCTTATAATGAGTTCAAAGAATTGAAGGCAGTGACTTTTAAGTTCTTGGTTCCCCTTTTCAAGTAAATTGGTTGCATAATATCGTGCCTCTTTATTCGTAATATCGTGCATACTCTCTTCTATGATTCTTCTCGTCTCTATTTTATCTTCTGCGTTTCCTGTCAGAAACACATCTAAAACAACACTGGCAAGCTCAGAATGTGACTGATCTTTTGCTATTTTTCTTACCACTTCCAAAACGGCTTTTCTTTCTTCAGTGTTGCCATGCATAAATACGATAAGAGCACAGAGTAAAGACTCTGGATGCTGCAAGTCATTTGCTACTTTTATTAAAAGGGGAGCAATTTTTCTTTTATCTTCGCTTTTAGATTGAGATGATCGGAAAACTATCTTGGCGGCACGATAATTGTCTGGATGACGGCTATCACTCGCGATAAGGGCAAAGAGTACAGGCCCTGCGTCCGAAAATCTCAGACCATCAGCGCGATTATATAAATCGTGGTATTTGGGATGACGTGGATTCAGTATGATGATTTTTGCCAACGCTTGCTGATCATGATCCCCGTTAGTGAGCAAATGAATGGCAGCTTCTAATGAACGAGGATTTGCTGTGTCTTCTGCAAGGTTTCTTAAGAGACGTTCACCTTCATTTCTCGTTTTATCACTCCAAAGTAATTGTAATGCTCGATGATAAGGATCCTCTTCTTGTTGGACTCGCGGCTGAACAGGCATTGGGGCTCGACGATTCGTAAACTTGGACTTCCCATCATCCTCAGGAATCTTCCCATCCTTACCGCTGGCCAGAACGATATGGTTTGACACAAGAGTGGTCAAAATAAGAGTGGACGTTAAGGTTTTAAGGTTCAACATTTTCATTCTTCCAGGCTCTCCAAAAAGTTATCATTGTCAATGATTCTCAAACTTGGCCGTGCAAGCCTTACACGTTCTCTTTCTACAGCAGGTAAATTATCACACTCAACAACAACAAGTGTTCTGAGTTGTTTGAACTCCTCAATAAATGCCTTTGTTGATCGAGCGCTCACATTCGATTTCAGCAAGTCGAGTGAGGTTAAGTTGATCCCGAATTTTCCTAGTTTTACAATTGATTCATCTGTTATATTCTCGCAACTTGCAACTGTTAGGTTTTGTAAAGTACCAAGAGACATATTGGTTAGATTCTTTGTATCAAACCAATCATTAGATTTAAAAGTGACACCTGGAGCTCCACATAGGGAAAGAGTCGTTAATTTTGGACAAACCCTTAATAACTTAATCACTGTTTTATCTGTAAGCGTAGGGCATTTCAACACCTCAATCTTGACGTCAGTCTTATCTTTATCTTTCGGGATCATCCTATAGCCCCCAAAAATAATCGTTTCTATATTGGGTAAATAGTCAGCGAGTTCCTGCATGTGATCAGCATTAAAGGAGGTCTGTGTAAAATCCAAGAACCTCAGATTTTTACTATTCTTTGCAAAGGGTATTAATCCCCTTGCTGTAAAGCCTTTACACCTGTTTAAACTGAGAGATTCTAAATTAGTAAATGCGGGTACATTCCTTAAAAGAAAGTCATCATTGAACGTACAAAAGTTTAGGTCCAATCTTTGTAGAGTCTCTGGACTCGCAAGTTGGAGCATATGGCTAAAAGAAATTTTAGGACTGTCAATACACATATAACGAAGCTGAGGACACGTAAGGCCTTCCTCTGGGAGGTCAGAACATTGTTGACAAAAAACCGTCCGGATGTCTTCTAATCCAGTTGTTTTCAGAAGAGTAGCTATCTCATGACCAGGTGTTCCGGACTTTGGTTTCACATATCCCTTTGCCCTCACAAGCTTTATACAACCAATTGTGGATGTCTTTGAAACTTAAAGGTCTTGAAACGGGCAAATATGGATTTAAGAAGAACCCTAAGAAAGCACGTAAGATATTCAATGAGGCTATCGGGGAAAGTAAGGAATTCGGAAAGCTTGAAAAAGCCAGGGTTCTTGCGAAAGGAAAATATGGATTTAAGAAAAATCCAAAGAAGGCACGTTCCATTATTAATGAGCTCATTCAATCGGGTGATCACAACGCCTATCTTCATAAGACCAGAGGGCTGAAAAAGGGGAAATATGGGTTTAAAAAAGATCCAGAGAAGGCAGCAGAAGTGAAGAAGGAATTGAAACTAAAGTTTCCAGATTTTCTCTTCTGGAGTGGTATGCCAGTGACTTTCGAACATGTTGTGCTCCATGCAGATGATCTGAGCGCAGAACTTCTTGGGCTTATAAACCATGGGAGAGCTGACAATATTGCTAAAGCTACAGAGATTTTAGATACGCAAAGTGATAAAGTCGGAAGTGCGACTTCTCTCATGCATGGGTTTACGGCATTGGGAGAGGAGCCAAATGCTGAGCACTTGAGGGGGCTTATCGCCAGCAAAATCTTAAAGCTGAATCCAAAGGGTGAGGTGATCGAACAAACCTTTAATAACCTGTTGTCGGGTCAAATCCCAACCGCAACTAACCCAAGGGTTACAGCCTATCGTTTCGCGAGTATGCTGAATTTTATTCCCACTGAGTTGAGGTAGGGCGTCATACACTGGTGTCGTCCGCACCCCCACCACTGGCATTATCCCGGGGATAAGAAATGCTTGAGTGAGACTCAAGTTATTCTTGTGTCCGGGACAGCAAATAGTGATACCATCTAATATTGGCTCACCTAAGCCGTAAAGAGCATTACTCTAACATCGGCTTTAACATCTGAACTACATCTTTAACTCTGCCTTTAAAGAAGTCCGTATCCACATGGCATTTTTCAAACTTCGGCGGCAATTGTTTTTCTGTGATGCGACTGAATCCATATTTCTGATAAAACCTCTGGGCGGCTCCCAATTTATTTACTGTTCCCAGGTAAAGACCGTCGAACTCATGTTTGAAAGCAGACTTTACCAGCATGTTCAATAATTTCTGAGCAACGCCCTTCCCACGATAGTCTTTAACCACAAATAACTTCTTGATTTCCGCAGTGGTGGAATCAATTTTCTTCAAACCAATACTCCCAATAATGGCTCCTTTGTCATCTATTGCATACCAGAAATTGTAGGTATTATTATAATAGTACTCTTCCTCAGCCCTTAGAATGCCAATGTTAACCTCACTCGAGATGGGGATCGAAAATTCATTGATCTGAATATTCTCAATCATACTGATTATTTGCTTACGTAATGTTCGAGATGTAGACAGAGTACGTATTTTTACCTGCTCCCGGAGCACTCGGCTTTTTTCCAACGCTTGGGAATATTTCTGAATTGAATTAATGATCTGTTCTTGCTCTTCTGGTGTTAAAAATTCGAAGGCCCCAATAATCTTGGCATTGGAGAATTCATCTATTTTCTCAATTTGAAACTGGCCTAAATCCGAAATTGCAAGTTTCTTTTCTCTTTTATCGATCCCTTCACCTGATACAACCAGTCCCTGCTTTATGAGAGAATCAACAATACGAGATGTTGCAGATGTAGACAGCAAAAGAAGTTGACCCAACTTGGAAACTGTTATATCGGGCGTCTTTTCTATCTCAATAAGAGCATGAAAGTGTTGGGGTGTCCTCCCTGATTTAGCTTGGTTTAGTTGCAACATTCCCAGCTCACGAATCAATTTACGTGAGGATTGTCTCAATCTCAATATGCTCTCTTTATCCATTGGTTTTCATCTCATATAATTGCTTTATGAAATTATTTTAACAAAAGCGCTTGCAATATGCAACTATAATTATTATGTATGGAATATGACAAACAAGTATGGTGATGAAATGGCTACAAAACTTTCTTATTATGAAGATACATATCGGTTTGAAGATCGAGCGATCATCAACGCGACGGGAATAGATGAAATCGGTCATTTCATTTTACTTGATCAAACAATATTCTATCCTCAAGGTGGGGGGCAACCCTCTGATACAGGAACCGTAAAAGCAAATGATATTCTAATCCCAATCCATTTTGTCAAATCCATTGATGACGAAGTGAGACATTATACGGAGAAGGATTACAGTAATTGTGTTGGAGTTGAGGCATTATGTTCTATCAATCCTGAAGCTCGCATCAAACATGCAAAGTTGCATACCTCAGGACATTTAATCAGTACTGTTGTCGAAAAACTTTATCCCCAGCTGCAGGCTATCAAAGGCCACCATTTTCCGGATCAGTGTTATGTGGAGTTTTCTTCGTGTTCGGATTACTTAGATGACTTCTCTCTTCAGTTAGTTCAAAATGAGCTTGAGAAGATCATCCAACAAGATTGTACGACAAGCAATATCGAAGTCTCTGGTGCTCAATTGAAAGAGCTTTGCCCAAATCTGCCCTATTCAATTCCGAGTAACAAACAAATGAGGGTTACACGTATAGGAGATTTCCCCTACACACCTTGTGGCGGCACACATGTAAAAAGTCTTAAGGAGTTAGAAGGTCTGGAAATCACCAAACATAAAATCAAAGGGAAGTCTTTGAAAATTAGTTATCGTATTTAAAATGCAGTTCCACATTCAATCTTGAAGTACGAAAATCTTTAGACTTCCCTTAAGAGAGTTGTAAACAAATAGCTGACCTCTTGATAATACCTGTCTCCAATATTTATTGTTGTCTCACCAATGGTTTTTCCTCCCTCCCTTTCGTAAAAGCGTCTTGCACGGACGTTACCCGTTAATGCCCTGACTACAAAAGACTCAAGTCCATTATCGCTGAGCCACTGGCGACACCTGTCCAAAAGAGCTTTTCCGCACCCTTTGCCTTTGTGTTCTTCTAAAAGGTAAATGGCATAGACTTCGCCTATGTTCTCGTCATTGGTGTAAAGACCTACCCGTGACTCAGAACGAATAGGACCCACATCGGCAAACCCAACAATTTGTTCACCAGACACAACCACCAAGTGCAGCATCGTTTTTAACTGCAATATCTCCTTTCGCAAATCGAGACGATTCTCATAGCTTAGGGCGTCTAAATAATCTTGATCAACCAGCCCAGCATAACTTGTTTTCCAAGAGTTCACGTGAACAAAAGCAATGCCTTCAGCATCGGCGGAGGTTGCCTCACGGATGAGATAAGGCGATATACTGATCTGTTCTTTTTTCATTTTTACATTGATCATTTAGATATGTGCTAAACGCCTTTGAATCACATCTCGAATCTGACTTGGTTCATGTACGACCTCGTCCGCACCAAAATCTCTGAGCGTTTGTTCGTCATGATAGCCCCATGATACACCCACAGCAAAAACACCAGCATTTTTGGCCATTTTAATATCCATGAAAGTGTCTCCAACCATTACCGCTTTTTTGCTTGGGACATTGAGCTCTTTTAAAACACTGTGGAGTTTATCTGGATGAGGCTTCCCTCTATAACCATGATCAATCATATCTTGGGCTGAACGTATGGTTTTGAAAAACGGAGTTATTTTATGAGCATCCATTACAGTCAGTAGAGGGATTAAATTACGAGAGGTAACAATAGAAAGGACCACATCATCATTCCTGAGATATTTCAGAAGATTAAAAACTTCCGGAAAGAGAGGCATGCATGATGGGTCTTCACATAACACATCGTCGACTAAAAGAAACACTTTGTCCAAGTGCTGCATAAATTCGGCTGGATCTCCCCATCCTTCAAAAATCGGGGGGTTTGGGTTTCCAAACGCCATATCCATATCAAGTTGAGACGGCACCTTAAAGTTATTTTGCTCCGCATAGCGTAAAACCGTTTTGTAATAAGCTGACTTACTATCAGCAAGTGTTCCATCAAAGTCAAATATACAGAGCATTTCTAGACCTTCAGTATTTATTTCCTCTCTCCAACTTATATCATCTCCTTTGGATTTTGGGAGAAATTTATCTCTTGATGAGAGACATTCTGAAGCCTTGCTTTTTCGAGGAGATGGCACTTTTCATACCGGTAGTACCAGTTCACATACGATAATATATATTGAACGAGGCCTCAATTTTTCCTATACATCATAATGTCTTACTTTTTTATTTTGGAGAAAATATCATGTTTAGGTTTAAAACCTTAGCTTTTACCTTTGTTTTGACAGGTTTATTAGCTTCTCTCCCAGCCTTTGCAATGAAAGGTGTTGGAAATGTTCTTCCCGATGATGGGACGCCTAAAGTAACTGTACAAGCTAAGAAGGCACCTCAACCTGGTCAACAAGAGACACGTAGTGATAAGAATCCGCCTGCTCATGTCCTCATGCCTGTATTTAATGCGCGAGAATCTGTCTTGACCTCTATCCAATCTGTTTTAGATCAAACTTACCCTAACACGAAATTGCTTGTTTGGAATGATGGATCCACAGATGGAACTGTTCAAATGCTCGAACAGTTTGTGGAAGATAATCCTTTGTTAAAAACTAAAGTTCATGTAAAATTAACCCTTGGCAATAATGGTGTTGCATATGCACGTTCTAGACTCATTCAATGGTCAAAAGCGAAAAATCCAAATGCCTATATTTTGTGGCTAGATGCAGACGATAAATACACTGATTCGACTTTCATTCAAGCTGTTATGAAAAGAATGCTCAGTACGCAATCAGATATTTGTTTATTTAATTTTTCTGTAGCATACGAAGATGAAGGCCAAAAAGCTAATGCAGCGGGTTTACTGAAGGATAAAGATAACTTCGTTAATATTATGCGCGAGGTCCTGTCTACTCCGACTCAATCCATTGCCCCATTAAAATTGGAAAATGTGTTAGCAATCACGAGTTTGGGATGGGTAAAATGTTATGCTCCTACGGTGAAGTTGCCTGAAACTGCGGATTGTCCTTTTGAGGATTTTGTCTATATGGCGGCTCTTTTAGAAGCGAGTCGTATTACTGCATTGCCCGTAGAGTGTGAACCTATCCAATACTTGCGTAGGTCTACATCCATTTGTGGGCAACGAAAGCCAGAGAATTTTACCCATCATATACCACGTCAGCTTAGAAAGTTCTTTGATACCGTATTCGAACAGAGCAAAGACACCCCAGAACACCTCCAGAAGTTAAAGTTGGCTCAAGGTTTTGTGGAAGCGAAGTTTAACCAATATTCGCTTACCTTAGAAAACATAATCACAGCAAAAACTTATCCAACAATAAATCAAGCTGTTCTCGAACTTTTCTTAAAAGAAGGTGCCGAAACAAAAAGCCACATCCAAAGAAGAATTGAAAGCGAATTTGAGGAAAAAAAGTAACACTTAATCCTTGCCACCCCTTCAACGGGGTGGCGTTTGCATAAGTCTCTAAAGCTTGCTATAATTCACCCATAAAGAGGCAAAATTAAAAACTTTAGCAAAGGAGCTAACCATGGCCGCCTCTTTCAATTTACCCTCGAGTCCCATCGGGGGACGTATACCTTATCGCAAACAACCCCTCCAAGGGATGCAGCAAACCAAAGCAAAAATTACTGCTCTTCAACAGCAATATGGTGAATTTCAAAAACAACGTCAGCAAGACATTGCCCACCTCATCACAACGCTAGATTTAAGTGATCTTGATGATGAAAGGTTGGTGGGAGGACTTCTGCTTATAAAAGACAAAACAGCCTCCCAGGACGCAATTACGGAGGTCTGGCGCGATGCTGGAGAGCGATTTCTCCGTCACCCAAAACCTCGAAAGCACCGCCCTGCCCAGCAAGCTGAAGCACCTTCGCCAAAAGCTCAATCGTCTAAAAAGTCTTCATAATCGGGAGACCCAGAAGATGCATCAGCAACACAACGCGGAACGAAAAAGCCAAACTCGCTCAAAAATTCAACTCGGCGGCCTACTCTCTAAATCCGGAATCATGGAAGCCTTCCACATCAATCCAGGAGACGACCTCCAAGACTACGAGTCCCGCCCCAAAGCCCTCCAACTCCTGGGCTTTCTCATTACCTGCTTTGAGGACAACACCTTCGATGAGGAGAGTTTAGAAAAGTGGAGGAGGGTAGGGGAGCGACACGTTTAAGTGTTTTTGAGAGCAAAAACACTTGCCTCAGAAGTCCTCAGATGGAATTTGTAATAATCATACGTGCATATATCATAATAGATAGGGACACCAATAGCATTTCTAATGGTGTCCCTAAAATTGGTGGGTGGCCAGAAAAATCGTTTGGCCAATATGATTTTATCATTTAAAAAGAGAGTACTTCGTTTAAAAATAATTGAAGGGCACTTTAACAGATTGAACACCACTTTGAAAAATGACACGTCCGCTTCATTTTATCGATTATCTCTTGGCCAACGATTTTCCCTTTATCAGTCACCCCAATCAAAACCGTTCCGCCTTTGCAGTTCAAAAAAGCACAAACTGACTGAAAGGCTTCTTTCAACATACCTGTAGACGTTTTGAACATATGATTTAACGAAACAATACCCTGATCCGGCTCAAAAGCCGATACCTTTTTTGTAGATTCATTTATCATTGCTCACCCTTTTTTCTCCATCAACTTGTCCATTTTAAGTCCAAACAACTCTGCGGCTTCTCTCAAAGGTGTATCAGCCAAGTGGGCATAACGTTGTGTTGTGGAGGCTTGTGTGTGCCCTAAGAGCTTCCCCACAATGCTCAAGCTTAAACCGCTCGAGACAAGATGAGAAGCATGAGTATGGCGGAGGTCATGAAGACGAACATCAGGTAGGCCAGCTCGGCTCCTAATGGTAGCCCATGCTTTTTTAATGCCTTGTATAGGTTTATCTGGAATTTTTCCTGGGAATAAAAAAGGAGAGTTTGAACGAGCTTTCATTCTCTTTAGTGTATCAATCACTTGTGTAGAAAGTGGCAAGTGTTCCATTCTATTTTGCTTTGTTGAATGAGCCGGCTTTGTCCACACTCCCTTTTCCAAATCAAATTGATCCCATGTGGCATGAAGGACCTCATTACGTCTAGAGCCCGTAAATAGAAGAAGGCGTATTGCGTTTGCAACGCTTGGATTGGAATAAGTATCCAAAACAGCCCACAGCTTTTCTAACTCCTCGTCATTTAACCACCGATGTCGTTGATGTTCCTTGTATTTTTCAACTCCCTTAATAGGGTTGTCTGATCTCCATCCCCAACTAATAGCAAGATTGAACATTTTGCTGAGAAGTGCTCTAACTCGATTCGCTTTATAGGGGGTTTTTTCTAAATCACTATGCAGTTTTTGCAAGTCTAGAGCTGAGATTGCAGCTACGTCAAAGCGTCCATATCTTTTTAAGATAATATCCCTTAGAAAGCCTTCGTCTTCCTTGAAACATACTGGTTTCTTTCTAATCTTAGCATGAAGATTTAAGTACATTTCTCCCAGTTCATTCATACTATGATTTTGTGGTGAAGCTATCTTTACAGATGGATCTTCACCAGAACTGATACTTAGGGAAAGTTTCTCAGCTTTATCACGAGCAAGCTCTGTGGTAATGGTGCCATGGACGCCCAGCTTTATCTTCTTCGTTACATTGTCGTTATTTCGATACTGAAGAAAATAGGTCTTCTTGCCCGTAGGATAAATCCGTACGCTAAATCCGGTGATGTCAGTATCCCATAGGAAGGTTCGTTTAGTAGGATCAGGCTTTGCGCTTTCAACAACCCGTTTTGTAAGCTTACATTTGTTTGCTTGACCGGCCATGACCATTTCTCTCATAATCTTGGGGTCGGAGGTTCGAATCCTCTCGGGCACACCAGAGTTTCGCAGGGTTTTTGAGAGTTTACGGAAGTCGGAAAAAAATCATCAAGTAGCAAATAGGTAGCATTTCAGAGAGTACGCTGAGGTGTTGCGATTATGTTCTTTTTCGCATTCAGGACCTCAAAAAGCCCCCTTTGAGTGAAAGCTTAGCTCTTGAGATTTCAAAAGTCTATCTTTTCGTGAAGGGGGTCTTTTTTTGGAGGTTTGATGGGTTGTGACATAAGTCGTCACGAAAGGAAAAATACTTGACATTACGTACTATCAATACTATTTAGTAAACTAAGTTCAATTTAAATATGGTTGTATTATGAATACTAAAACGCGTTTAATTTCTCTCCTGGGAGCTGTTGCTTTTGTTGGAGTCATGGGCACTCAATCTATAGCTATTGGCCCTAATGGTGAGCTAGATGATTTTCCCTTTGAGCTTGGCGTTCTTTCGAAAGTTGTAGATCATCTGCCCACTAAAGATATTACACCTTTTGCTCTATCTACCACGAAAGCAAGAGCAGCCGTTCAATCAAACGGGATAGTAAAGTATTTCAAAGTTAACGATATGAGGCCTGAGCCGACTATTCCCATCCTGCAAGCTATGTTTGCAAAAGGTTTCTATATTGATCATGAAGTGGCTGGATACCTTTTCAGGGATGTTTCCAGGAAGCTTGCTAAGGCAACTAAAGCTAGGGAAGATAAATTAATGGAAGCCCACCGCGAAAGAGAGGCTAAAAATCACGAGCGTGTTGAGACTCTTGAAGAGGAAGCACAAAAGCTTGAGAAGGAAGTGCTCTTTTATGAACGTACAGGCCGGCAATTAAATGCTGATTTTAGAAAATTCCGCACATTAGCTTGGGATTTAGGAGATTCAAAGGCTATTCAATTAGAATTTGGTAACTGCCTTAAATGGGATAGAGTACAAAATCCACCAACAACAACCGCTGTTACCTTCCTTGAGCCTTTGGTCGCGAGGGGGTTCGTGACCGCGCGTCAACTAAAGCGTAATTTTCTCATTGAAGGAGAACAACGTGATGTAGCAATTCTTATAAATGAAGAGTTAAGAGCTGAGGGATACATTGAGCCCTTTCGGTTCAAAAGGAACAATGGTCTTTTCAATGATGATGAAGCAGAAGAACTTAGGGCGAAAGTGTTTCAACTGAAGGATCATGAATACCTTGTGTATAAACTTGCAAGAGCTGGAACCGTTGATGATTTTAGAGAATTACTTGCGAATTTTAGGATCAATTCTTCAACACTTAGATTAGTATCGGACAGTCTTGCGGATTCGAATAAAGAGTTAAATGACATTACCCGTAGAATGGCTCGTGGATACCGCAATTCTGATAAATTGGAATGTAAATTTAAATTGGAATTATATAAAGGTTTCATAGAGGTTTTAAAGCAATGGTTAGTCGAACATGAAGCTAAATTCCAAAAATTTAAAGTTTGTCAGGCTCAAACTGAGGAGGAGGCAAAACTTCAAGCCGAATTCACGACGTTGATCAATGGGTGTGAAGATAAAGCTTCAGATATTTCAGAGGCTGTACTTCTGTTTGAGAATCGGATGTATGAATTCAAAACCGTAAGCCAGCTTGCCGTATTGCTCTCTGTCCTGCCGAATGAAACAACGGCAGATCACTTGAGATCAATGATTGTTGACAGAATCAAAGAACTCCAACCTGAATGGCGTGAAGTTGAGGGGATTTACACCTTTCTCGTAAGTGGGGGAGGGAAATTTGACTCTGAACCATTCAACCTACTTCCCAGTGCGACAAAACAATTTTATCAAATTGCTGCTTTTAAATATGCGCGTCTGATAGGGTATGTTCCGCCGGATATGAGGTAGGGCTAATAAACATACCCCGCCGCAAACAGCGGGGTATGTTTATTCGAAGAAATATAAATGCCTAGAAGCTATGCAGGCTGCCTAATGATTGTGACGATGCAGGGGGAGCTATTTTACCTCTTTTTGCGAATTCATCGGAACCTTTATTTGGATCTATCTCGTTATATGATAACCTACTGATATATAATGCTTTTTTAGGCGAGACTATTTGACAATAGTTATAGAAAGCGTATCCTGGTGGCAAACCTAACATCACAAGGAACGCCTTCATGAAAGACTCTTTATCAACCTAAGACCCAACGCCACTGGCGGAGTTCTCTGCCTTTGAGAAAGCAACAATTCAACAGGCCTTTTCCAATGATCTCAAAGACGATATCCAGCGGTTTCTCAACAAACATCTTGGCATGCAGAAGGAACAGATTGAGGATAAGCTCTCTTCCATTGATCAGAGGTGCAGCCAAGACGTTAAGGAAACAAATGCTATGGCCCTTGTCCAAACGAGAAAAATAAGCAATTATCACCCAAATAATATTCAAAGATGATCCAAATGCAAAATAAAGCAATCCTTTCATTTTTTTGGCAGCACATAAAGCCATATAAGTGGTTTTACTTTGTCATGCTTTTAGCCCCCCTTATCAGCAGTTTTTACCCGTTCGCCTATAACTATGCTATAAAGCTATTTCTTGATACGATGTCATCTCCGAATCCTTTAACCTATCAGGCTATACTTCTCCCAATTGGTTTGTTTATTGGGGCACAGCTTACCTTAGAAACTGTGTGGAAGATCAGCAACATAGCAGAATGGAAATCAGAACCTTATGTGCGACGTTCCATTCTCTTGAAATCCTACGATTATGTGCAGCATCATTCCTATCTCTTTTTTCAGGATAATTTTACGGGTACTCTTAGCAGTAAACTCAAGGGACTCCTCGATGGCTACGACAAATTTTGGGCGGAGATGCATCATGGACTTCTCTCAAGAGTTCTGAAAAGCATTGTGGGTCTTTGTGCTCTTTTTATTGTGAGTTTTTATCTTGGTTTATTTGTTTTGATTTGGGCTGCGATTTATGTTCCTGTCATGTATAGACTATCTACACGGTTGAATGAGTTCTCCTTTCAGGAAACAGAAAGCCGGCACGCTCTTATTGGACAAGTTTCAGATAAAATTACCAACATTATTTCTCTTTTCGCCTTTGCTTCAAGGAAAAGCGAGCTCAAAACTTTAGATGATCAGATGTCCCATGACTTTATTCCAAAACAAATTAAGACGTATAAATACAATTTTAAACTCCAAATCATCGGTGCAATTTTATATCTCATGATGTTTGGTTTTATCCTCTTTTATATGATTCACTTAAGGATGAGTGGATTAATCACGATCGGTGATTTTGCTTTTGTCTTTGGTATTTCCTTAGTTGTTGCAGAAGATATTTGGCACGCAACTTTATCTTTGCAAGATTTTTCTCGAGCCATGGGGGATTTAAAAAGCGCTCTTTCAATATTAAACGTTCCGCAACAGAATTTAGATCAGAAAAATGCGAAGGCTCTTGTGATCAAAAGCCCGACTATCGAATTTAAAAACGTGAGCTTTGCCTACGATGGAAAAAATGCTGTTTTCAAAGATCTCAACATTCTGGTGAGGCCTGGGGAAAAGGTAGGACTCGTAGGACATTCAGGTGCTGGGAAGTCCTCATTGGTTAACTTGCTGCTCCGATATTTTAAAAACGAAAAGGGCAAAATTTTGATTAGCGATCAAAATATTAACGATGTTACTCAAGATTCCTTACGAGAAAATATTGCTGTTATTCCACAAGATACCCTGCTCTTTCACAGAACGTTGATGGAAAACATCCGCTACGGCAAGCAGGCGGCGAACGATGAAGAAGTCATTGAAGCCAGCAAACGTGCCCATCTTCATGATTTTATCATGCAATTACCGGAGCAATATCATTCTTATGTGGGTGAAAGAGGGATCAAACTCTCGGGGGGACAAAGACAAAGAATCGCGATCGCAAGAGCTATCCTTAAAGATGCACCAATCCTTGTCCTTGATGAAGCCACCTCATCCCTTGATAGTCAGACTGAAAAACTAATCCAAGATAGCCTGAATTTCCTTATCGAAGACAAACGCAAAACAGTCATTGCAATCGCCCACCGCTTGTCGACTTTAAAACATATGGACCGGATTATTGTCCTTGATAAGGGCGCGATTATTGAAGAAGGCACACACAATAAACTCATTCATGATGAACAGAGTTTGTATAAAAAACTCTGGGAACTCCAGGAGATTTAATGTTTCATAAAAGCCTCCTCGTAAAATCCGTATGAATCCTATAATCTTTTGATGGCCCATTGACAACATATGCCATCGAAAAGCTGTTGTTTGAGTGAATGTCCAGCGTTAGTGAATATTGATCATCCTTGCAGTGATGCGTATGGGTTAACTGAATAGGAAAGGTCTGCATATTATCAACCCTAAACTCATGCAATAGACTGTTGTCCTGTCTATAGATAGTCAAACCCGAAGCATCAACAACAAAGATCCGTTTTTGATAGCAGATCTGCTCCAAACCTTCCAAACGATACCGTCCCTCTTCAAGGTACAATATTTGATTATCCAGGCCGTTTTCAAAGGTTGCAGTTCCCGTAAAGGTCACTTGAGGGGATGAAATGTATCTTTCAAAGGAATAATACCCCAAAAATATACTCTGTAAGAGCTGGTTCATAAATCCTCACTGTTTAAGCACCATGAGAAAATATAATAGTATCTGGCGTGGTGCCGAAACAAAAAGCTACATCCAAAGAAGAATTGAAAGCGAATTTGAGGAAAAAAAGTAACATTTATCATTGTTCACCCTTCTTTCTCCATCAACTTATCCATTTTAAGCCCAAACAGCTCAGCGGCTTCTCTCAAAGGTGTATCCGCCAAAACGGCCCACAGCTTTTCGGGGCTTTCCCACTTTAGGAGGAAGAGCCAATTACTATCGATTTGTGCGATAATTTTTAATGCATTCGTTAATCTGAACAACTGTGCTCGTTATTGTTAAGCCTTCGCATGCTGTAAATTTACCCGTCATTGCTTTTTTAGCGCCATCCAGTTTTTGTTGTTTACACTGATCAATGATTGAGGGCTTTGTATCGCCTGCAGTTTTAATGAGATTGCATTTGGCGTCTTTGATTTGTGTATTTAATTGCTTGAGGAGGTCTTCGGCTTTTTGATTGTAGGGGCCAAAGATTCTCTCCTGCCTTAACTTGGCTGCAGCATTTAAAATATTGCTTAATGCTTTCTTATAATCAGCGATTCTTGCATTGAGCGCTTGAGCTTTTTGTTGGTATTCGGGTGATGTGAAAATATTTTTCAGGGTTTTCTGCTCCTCAGCAATTTGTTTTTCAAGACCCGCCACAGATTTGCGGCGTGCCGCAATTTGGTCTTCAAGTGTTTTTTGGCTTGTAGCATCCATATTTTGTGACAAATTGACTGCAGCCCCCAGCTTGCCCAGAGCCACCTTATTGAATGTTTTGGCCCATTTCGTAAGATTGGATTCTGCCCCTAGTCCTTTTTGGAGATCAGCAATGTTCCCTTGTCGCGTCGCTATGCGTGATTGCAGATCTTTGGTTCGTAATTCAGATTCTTGTAAAACATCATTTGCCAAAGAAGTCATTTGCTCTTCATCTTGGGTGATCTCTTTCTTAATCTCTTCTTCGATGAGTTTATTAAAGCTACCAATGTTTTTCTCTTCTTTCACAATTTTCGCGTTCGTATCATTGATTTCTGCAAGTGTTTTTTGCATTTGGGTCAATGTGATCAACTGATTCAAATAATCTGAGGTACTCGTAATCCCAAACACCTTTTTAAATGTGAGCTGTGCTTCGGCTGGCATTGCACTTGCTAAGAGGAAAGCGCTCAAGGCACCTACGTAGTAAATTTTAAACATCATAGTCTCCATACCTTATTTAATAATATTATAGCATTATAATATTTAACAAAAAGTAAATAAGTATTGTTTATGTCTAGCCTAGGCTTACAATCTTTCTCATTTAAGACCCCCTTCCCACTGCGCGCATAGTCCTTTAAACTGATCCCACGTTTACGGAGTGAGGATTCATTGATGTTGCCAAAGGCAGATGACCTATTAAATAAGGTCTACGGATTTGATACATACCGCGGTCAGCAGGAGCAGATTATTGAGCACGTGATTGCGGGCGGCAATGCTTTTGTCTTAATGCCGACGGGCAGTGGAAAGTCGCTCTGCTACCAAATACCTTCCCTTTGTCGTGAGGGTGTTGGGGTGGTCGTATCTCCACTGATTGCCCTCATGCAGGATCAAATTCAGGCCCTTGCTTTGCTGGGGGTTAAGGCTGAATCTATCAATTCAAATAAGTCTGCTGAGGCTAACAATAGTGCCATCCAGAAGATGCTCGCTGGTGAGCTGGATATGGTGTATGTAGCGCCGGAGCGTCTGCTCACAGAAGAATTTTTGGGGCTCTTAAAACAGGTAAAAGTGGCCCTTTTTGCTATAGACGAAGCACACTGTGTGTCCCAATGGGGACATGATTTCAGACCTCATTATACTCGGCTGGCAGAATTAGCAAAACTCTTCCCAGACATCCCTCGCATAGCTCTCACAGCGACGGCCGATGCGCCTACGCGGAAAGATATTGTCGAGAGGCTGCATCTTAAGCAGGGGAGAACCTTTGTCTCCGGATTTGACCGCCCTAATATACACTACTCTATTCTGCCTAAAAATAATCCAAGGCAGCAGATTTTGGATTTCATTAAAGAAACGTACCTGGGTAAAAGCGGGATAATCTATTGCGGAACCCGGTCCCTTACAGAAGAAACAGCTGAGTGGTTTAAAAACAAGGGTCTGAATGTGTTGGCCTATCATGCGGGAATGACAAAGGAAGCACGCCAAGCCAATCAACGAAAATTTCAAAATGAAGATAATGTGATTATGGCGGCGACCATTGCCTTTGGCATGGGCATCGATAAGCCTGATGTGCGTTTTGTGGCACACCTGTCCTTGCCTAGAAATATAGAGGCCTATTACCAAGAAACGGGCCGTGCTGGGCGCGATGGTATGCCGGCTCATGCGCTGTTGCTTTATGGACTCAGTGATGTGGTCATGCAAAGTCGGTTTATTGATGAAGCCAACACCGAAGATCATCAAAAACGGATCGAGCATCAAAAGCTAAATGCACTGTTAGGGCTCTGTGAGGCTGCGTGTTGTCGTCGGCAAATCATCCTGGAATATTTCAGCGATACGTGTTCAGCTTGCGGTAATTGTGATAATTGCGACAACCCACCGGAAACCTTCGACGCAACCATCGTTGCACAGAAAGCGATGTCATGCGTTTATCGAACAGGCCAGAGATTCGGGGTTACCTATTTGATCGATGTTCTTTTGGGCAAAACGGATGAACGAATGAGGAAGTTTGGCCATCATAAAATCACCACGTTCGGTATCGGTATTGAATATGATAAAGTTAGGTGGCAGGACGTTTACAGGCAGCTGGTAACCCAAAATCTACTCATGGTGGACATGACGGCTCATGGTGGCCTTAAGCTCACTTTAAAGGGCATGAATGCTCTTAAAACGCGCGAGATAATTTATCTACGCAAACACAAGAAGCTCTCAAAGAGCAAAAAGAAAATAGAGAAAGCGACTTTTGCCAATCCTGTCGATGAGGCTCTCTTTGAAGAGCTCAGGAAAAAGCGACTCCAAATCGCTAAAAATCTACAAGTGGCTCCGTTCATTATTTTCCACGATACCACATTGCGGGAGATGGCCGTCCATAAACCCAACACTCTAAATGAAATGGCCACAATCAAAGGCATGGGCGAGAGAAAACTTACGGATTACGGAGCTGCATTTCTAGAAGTTATCAAGGGCAGAGATCAATATATCACATAGTGCTTGATTCTCCCCCCGCACTATGTCACGCTTTGATAGTTATAATTTTGAAGGGATTAACTGAATCGTGTTTTGCGCCATTAGCAAAATCCTCACAACCACTACCGGCTTCAGCCGGTAATACATCCCTACGCTCTCAATTTAGCAATTTAATCCAAAAATTCTAGTAATAGGAGAAACGTCATGTTTCGTAAGATGCCCTTTATTTTAGGGGCTTTAATTATAGCTGCAGTCCTTTTGGACAACTTCATTCCTTTAGAGGTAAAGCAAGCTCTTTATGGGGTAAGCTTATCCATAAAATCGCTTATTATCTTTTTACTGCCTGTCATCATATTTGGTCTTCTTTTTAGGTCCGTTGTCACTCTCTCGAAGAGTGCTTCTTGGGTGATTGGACTCATTCTAGCATGTGTTTGTATATCCAATTTTACATCCACTTTTTTAAGTCATTATGTTGGAATGTGGGTCTATCATTTCGACCAAACGATTGCTTTACCGAACGAATCGACAGGCTTGCAAGCCTTATGGACATGGGAGCTGCCAAAGTTGATCGCGAATGATAAGTCTATGTTTTTAGCCATTGGAATGGGCTTTTTAGTGTCATTTTTTAGGAACAATCTCGCCCATAAAATTTCGGAATTTCTCGAAAAAATTGTGGATAAGCTTCTTGCACTTTTTACATATATTATCCCACTATTCGTTTTGGGATTTGTGGTGAAGCTCCAATATGATGGCGTGATTTCTACAATTGTTGAGGAATATACCTTAATATTCGCGATCGTTGCTTTAAGTCAGTTTGGATATATTTTGGGCGTCTATTTCCTTTTAAGCAAAGGTAATTTGGGTGAGTTTTTTTTGAGCGTCAAAAACATGCTTCCTGCTGCAATTTCTGGCTTTAGTACAATGTCCAGTGCAGCAGCTATGCCGCTCACGTTGATTGGCGTGCAGAACAATGTTCAAAATAAAGAGTTATGTAAATCCGTTGTTCCCGCAACTGTTAATGTTCACCTGATCGGTGATTGCTTTGCGATTCCCATCTTTGCTTATGCTGTGCTCAAAAACTATGGGATGGATGAGCCTTCTTTAATGGCTTATGTGATCTTTACCTTCTATTTTGTCTTAGCGAAATTTTCCGTCGCAGCGATTCCAGGCGGGGGCATCATCGTTATGTTACCAATCCTTGAAAGCCAACTTGGATTTAATGCAGAGATGATGTCTCTTGTCACGGCACTCTATATCCTGTTTGACCCCGTCATTACGACCGCTAATGTCATGGGAAATGGTGCTTTTGCAAAAATGATCGATCGCATAATGGGTATTTTACGATCATCAAAGGAAGCAAAAACTGAGAGATAAAAGCTACATCCCTTTTAGTTTTGCCTCCATATTGTTCAGTCTTTCTGGAATGACTTTGTTGAGCATTTCTCCACTGACTCCAATATCTCCGGAGTAAGGAAAGGCTAAAAGGAAAGCTAACCCAAGGTTGAAGGCGAGCAAGAAGCAAACCATCATGACGGTTATGAAATGATTAAGCTTATTTTTGGTATCATTAACGGTCACTGAAAAGACAATGAATAATGCACCTGCCAATAACAGTACTCGCACTCCAACAGGAATGATGGTGTGAAGCATATGAATTCGGGTCGCTCGATTTTCAGAAATGCTATCAAGATGTCTTAGAATACTTCCATATGCTTGGTTTTCTAAAGTTCCTTCCGGTTTAATCGTCAGCAAAGTCTTGTATAAATCATTTATGGTTCGCCATGTTTCATGAGCTGGCTCACCCCATCGCATGGCTTCCCATTCATGATCTTTCAAAATATCAATATATACCCTTATCACTTTAATAAGTTTCAGCTGAACATCTGGAGGAAACAATTGTAAATTATTAATTAGAAGATTAATGTTGGAAGCTTCCGTCGCAACTATATTTGTTGCGGCTGTATAATTTTGCCATAAAATCGCGATAACAAAGCCAAGGAGAAAACCATAACTCGTACCCATCACAGTGAAGGCTGGGGACATTTGTTCAGTCAAAAGCTTGGGAAAGTAACGTCTAACCGCAAAGAAAAAAATTGTGGCAGATAATAAAAAAAATGCCATTAGAAGCGCTATGAACATCCAAGACGGTAGCATATTGACCAATGCGCGATGCATAATAATTCCTCCCATTTCAAAAAATTTAATTTAAATTATATCGATTTTATTAGAATTGTAAAGGACTTGACGACAGTTTTTTTCCTTTTTGTTGGTTTCCTTTTTCTGACTCCTTGTTAAAATAAAGTGGTGTTGCAACACCGCAGTCGAGGGAAGATCAGGGTAGTATTGACGCCTCCCATTTCCTGCTTTGCACGGGTTTTGCCATCCGAGGAAATATCGGGGTATTGCGCGCTTTAGACCTCCCCGAAATTCGCTCTTAAAAAGCTCATTCCGCATAATATATTGGGAGCTCCACACATCCATGCTTCCATCCCAATTTATCGAGCTTCAGGATGCCACAATAATGAGATCCGTCAATCCCTGTGGGTTCATATGGGCAATTCTTCAACAAGAATCCCTTGAGTTTGTTCTTCATCATCAAAAAATTTCACCATGAAGAACTTATTCAATTTAGGATTTTTCAGATTTTTACGAACAAACTCCAGCTCAAAGCCGCATTTCTTATAGAACTCAGGCGCGTTGAACTGGTTCGTACAGAGGTTGATATTGTTAAAACCTTTACTCTTGAAACGATTTTCCAAGGATGCAATGAGAAGACGCCCATATCCGCTCCCGCGATGGGCACTATGAACCCACATATCATCAATATAGACTTCAGCAAACGCGGTATAGGCTGTTAAAACACCGATGAGTTTTTTTTGGTCATTCTGGAGAATGAGATGAAACCTCTTATAATTAACATCAATGCCGTGACTGGCTTCATAGTCTACCAAGTCACGTTCCATGATGGCTTCTTGTGCAGGGCTAAGTTCGTCTACCAATGTGATTTCAGTCATAATTTTCCTTCAATTTCTCAAGGTCAGATTTAATGAAAATTAAAGTGGATCCGAAGCAACGTCAACAATTCAGACGCTTAGCCCTACTTTTTCTGTTAACTCTCTTTTAAGGGCTTTGTATTAACCTACTCTTTTAAAAGAATGGGATAACAAAGCTAAGAGAAAAATGTATTACATATTGGTCGACTCAATCATTCTCACTACTCTCATCCTGTTGATGATATGGTTTATATATCTGGGTATTTTGCTTTCTAAGAGGCATGCCAGGCTTAATCCGCCTCAGAAAGACCTTAATAAATCTTTTGAATCTCAGATTGTTGAAGGGGCCGTTTTTGCGTTAATGGGACTCTTAATCGCATTTTCTTTTGCCTCTGCAAAAGCAAAACTGGATCTACGACGTCTTTTAGTGGTTGAAGAAGAAAATGCAATAGAGAGTGCTCGTCTTAGAATAAATTTAGTTTCACCTGACTTGCAGCGTGACATGCTGAATTCTTTTAATCAGTATTTAGACAAACGTGAGAAAATTTACCACAAACTACCCGACGTTGAGGCAGCAAAAGTAGACTTCGAAGAGGTAAAAGACATCCAGAATAAATTGTGGGGATTAGGGGTACAGGCTTGTCATACAAGCAAGGAGTATTCCGTTTGCATGCTCGTATTACCTTCCTTAAACACCATGTTTGAAATTACCAAAACGCGCTATGCCTATGCCTTAATTAATCCCCCTTTAATTCTCCCATTCTTTTTAATTTGTATCGCACTCTTAAGCTCATTGCTTGCGGGGTACAAGATTAGTGGAAGGAGTGGGGGAAGGTTTTTATTTGCCGTAAGTTATTCAACAGTTGTTGCAACCACGATTTATATTATCATTGATATGGAATATCCACGTTACGGACTTATCCCCTTGAATATCGTGAATTTTACGGGAGATACGGTTGAGCAACTTCTGAAATAAGGGTGTTACATTTCCAGTCCAAAGCCTAAGTAGGCAACCAGATATTTTTCACCTGCAATGCTGTGGCCTGCACTGAAAAGCAGGCTATATTTTTTAGTGAAATTGTATGTTCCCCCAAAGTTCAAAATCAATCGCGCACGATTTGTTGGACTTGCTGTCCCTTGAGCATAGAGCTCTCCGCCGAGGGTTAAGCTAGGCCCAAAATCACGCCGCAGTAAGGCCCCACCATAAGCATAGTCCACCTTCTGAGGCCCTTGGTTAAACGCATAGCCTCCTCCTCCAGACAGTTTCCAAAACCCCCAACTTTTTTGAGCCCAAAAAGGGATTTTTTCTAAGGCTCCTGTGTTTCCGATTCCTCGACTTGTACCTCCTGTGGGAAGTCTAAACTTAGGGTAAAATGCAACTTGGGGCATCGTACCCGCTTCATGAAGAAATCGATATTTAAACCCAACACGAATATCTCCATATCCATATTGAGTTGATTGACCCTTCTTTATCGATGACACACCGTACCCCACAAACTGCCCTTGTACATCTGGATAGAGACCGATGGAGAGCTGCACGAGGGGGGCTCTAATACTAGTGCTCCATTCTCTATGATTTACACGCGATGCAAAGTTGATTTTAACGACTTCATAGTCGGTGGGGACAGGGGTATCAGTTAAGTATTGATCTGCACAAAGATCTGAGATTTGGGAGACAATTCCGATTGCTAATAAGATAGAGCGGGTTTTCTTCATCATGAATGTTTTTGAAAAGCTATGTTTCATCGACACTATTCAAGACTATTGTCCCGTTTAATCTTCAACATCAGTTCCAAATTCCTCAAGGCCATTTTAAGATCGACCTCAGGTGGACGCTTTTCCTGAACAGCATTTAGAAAATCCCTAAAAGATTCAACCCAAGGATTTTGATAGTCAAATGTAGTGGTAACCCATGGAAGACTTATTTCCTGACCTTCTCCGAGGAGTTTACTGAAAACAAACGTCCCTTTTTCAGATACAGTCTGAATTGTTAAAGGAGTCCCTCCCGCAAGATCGCATTCAACATCAACAATGCCACCCTTTTCAAACTCAAAGTGAAGACTTGCAGAATCTTCGTTTTTAAGTCTATTGAGCGCATTATACGTAGCACCTTCAAAGGTTTTAAGAGGTCCGAACGTGGTTGGAAATAGCCATAAGGTTTGATCAATGAGGTGAGTGCCCAGCACGGATAGGCACCACCAGGGGTTCTCCTTATTACGCCAATCGTCGGATTTCTGTGGCTTCAAACTCCACTTGATCGATACCTTTTGAAGTGTCCCCAACTCACCCTTTTCGATAAGATCTTTAAGGTGTCTTAAGGCTAAGCTCCAGCGCATATGATAGTCAATCGCAAGGGTGAGGCCTCGTTCTTGAGAGAAGGCGACGAGCTCCTCTGCGTGACTATAGTCCGTCGCAATTGGCTTTTCCAAGAAGACATGCTTTCCCGCGATTAACGCGTGCATGGTGTGCCTATAATGTTCAAAATCAGGTGTTGAAACGACAACGGCGTCAACTCCTTCATAGGCTATGGCTTGATTACGTTGATCAGTGATAAATGTATCCTCTGGGAGTTTGTGCTCGCTCACGAATCGTTTTCCACGTTCTATATCACGGCTATATAAGGACACAATTCGACAGCCCGTTTCACGGATGGCTTGAACCAGCCGAACAGCCTGCTTACCGGTTCCAAGGAGTGCACAATTCATCCTTTTGTCTCTTTTTACTAATTTTGAGGCGAATTTCCCAAATTTTCCACGTAGTTTCTCGGAAAGGTTTTCGTTTTCTGTTTGAGCAAGAGCATATTTGACCCAACTTCCCATACTGATTCTTTTGTTGCCATTTGGAAATGCTGGTGCCTCTTGAAAAAGGTAACTCATAAACGTCCGCATGTGGGATAAAACAAGTTCAGGTTCAGCTCCGACAGATTCTGGAAATGAGTCTACCATATACTGTGCAAGAAGAACCGGAACTCTATTTGTATTCTTCTCATCATGTATAAATCTGAAGAGTCCCTTTAGTGTCTTATATTTCGTCTCAAGGGAACAAGTCTTAACTGACCAATCACAGAAATCCCCTTGTGAGTTGATTGACTCCTCAGGTGAAAACCCAGATGCAAAAAGACAAAAAGATAAGATATGGAGTTTCCCTTTCTTCTCGTGAGTCGTGTAGAGCTGATCTATTTCACCATTATTCTGTATTTCTTTCTTCATTACAGTTCGAATATAAGTTCTTACAAGCACCCCATTCCCATCGTCCTGAAGTGGCAAGTACTTTTCAGGATTTGCAATGGCAGTTTGCGTAAAAAAAAGCGCCGCGATCAACAGAAGTTTTTTAATCATTTGGTCTCCTTTATAAACCTATCAACAAAGACTTAACCCTAATGCCTTCCCTTCATTGAGGCAAGTGGGGAGATCCCTTACATCTCTCAATAAACAGGAAACTCCATAGTGACAATTGCAACTAGCTTTGATTTAATGGGTTGAGTGTCATAAAGGAAGATAAAACACATGTCTCTTAACTTTAGGGAAATCCGCACATCGGATCGTGAGATGATGAACACCTTAATGCGGGCGGGAAAAGGATACTGGGGCTATCCGGAAGAAGGACTGGATCGCTTTATGGCAACGTTTGGTATTCGGGATGAGTCCTATTATCAAAACGCCTTTGGTTTTATGGCTGAAGAGAAGGGTAAGGTGATTGGATATTATGCTTTTAAAACTGATGAGGGCGAGCCCATGTTGGATGATTTCTTCCTCGACACTCAGCTCATTGGCAAGGGATATGGTCGTAAATTGTGGGACCATTGCATCGAACAAGCGAGAGCAAAAGGATGGGAGAGCTTTAGCTTCTGGTCTGATCCTAACTCGCGACCCTTTTACGAGCATATGGGAGCCGTCACAATTGATCACAGGCCCATGGTGACCATGCCTGGACTCATGGCTCCGATCATGCGATATGTTGTTGATTCAAAATGGTGAAACTTTAGATCTATTTTTCGACATAAGATTTAGCAAGTGCGATATCCTTATGGCAATAAAGTGACTTTTTATAAAGTTGATTTCAGGGAACTATTTAAGATGAGGAGTATACAATGAGTGAGATCAAGCTGCCCCTAGGACTTTATAGGCATTACAAAGGGAATTTATATCAAGTCATTGGGCTCTCAAGACATTCGGAAACAATGGATGAGCTTGTTGTGTATCAAGCTCTCTATGGAGACTATGGTCTTTGGGTTCGACCCTTACATATTTTTCTTGAGCCTGTAGAGATTGATTATGAAACGGTCCCCCGGTTTAAACTCATTAAAAAACTGCATGAAAAGTCGCCGCCTTTTCAGAGATAGCTCGATCGCGATATGAGTAAAGCTTACGTAAAGAACTTCTGAAAAGTAATGCCATCCAAACCATCTTCATAATAGCGAGGCATAATATACCCCTCTTGATATCCTTGAGCTTTATAGAAGGCCCGCGCTTCCTGATTGTTAACAGGTGTGTCTACAAATACGCCACGATTTCCCTGAAGTTGAGACTCTTTTTCTATATATGTCATGAGGTTTCCCCCGATGCTACGTCTTTGATAATCAGGTGATACAACGAGCCCTGGGACAGAGCTGAGACAATTCCAACGATAATGTTGCACTTGAATAAAACCAGCTAGACGACCCTCTTTTTCCGAAACAAATACACTACCTTCCTCGTCGTGAATCAGTTTGTTAATATATCTTTTTTGTCCTTCAACATATTGAGGCGCCCATCCGATTTTTGTGAGGATGTCCGCGATGTCCTTCATATCACTGTCAGTGTAGGATCGGATAGTAATGTCTATAATAGGTTGGTTTTTAAGCATCTGTTTTCCTTTTTCTTACACATTAGCTCAAGTTCCTCTTTGCTGTAAACGAGGATGGTTCACGAAAATCCTTAGACAATTCAGCTTCAAGTTCCTCAATCGTTGGAAGAGCTGTTTGAATGTCTTCCGGTATTGCTTTTGTAAGACGGTACTCTGCCAAACTAATCGGTTTTGACATATCTCGCAATGCATACTCGGCGATCACCTCATCTTTCGTTTTACAAAGGATTAAGCCAATTGTGGGGTTATCACTTGAATGCTTTAGCAAATCATCAACAACAGACAAATAGAAGTTCATCTTACCCGCATGCTCTGGTTTAAAGGCTTTATCCTTGAGCTCAATGACCACAAAGCATCGAAGCTTCAAATGGTAAAAAAGTAAATCAATGAAAAAGTCTTGTTTACTCACTTCAAGAGGATACTGTCTGCCGACGAACGCAAATCCCGAACCGAGCTCAAGGAGGAACTTTTCAATATGGATGATAAGGGTTTTCTCAACTTCTCGTTCATGGGCCTCCTTGCCAATACTTAAAAAATCAAACACATAAGGATCTTTCAACGTAGCATGCGCCAAATCAGATTGAGGAGCGGGGAGCGTCTTTGTAAAATTAGTGACCGCTTTGCCTTGGCGTTTATGAAGCTCACTTTCAATTTGCATGACCATGATATTACGTGACCAACCATGTTCGATAGCTTTATTCATGTAAAACAAACGGTCTTGATGGTTTTTAATTTTGTCAATTAAAACAATTAGATGGAACCACGGTAATTGTGCAGCAGCTTGCTGCACAAATTCAACGTCAGGATATTCCTCAGCAAATTTTTTCATGTATTTAAGATTTCTAGGACTAAACCCTTTCATTTCTGGAAACGATCCGGATAAATCCTTACTGAGCTGGTCTATGATTTTTGCACCCCAACCATGTTCCTTTTGTCGTCTCAAAATTTCCGATCCAATGTGATGGTAAAGCAAGATAAGTTCACTGTTAACCGCTAGAATGGCTTTATGACGACTTGAGGTAACTCGGTTTTTGAGTTCTTCTAAAAATGTGGAATATTCATGGTTAAGAATTTCTTTTGTCATGCTCGGCTCTCCTCAATTTAGATGTTTTCAAAAAAATTAGATGGAACGGCAGGTCCCCACAGTAATTGTGCAAGCACCGTTTGCACAAATTCAAAGTTAAGATATTCCTCAGTAAATTATTGCATATCTCCTTTTTTAAAATGGTTTTTGAACAAAAAGGTTAGAAGTAACGAAAGGTCTCCACATAATTCTCCAGCAATCTGCTGGAGAATTTAGATTTAAAAGAAGAACATAAGAAGGAACGACAGGCCCCCACGGTAATTGTGCAACAAGTTGCTGCACAAATTCAAAGTCAGGATATTCCTCGGCAAATTTTCCCTTCAGAAATCATTCCTCAAATAATAGAGGAGTGCAAGTGTGTCTTAACCGTCACGTTTAAACTCAATTTTGTAAGCATTCATTGGCTTTAGTCGATGATCTTAAAGAGACTCTTCCATTGTAAACAAATTACTCCTGCAAGTCTGATTTTCTCTCAATTCGATCCGCAGGTATATTTTCAGAACGAGTGAGAAGTATAAACACGATCGCTATAAACGAGATCGCTGAAGACATGATATAGGTTACAGCATAGCCATAAACGTCAGCAGCGCGTCCTAGGGCAGGTTGTGTTACGACCCCCCCAGCTGAGCCCATCAAGTTATTAAATGAAAGCACAGTCGCTCGTTGTGCTGAAGGAATGAGGGTATTAATTAAGGCGAGGTAAACGGGGTAACTAATCGCAAATGAAATTGCCCATATGGCACCAAAGATGAGTGCGAGAGTGAAGTTGGTAAAAACGCCGACGAGCAACAGCATTAAGCTACTGACACAAATTGAGCTGAGTAAAATGGTTGTGCGCCTTTTAAAGAGAGAGCGAACACGAGAGGAAATTAATCCACCGATAATTTGTGCGCCTGCAATGCCCGCTGCGGCGAGTCCAGCAATTGAGTACGCATTCGGGTCTCCGTAGAGCTCTAATAAATAGGGTTGTAAGGCATAGAAAGCATAAATACCTGCTCCACCTGTGAAAGGTGTGGTTAGCATCAACCAGCGAATGGGGCGACTTTTAAAACTATAGTAAACCGATTGATCAAATAACTTTTTCGAGGCTGTCAAAATGTGCTTTGGCCGCGTGGGTGTAAATCCAATATCTTTCATAAATAGGAAAGCAACAATAAGAGTGACAATCAAAAGTAAACAACGCACAAGATAGGGAACTCCTAAATTCGTGAATTGGGCAATCAAACCCCCTCCGACAGAGCCAATTAACATGGAGGCGCCCGTTGCGATCTGAGCTTTTGCAAAGACGGGTTCCATGTCTCCCTTGTATTTTGCAAAGGCGAGAGCATCAATAAGCCATGCTTCCGTTGCTCCTGAAAAGAACGTAAATCCGAGCCCTAAGAGAAGTGAGACAAATCCCCACAACCAAAACGGCACAGTGACATACCAGAACAGGACATACAAAAGTGTTGAGGCCATGAGTGTGATTGCGCCCAGCATGTACGAAAGCCGCCTTCCCCAGGAGTCGGCAATGATGCCAGTCGGGATTTCGAACACAACTTGGCCTGCGGTAAAAAAAGCATTCGCTGTGAAGGCCTGTAGGTTATTTAATCCTGCATCAAGCAGGAACAACGTATTAATGCCCCAAATAAGTGAAGAAGCAAGAGTCGACATAAAAGTCAACGTTATAAATGTCCGTTGAATTGTTCTTGCTTGATCGTTCACAGGCCTACCTTTTTTCTTATGTATATCTCACCTTCGTTTAAAATTGATTAAAGATATTATTTATCTTTCTATTTTCTTGATATGATAAAGCTAAGAACCCAACAACCCCGATGGCAAGAGCTATCGGTATAACACTAATCCCATACACATAAGACTGCGTGTTCGTAATGACCAAACCAATGGCGGTGTGGAAGAAGTATCCAAAGCTCATAATGATCATATTGGCAACGGCAGTCGTAAGCCCAGCCACATTTTCCGGGACATAAGTGGATGCCTTATAAATCGCCAAGATCTGATAAGAACAGCAAACGCCGACTATAATAAAGCCAACCGTCATGCTTGTTACGTTCAATAAGACCATCACCAATGCAATGAACGTAATCATCATGATGATACCTGCTCCAATGATGGAGCCCATATACATCCCCGTTTTTTCAGCAAATAGACTTAAGAGTGGTGCGCCAAAACAGAAGCCGACGAAGATCATGGAGGGAAGATATCCGGCAGCTATCGTATCATAACCATAGACTTGCTTAAGGAATTCAGAAGCCCAGACATCAGCAAATCCTTCCATGGGGCCAACTAACAGTCCAGCAAAGAAACAGGTGGCAATAACCTTAGGGTTCGTCAAAACCGTTTTGATATTTGCCATAACGTTATCTTGGTTGCTGGCTTCAAAATTAGGGACGACCAAGTAAGTCATGCTGGATAAAATGATACCAAGCCCTGCAAATATCAAGATAACTGTTTTATAACCCAATGTCTCACACATCTGAGCCACGGGTCCGCCCCCATAAATGGCACCAATCAAACCGATAGTCACAGCTATGCTTAGCATTCTGGTAAAGTGCTTTTCACTAAAGGACATACGAATGATTTTAAAGGCCCCTAATATAGCGGCGGAAGAACCAACGCCTATAAAAAAGCGACCTATAATAGGGTAAATCCAGTTATCAGAAACAACAATAGGCAACATGCCAACCACCGTAAGTAGGATACAGCCTGTCATAACGTTTCTGGGGCCATAGCGATCCAGCATTATACCAATTGGCAAATGCATTAATACATATCCGAGGTAATACACTCCTGAGAACTGTCCAAATACAGCAGCATCCAGACCGTATTGCTGCATAATATCTTCGATCATGATGTTGGGCATCACCCGGATAACAAACTGGTACGCATAGAATATGGATGCGGTCATCCACATAATCCATGCCATTTTTCTTGATATAGTCATTACTCTTTCCTTATATAAACTTAATTGCTCACTCAATGAGTTGGCCAGCCCTCCTTCGATTAAATAGGTGGCTTGCCAACCGAAGCTTCAGAGAAGCGAAGGTTGGATAAATTTTAATGTGATAAATTTGGGTATTGAAAATGCTCCGCCTTAGCGGAGGAGGAGTCCACGGAGTAAGGAAATCTGAAAATATTTTGTGTCGCTGATCGACATTACATCACTTTCATGTGTTAAATTCTACTTCTCAATAGAGAATATATTCATTAC
>JABDDK010000006.1:0-175 GCA_013287665.1 Alphaproteobacteria bacterium
AACTTGCATAAATATCAAAGCGAGAGGAGTCCAGTTCGTGTTCGAGGCCGAAGCTTAAAGATCCTTTTCCTTCTTTTGGATATACGGTGACTTCCGCTCGAAAACGATCCGGATACCTTTTGAGAACAAATGTACATTTGGGAAGATCCCACAAAAGGTCTTCTTTTGTATCTTT
>JABDDK010000006.1:185-51206 GCA_013287665.1 Alphaproteobacteria bacterium
ATGATTGAGATACGATTTAAGTCGTTAAGCTTTCCTAAGCCCGTATGAGAGCCACCAAGGGCTAATAGGGGAGAAAGCTCTTTAAATGAAAATTCTTGGTTAGGTTTATTTTCACCAAATCCAAATGTAAACTCACCCTTTTCATCTCTCTCAAGAAGGATTTGCGGATGATAAAATCTTAACTGCTTAACAGAGACGTCCCCCAACAACAAACGATAAAGTCTTATGGATATCGCTATATGGTCAATTTTAAGCCAGTCAGGGCTTTGATCTTTTTTAAGATGAGCCCCTACCAGCTCTATCTCAAACGGATGCTTCCAGTCCCGCCAAACAAGTTGGGTGTGCTCTATGGAGGCACTGAGTCCTGCTTTAGGGATAACGAGGGCTTCTTCAATATCTTTCGTTAAGAAATCAAGGTTAATAGGGCCCATGGAAAGACGACCTAAGAGAATAATAAGGAGGACGAAAACAAGTGCTATGAGAGATCCTGCTACTTCTAAAGCCAAGCGAAACCATCTTTTTCCCAAAAGGCCTTTTCTAAAAAGGGTTGTTAGAGTATGGTTCATGATATTTAAATGCACTCCATAATATTAAAGGAGATATGCCGTATGACGTTAGCGATCGGTGATTCTGCGCCACCCTTTGATCTTCCTGCTGATGGGGGGAGAAGAGTCTCGCTTACTGATTTCATTGGCGAAAAGGTCATTGTCTATTTTTATCCTAAGAATGGCACATCCGGTTGTACAAAAGAAGCTTGCTCTTTCAGAGACTTGAAGCCTAATTTTGATAAACTGAACACTCATATTATTGGTATTTCTAAAGATTCTATCAAAAGTCACGATACTTTTAAAGCAAATGAAAAACTTAATTTCACATTAGCTTCTGATTTATCAGGTGAGGTGTGTGAAAAATACCAGGTATGGGTTGAAAAATCTATGTACGGTCGGAAGTATTTTGGTGTTCAACGATCTACGTTTTTAATTAATGAAAAAGGGTTGATCTCAAAAATATGGCGAAAGGTAAGCGTTCCCGGCCATGTAGAAGAGGTTCTGGAAAATGTTTCACGTGAAACATTTTAGGAGAATTTGGGTTTTTCTTGCAAAATGAAGCACCATCACCTCTCCCCTTGTGGGAGAGGTCGACCCTTTAGGGGCGGGTGAGGGGCCGCCAAACCATATTCCAAAACGACTTATAGAGAGTATAGATACCCCTCACCCGCCGCTGCGCGTCGACCTCTCCCACAAGGGGAGAGGTGATGCCTTATCTTCCCTTGGAAGAAGAGAAAAGCAGGACGAGAGAGAGCCGTTTCAGTCCGTGGGAATTGGGGTTCCCTATCAGAGACTGAGGCAAGGATGGGTTGAAGGCAGGCAGCAATAGTTGGGGTGTAATATTGCTGTGATCAAAACCCAAGCTTGCTGAGGTAGGATAAAGCCTCTCAAGCCTTAGCTTTTCTCTTCCTTCAAAGGAAGAGTATGATTAAGGCGTCATTGCGAGGCGGACCGAAATTAAACATGAGTACTCCTTTAACTGCTTTTCAAAATAATGCTGTAAAAGGTAGATTTAGGAAGGTAGACTTTCAGAAAAAGTTATTATATACTCCCAAATATGTAAGCCTTTTACAGGTTTTATGCTTTTGGAAGGTTAGTAAAGAGACCTCCCATTCTCTTTTTGGTGTTTTTAGATTAAACATTTTTGATAGTTTGTATACCATAAATTTGAGTTGTGTTAATTTTTTTTTGAGTGGCATATTTTGGACTTATTCAGATATTAATTCTATACTAATGTCATAAAAGACTTGGTTTTAGGTAAAATGAGAGCGTATGGATTCGGAAGTAAAAGAAAAAATTATTGAGCGCATGGAAGAAAGAAATTTATCCATTGCGGAGTTAGAGAGACGCGCAGGTTTAAGCATTCATTCAGTCAGAAACATTCTGAAAGGTCGCATAAAAAAACCCAGTGCACAGTCTCTTCAAGCCATTGCTGAGGCATTAGACTGTTCCATTATTGATTTGATGAACAATTCACCGACAGCCATAGGCCAGCACTCCCTTGATCTTGAAAGAAAGTTTAAAAAGAGTCCGATCCTCGAGTGTCCTGATCTTATGGTCGAATGCACGAGCACTGTCTTGAAGTTGATCAAAAAATCAGAGACGAAGGTTACTGTTGATGAATATTTGGATATCGTAAAAAAGGTATATTTTTACTCATCTAAGGAAGAGCCCCGTAAACTGGATATACGATTTGCAGAGTGGCTTATTGAAAGTCAACTCGGCATTCAGAAATCCTCAGCTTAGAAAAAATGCAGCCTTCATTAAAACCTGAACGTCCAAATTTTTCCTCAGGCCCCACCTGCAAGAGGCCCAATTGGCGCATTGATAAGCTAGATCTCATAACAATCGGAAGATCCCACCGTTCGTCTCTTTGTTTGGACCGCATTAATCACTTAGTCGATCTTACGAAAAACGTTCTTGAGATACCTGAGACGTATCATGTTGGAATTCTTCCAGGGTCGTGTACAGGAGCTATGGAAGCTGCGATGTGGTCGCTTCTCGGCCCACGGCCTGTTGATTTTGTGAGCTTTGATGTGTTCGGCAATGTATGGATTCATGACGGGCTCAAAGAACTCAAGCTCAAAAATACGCAAGTTTTAACGGCTCCTCCAGGATGTTTGCCGGATCTCTCAAAAGTAAATCCTTCACACGATGTTGTTTTTACCTATAACGGATCAACGACGGGAGTTTGTGTACCAAATGGCGAATGGATTTCAGATAAGCGAGAAGGACTAGTAATTTGTGATGCGATTTCGGCTCTCTTTTCCATGTCTTTCCCTTGGGAAAAAATGGATGTCGTTAGTTTTGCTTGGCAAAAGGGGTTAGGGGGTGAGGCGGCGCATGGGATGCTCGTCTTAAGTCCACGTGCTGTAGAAAGACTCGAGTCTCATCGTCCACCATGGCCTATTCCCCGTGTTTTTAGGCTTGCTGAGGAGGGTAAATTTTCAAAGCGCATATTTGAAGGAATGACGATCAATACGCCCTCAATGTTCATTATAGAAGATTTCATCGATGCCTTGACATGGGCCCAGGATATAGGTGGACTTCCTATTTTGATTTCTCGCTCAAAAGCAAATTTAAAGGCTGTGGAAGAGTGGGTAGAGAAAACGCCATGGATAGAGTTTTTAGTTCAAGACCCAGAGATCAGGTCTTCGTCGACGATTTGTCTTAGATTTCCTGAAGATCCCGTGGGTTGGTTGTATCCTAAAGCTATTGCCAGCCTGTTAGAAGACAATGGAATTGCTTATGGGATTCTTGGACATACGTCTTCAGTACCTTGTTTGCGGATTTGGGGAGGGCCCACCGTTGAGGCGTCTGACATTAAGGCTCTTCTTCCTTGGATAACCTGGGCTTATGAACAAGTGAAATCAGCATGATCTTTCAAACGCCTCTAGTGAAGGGCCACCTCATCAAGAGATATAAGAGATTTCTTGCTGACATTGAGCTTGAAGATATCGGGTTTATTACAGCCCATTGTCCGAACTCTGGAGCCATGCAGGGTATCAGCGATCCCGGAATGCCTGTGTGGGTGTCAAAGTCTATGAATGCTTCTCGCAAGCTTCCCTACACATGGGAAATGGTAGAGGTAAATGGGACATATGTTGGAATGAACACCTCAAATCCAAATCACCTCGTCGAAGAGGCGCTTCATGCAGGAATCATCAAGGAATTACAAGGGTATGAAACGGTCAAGCGAGAGGTTCCCTATGGTCAAAATTCCCGCATTGATTTTTTACTGACGGACCATCAGAAAACATTGACTTATGTAGAAGTGAAAAACGTTCATTTAAAAAGAGGGACAGTGGCTGAGTTTCCGAGTTCCGTGACGGCTCGGGGCGCAAAGCACATGCGAGAGCTATCCGACATGGTAAAACTTGGGCATCAAGCTTACGTCATCTACGTTGTTCAACGAAATGATTGTGAGGGGTTTGAAATCGCAAAGGACATCGATCCCGTGTATGCGCAAGAAACGCTTAAAGCTATTGAAGTGGGTGTTGTGCCCCTGGTTTATGCCTGTGAGGTGAGTCCTCAGAAAATTTCGACAACACATCGACTGAAGTAATTACACCTCTCCCCTGAGTGGGAGAGGTCGCCTCGAAGAGGCGGGTGAGGGGGAAATATGACTTTAAAGAAATGTCAAAGAACACTGCGTACGGCCTACCCCTCACCCGCCGCTGCGCGTCGACCTCTCCCACAAGGGTAGAGGTGAAAGAGTAAATGTATAGCTTGTTGTATTCTTGAAAAAAGAGTACACTAAATGTCTTAAAACAAAGGGAGTCTAATTCATGAAAAAAATATATTTAGGATTATTATCTGTAGCCTGTGTAGGTGCATTTGCAACCTGGCTCGCGGCTGATACGAAATCAGTCCAAATTCCAGTAACGCAAGCTCAACCCCCAGCATCTAACTTTTCAGCAGGACAAATCGCAGAAATTGAAAAACTCGTCGGAGATTATATTGCCAAGCACCCGGATATCGTCATGACGTCGATTCAAGCGGGTATGGACCTTCAACAAAAAGCCGAAATCGAAAATATGGAAAAGGCCGTCGCTGAGAATAAAGCAAAAATATTCAATGACCCGTCTTCCCCAGTTATTGGAAATCCAAAAGGAACTCAGTCTTTGGTGGCTTTTTTGGATCCCTATTGTGGATACTGTCGTAAATTCCATGGCGAACTCACGACTCTTTTGTCAAAAAACAAAGATGTGAAAGTGATTATAAAGGAAATTCCCATCATGGGAGATGACTCTGTTTTGACGATTAAAGCTTTGCTTGCTGCAAAAAATCAGGGGAAATATGAACAGCTTCAAACAGCCGTTTATTCATCAGATAAGCACCTGGATGAAAAGCAAATTATGAAGGCTGCAAGTTCCCTCGGTATTGATACAAAAAAGTTGAAGGCTGACATGGATGACAAGGCCATTCAAACGGAAATTGACCAAACCCTTGAGCTTGCAAAACTTATTGGCGTGAATGGAACGCCGACGTTAATTGTCGGTGAAAAGACAGTTCTTCCTGGATTCATCTCTGCTGAAGATTTGAATAAGAAACTGGAAGAATCTGTTGCGACTGATGGGAAAAAAGAAGCAACTCCGAAGCTATAATGAGGGGTGATCCAAAATGTTTCACGTGAAACATTTTGGGTTAAGGTGTTGTAAAATATGGTTTTCTTTCACCTCTCCCCTTGTGGGAGAGGTCGCCCCTTCTTTTGGGGCGGGTGAGGGGTTCGTCAACCCAAATGCAAACAGACATTATGTATTATAGATATCTATATCCTTACTAACAAACAAAGAATCTTACTGATATTACGGACCCCTCACCCGCCGCTGCGCGTCGACCTCTCCCACAAGGGGCGAGGTGAAGTCCCTATCCCCTCTTCACCAGTCCGTGACGCTTCTTTCCGGCGGAGAGCTTGATCATATCATCATCATTAAAAGACGTGAGAGTGAGGGTGAGGAGCTCATCTGTAATGGGTGTATCGTTAAGGCGGGCGCCACCGCCCTCGATCAATCGACGCGCTTCTCCCTTAGATCCTGTTAAATTTAAGCGATGAAATAGGTCAGTTACGGAGACGCCCGCCTCGAGCTCCGCATCACTTAACAGAAGGGTCGGAAGGGCCGCTTCATCGAGACTGGCACCTTGTACCTCAAACAGTTTTGCTGCTGTTTCTCGGGCAGTCTGAACGGCTTCAGGCCCGTGAATAAAGAGGGTGACAGCATCCGCAAGGATCTTCTTGGCTTCATTAATCTCAGCCCCCTCAAGCTTTTCAAGGCGCTTAATTTCATCAAGGGGAAGATTGGTGAATAGTCTTAAAAAGCGACCCACATCCGCATCATCCGTATTGCGCCAGAACTGCCAAAAATCGAAGGGGGGCAGCAGATCGGCATTCAACCATATCGCCCCTTTTGAGGACTTGCCCATCTTGGCGCCACTCGCCGTTGTGATCAGAGGGGTTGTAAGACCGTAAACCGTTTTGTGGGTCACGCGTCTGACCAACTCAACGCCGTTAATGATATTTCCCCATTGATCAGATCCTCCTATTTCAAGAAGACATCCATAACGCTTATAAAGTTCAAGGAAATCATAGGCTTGCAGAATCATATAATTAAATTCAAGAAACGTCATTGGCTGTTCTCGCTCAAGACGCAAGCGGACGCTTTCAAAACTGAGCATGCGATTGACCGTGAAATGATGGCCAAAATCTCTTAAAAAAGCTGGATAATTTAGAGTATCAATCCAATGGGTGTTATTGAGCAAGACCGCATCCTGAGGACCAGTTCCAAAGGTGACGGCTCTTTCAAAAATCCGGGATAAACTGATGATGTTTTTGTCAATTTCAGCATCATCTAAAAGCTTGCGCGATTCGTCTTTGCCTGAGGGATCCCCAATCTTTGTTGTCGCCCCGCCTAAGAGAACAAGCGGACGATGGCCACATTTTTGCAGCCAATACAATAGCATAATCTGAACGAGATTCCCGACATGAAAGCTTGGGGCCGTCGCATCAAATCCGGTGTAGGCAGTGATGGGGCCTTCTGCCATCTTATCGTCAAGAGCTTCCAGGTCCGTTCCTTGATGGATAAACCCTCTCTCTTGAAGTATCTTTAAAAACTCGGACTTCATTGAGGATCACTTTCTTTGAATTGTTTTCCGGTAACTAATGTATAGACAGCTTCTGCAATATTTGTTGATTGATCGCCTATCCGTTCAATATTCTTTGCTGCAAATAAGAGTTGTGTACACGGGCCAACATTCTTTGGATCAGCAATCATCGCATTAAAAAGTTCAGTGAGATATTCATTAAATAACTCATCGACTTCACGGTCCATGTGCCACACATGAAGGGCCAGATTCAAATCGTGGGTCGCGAAAGCAACAAGGGCCCGTTCAAACATCCGCTTCGGAATCTTAAGAAGTGCGGGAAGCCCCTCAACGAGCGGTAAATGGGGCATATCATGAAGCATGAGAGTCCTTCTTGCGATGTTTGTTGCATAGTCAGCAATTCTCTCAACTTGGTTGGAAATTTTAAGGGCCGCAACAACCGTCCGCAGATCAAATGCGACGGGTTGCCGCAAAGCAATGATTCTCACAGCCAGTTCATCAATCTTCACTTCGAGGAGATTAATTTCATCATCCGTCTCAATCACTTTATGGGCAAGTTTTTCGTCACCCTTTATAATCGATTGAATGGCTTTATCAATCTGCTGAACCGTCATTTCTCCCATATGATGAATAAGTTCATGAAGGGTGTTGAGTTCATCGTCGTAGGCTTTAACAATATGATCTGTCATCCGTAACGTCCTGTAATATATCCTTGTGTGCGTTCATCTTGTGGTGTTGTAAAGAGTGCCCCGGTTTCACCCTCTTCGACAAGGTAACCGCTATGGAAAAAAGCGGTTTTTTGGGACACACGAGCGGCTTGTTGTAAATTATGAGTTACGATAACGATTGTAAACTTTTCTCGCAAGTCATCAATCAATTCTTCAACTTTTGCTGTAGCAATAGGATCGAGGGCTGAGCAGGGTTCATCCATAAGGATCACTTCCGGATTTACAGCAATCGCTCTTGCGATACAGAGACGCTGTTGTTGTCCCCCTGAAAGGCGGGTTGCGGGTTGATGAAGGCGATCTTTCACCTCATTGAAAAGGGCTGCACGCGTCAGGCTACCTTCAACGATGTCATTGAGGTCGGCTTTGCTTTTAAAGAGCCCATGAATACGAGGGCCGTAAGCTACATTTTCAAAAATGGAGCGAGGAAAGGGATTCGGCTTTTGAAAAACCATGCCAACCCGTGTTCGAACCTCAACCACATCAACAGAACGCGCATAAATATCTTCTCCGTCAAGGATGACTTGACCCTCACATCTTGCGGAGGGAATGATATCATTCATTCGATTAAGGCATCTTAAGAACGAACTTTTGCCGCATCCTGAAGGTCCAATAAGGGCTGTCGTTTGATGGGATTGTAAACTTATAGACACGTCATGGAGAGCTTGCTTCTCCGCGTAAAATAAATTTAAGTGTTTAACATCAATTTTGATATCCATCTCACGCCTCAAACTTCTTACGAATGACGACAGCGATCCCATTCAAAAGGGCTAAAACAAAAAGTAATACCAAAATAGCACCAGAGGTGTTTTCAATAAAACCCATTTCAGAGCTCCGAGACCAATTAAAAATCTGGACAGGTAAAACTGTTGCTGGATCAAGGAAGTGTTCAGGGGGGAGAGCGATAAAAGCAACCATTCCGATCAAGAGAAGAGGAGCTGTCTCGCCCAAAGCACGGGCAAGACTCAAGATAACACCCGTCATAATGCCAGGAAGTGCTGTTGGAAAGACATGATGAAACAGAACTTGGAGGGGCGTTGCACCCAAGCCCAGAGCGGCTTCCTTTAAGGTTTGAGGGACAGTGGACAGGGCAGACCGGGTCGCAACGACAATGACGGGCAAACTCATCAACCCCAACGTGAGACCTCCCACAAGAGCGGAAGGACGGGGGAGTCCTAGGATTTGAATAAAAAAGACGAGGCCTAAAAGACCAAACAAGATCGAGGGAACGGCCGCAAGATTATTGATGTTGGCCTCAATTAAATTCGTGAGACGATTTTTTGGAGCAAATTCTTCGAGGTAAATAGCGGTGCCGACTCCTAAAGGAAATGCGGTAAGGAATGTGACAATCAGGGTGAGAAGTGAACCATACAGCCCTCCCCAAATACCGGCAAGCTCAGACTCCTGAGAATCTGAATGGGTGAAAAACCCCCAATTAAATGCTTTTCGAATGTGTCCTGTCTCTTCAAGGGATTTTATGGCTTGGAGTTGGGGAGGCGTTAAGTTTCCCTTGTAGCCCTTTTTGACATACATATCCACGTCACTGTTTGCGGTGATCCAACGATTTGTTTCAGGAGAATGAGAGGCATGGGCATTTAAAAGATCAGGTGTTGCAGTTCCCGCTTCAATTTCTGTGGTGATAAAAGCGGAGTACCCTTTATAGGCAATATCACCCAATATCCCCCCTAAAAAGAGAAGGGCAAGACACAAGCTAAAGAGTCCAGCTCCCTGGAACAATCTCTCTTTGAAGCGCCTGAATTTTAATGTTCGTCTCATGTAAGCTTCTTTAAAATAAAAAGAATGAGATTAACAATTATGGTGATAAGCAAAACAACGACACCAACAATCAAAAATCCAAAAACAAACAAAAGGCCAACAACTATAAGGCTTATAATGACGAGAATTTGCTTCCACGTGAGACGTTTTGAAGGTGTCTCCCACTGCCAGCTTTCCACTTTAATTTCTGTGTCGTCTTCTGTATTCTTCGGTGGTTTTTTAGCCATAGATCCTCTGGTATCTTTTTACGCCGTATAGAGCGAGTATATTCAAAAACAAGGTAAGAATAAACAAAACAAATCCTAAGCCAAAGGCAGCCAGTGTTTTCGCATTATCAAAGGCTTGATCACCGGTTAAAAGACTGACAATTTGAACTGTCACTGTCGTTACAGCCTCAAAGGGATTAAAGCTGAGGTTTGCTGCAAGTCCTGCGGCCATGACAACGATCATTGTCTCCCCAATAGCTCTTGAGAGGGAGAGTAAAAACGCAGCCATCAGACTAGGAAAGATGGCCGGCAAAAGAACACGTATGATCGTTTCAGAAGGGGTGGCTCCCAACCCCATGGACCCCTCCCTTAAGGTTGTGGGGAGAGAGTGGAGCGCGTCTTCACAGAGTGAGGACATATAAGGCAGAATCATCACGCCCATGACAAGTCCGGCACACAGAGCACTTTCACTGGCAATAGAAAGATTAAAAAATCCGGCCACATCACGGATTAAAGGGCCGAGGGTGGCTACAGCAAAAAAGCCATAGACGAGGGTTGGAATCCCTGCCAGCGTTTCAAGAAGGGGTTTTAGAGTTTGCCTTATTTTGGGGGATGCATATTCGGATAAATAAACCGCGACCATGACGCCGCAGGGGACCGCAACGGCCATCGCGATAAGGGTAATCAAGGCTGTTCCTGTAAAAAGGGGAATGGCACCAAATCCGATCTCTTCCCCACTCTCAAGAGTATGAGGTGCCCAATTCAGCCCAAAGATAAAGTCGAAAACATTCACACGGGCAAAGAAACGAAACGCTTCACCGATTAAGGAGACAACGATCCCAATCGTAATAACAACGGCCCCTAGGGCACAGAGCATGAAAAAACCTCGGACGAATCTTTCTAGCCAGACGGATCTCACTTCAGACTCCTTATGCCACAGCCGTCATTGCGAGCGAAGCGAAGCAATCTGGGAATTACAGAGTCGATCGCAAAGCGATCGAGAAACGCTGCGGCACCAGATTGCTTCGCTTCGCTCGCAATGACGGCTTTACTTTTGTAATTTACTACAGGCTTCTCCGCTCCATAGGGGCGGCTTTTTGTTGATGACGATGAATTTTTGTTTCCTATATCAATAGCTCTTTGATACATTTCCTTTTGTTCCCGTTCATTTAGAGGAATCAGACCTTTCGCCTTTAAATAACCTGTCACACCAATAGCAGCCGTTGACATAAATTCACGAACGAAGATAGCCCTCGAGGGATTCTCGTTGATATTATTGGTCTTAATATATAAGTACAGATCTCGGCTCAAAGGGTAGGTGCCGTTATGAATAGAGTCCATGGTGGGCTCAACGCCATTAATGGGCAGGGCATTCAACCGATCTTTGTTTTTCTCATAATAACTAAAAGTGACGATACCTAACGTATGTGAGGCATTTAAAACCTTTTGGATGATAAGATTTTCATTCGTCGGAGCTTCAATATACGCACCGTCATGCCTGAAATAAGGACCACAGGTTCCCCCTATTTTTTCTCTCAAGATATCATAGGTTCCCGAAGTTGGAGCGGGACCGAGAACGCGAATCGGATCATTGGGCAAGTTTGCTTGCACATCTTTCCATGTTTTGTGGGGATTTAAGATACAGGAGCTGCCCTCTACTGTCTTCTCATCGAGTGCCTCAGTCAAATCCTTGAGAGTCAGAGCGATAGAATCCTCCCTCTTATTTTGAAAAATGACGAGACCATCTTGACCAATTTTAAACTCTTGATAAGTGACATGATGGGCCTCACATCTCTCTTTTTCGCTTTCCGTCATAGGCCTTGAGGCCACAACGCCATCGGGGGATCCTGTGCTTCCACAAAAGAGTTTCACCCCAGCGCCTGTGCCGGTGGACTCAACAATCGGCGTTGGTTCATTTGTTTTGTAATGGAAATGTTCAGCAACGGTGGCTGCAAAGGGAAAAACCGTTGATGAGCCAACAATACGAAGAGAAGAAGCCGCAAGCGATTCCTGAAGACATAATAAGGTAAGGAAGGCTTTCCACATGAGCGGTTATAGTTCCATTCTGTTCATTGGGGAGAGTGTAGCATAGTTTGGAAAAAACGAAAATATACGGGATTCTTTATTCACCACCCATTAATTGGTAATAATTATTACCACTTTAGGTGATAATCGGTAATAATTTTTACCACTTACTTCTGGTTAAGCAAGAAGCGCCAAATGGGTATAACTTCTATCCATCTGCCCTCGATGTGTATCTTATCTTCCTCGTTTCGAGTGACAATGATACCAGAATCTAAGTTTAATTCTTCCATAGCCTCAACTAATGCTGAAACTTCTCGCTTACGCGTTTGATCATTCGCTAAAGTTTCACACACTTGTACAAGCATCTTTGTTCTACCTTGAGTTTGAACAATAAAGTCAACTTCGCGGCCGCTCTTCGTTTTGTAATAAAATATGTTTTGAAAAACGCTTCTTAAAGAGATAAACACCAAATTCTCAAGTAGATGCCCTGAATTAACAAGAATTTTTGATGAGATAGACGTAACGAAGGCATGGTCTATGCAATAGATTTTCTTAGGGTTTGCTTTCCTTCGTGAAAGTGATGCGTCAAAAACACTTACGGTGAATAAGAAATATGCATCTTCAAACCAATCTACATAGGATGAAACGGCTGATTTAGGCGCTTTATGATGTAAGGATTGTAAATAACCTGTCAAACTGTTGATTGAGTAAAGGGATGCAGTCGTATCGATTAATTTATAGGCCAAATCCATGACGGCATTTGGATGGGGAATGTCATAACGTTCAACCAGATCACGATACATAATTGCTTGAAAATAGTCTTGATGAATTTTGGTTCTCAAGTGTTGACTGAGACCAATCACTTCAGGAAACCCTCCTGATTCCCAATACTGTTGAAATCCCTTCTGAACAAGGAGCCTCTTCTTGGTTGAGAGAGATTCAGCTGACTCTATTCCTTTATAGTCTAGAAATTCTTTGAAAGAGAAGGGGAATAACTCCCATGATAGTGCTCTTCCTCTCATTTGTGTGGCGATCTCTTTAGAAAGCAATTGAGCGGAAGAACCCGTAATATAAATTTCACAGTTTTCAGTCCGCTGTACTCTATCTATAAAGGCTTCCCAAGCCGGGATGACCTGGATTTCATCAAAGAAACAATAAATTTTTTCTGTCCCTTTTTTCTCGGGATAAAGAGAAAAATAGGCTTCTAGGACATTTCCTAACCCATCATGATGCAAATTATGTAAACGATCATCAAAGAAGTTCAGATATAAAATGTTATCTCGGGATACTCCTTTTTCGAGGAGAGATCTCATGACTTGAAACATGTAGGTAGATTTCCCACAACGGCGAACACCAACACAAATTGTTGCTTTTCCGGGAACAGGTTCAATCTGTGTCACCCTACTTATTCCTGTTTCAAGAGGTGTTTCTTGAAAATCCAGAATTAAGGTCTTCAATGTTTCAAGCATTTAATACGATCTCTTCAAGATTTCTATCTGGAAATAATTATTACCACATATGAGGATTATCGGCAAGAATTATTTCCACATTAACTATCTCGATGCAGTGAAAAATGGGCCAGCTCCTGTAGAGCAGCTTTCAAAGGTGAGTCTGGAAAGAGGTCCAAACACGTTAACGCATCACTCACATAGTCTTGAGCCTTATGCTTTGTTTTGATCAACGCGCCTGATTCCTTGAGAAGGCGGATGGCATGGGCTAGGGCGCCAGCATCACGTGTTCCTCCCTCAAAGGCTTCCTTCCAAAAGACAGGGTCACTGCCACTTTGATATGCAAGAATAACGGGCAATGTGACCTTTCCTTCTCTGAAATCATCACCGATGGCTTTGCCCAGCTTTTCTTGATCGGCTGCATAATCCAGCACATCATCCATCAGTTGAAATGCAAGACCGAGAGCATATCCAAAATCCCGCAATGCGACTCTTTCCTTGTTCTCAGCTCGAGCAACAACGGCTCCGACTTCCGTCGCAGCCGAGAAAAGACGGGCTGTTTTGGCACTGCAAATTTTAAGATAAGTTTCTTGATCAAGACTTAAGTCATGGCTTGAGGCCAATTGCATGACTTCCCCCTCAGCAATAACAGAAGACGCATGGGATAGAATTTTAAGCACATCAGGGGATCCATCCTCAACCATCAGCTCAAATGCGCGGCTAAAAAGAAAATCACCGACCAGAACACTGGCCTTATTACTCCAAATGGCGTTTGCAGTGCCTTTGCCTCTACGAAGCTTGCTTTCATCAACCACATCATCATGAAGAAGGGTGGCGGTGTGGATAAACTCAACGCTTGTTGCGAGTTGAATGTGACGCATTCCTTCATATCCGCACAACTCAGCACAGGCGACAGTTAGCAAGGGACGTAACCGCTTTCCCCCTAAAGAAACGAGATATCCTGCAATTTGTGGAATCAACTCCACAGGGCTTTTCATTTTCTCTAAGATACAAGCGTTGATAGCCTTCAACTGAGGCTCGAGCAAGGTTGTTAAGGAATTTTGCGCTTGTATAGGCTTTAACGAGGGGATCATAAACGGCATTTCCTGTGATTCTTTTGAAACTTAACATACTCTAACTTGTATTGGTTATTCTAGTCTTTTTATCTAGGAAGAGGACTAACCCACACGCAAAAACAGAGAGGGCAAGGATGTAGAGCAAAGGGCTTGCGGGAACCCCATTGAGCGCATAAATCCAAAAGCAGATGAAGGGGGCACTTCTTCCAAAAAGTTCAGAACCTAGGTTATAACTGACACTATGCAACAAGTACTTATCCTTTCCAGCCAAGAGTTTATTGGTCCAAGGAACAAGTGCGGATGCAAATCCAACCCCTCCGATGACCATCATAAGACGCAATATAAAGAGTCCTGCCCCATTGAGATGAGGTAAGGTGAGAAGAAGCGTCACTCCAATCATAAACAGAAATGCTGAGGCTAAAAGACCGAAACGCCAATTATAACGGTTAAGGAGGAGGGCAACCCCAGGAAAAAGGAATGCATCTAGCCAGAAGAGGGTGTTCGTATGTTGCAGTAGGGTCGATAAGGGAATATCAGTTGTTTGTGTGAGAAAGGGGTTTAAGAAGACGAATATAATCGAATAGGTTAAGTAGGAGAGTCCATAAATGGGGATAAGAGCTAAGAGTAGTCTTGAATTACACTTGAGGCGTAAAAAAATTTCACGATATGAATGGGAAAAACTGGAATCCAAGGGGCTCGTTATTTCACGATAATGAAAGCGTAACCAAAGGGCCCAGAGACCGAGGAAAAATCCTGCAATAAAGGGATAACGCCAGAGATCCTCAGCGTGTTCTGAGAGAAGGACGAGGCTGCTGATGGAGGACGCAAACAGAATCCCTGTAATGGTTGAACTATGGTAGAGTCCAGACCAGGATAAGTGCTTTTTTTCTTCTGTATTTTCAATGAGATAATATCCAGCTATCGCGCTTTCGCCTGCGGCACAAAAGCTTTGGAAAAATCGAACGATGATAAGGAGAAGAGGTGCAAAGATTCCAATATCATTGGCTATAGGAAGAAGCCCCATAAGTCCTGTCGAAAAAGCAACGCCGAGCAAAGACCAAGAGAGGACGCGTAAGGGGCCATATTGATAGGTTAATTTGGAGAAGAATATTCCGCCGAAGGGACGAGCAACAAACGTAATGAGGTAAACACTAAAGGCGAGAATGATCTGATAAAGAGGGGAAAACTGCGGGAAAAAGACCCGTCCTATGACAGGCGCTAAAAACCCATACAAGGAAGAGTCAAAGTGCTCGAGAAGGTTCCCGATGATAAGGCTCCACCGATGAACTTTTGCGCGTTTATGTAAAGCAAGGTTAGATGAAGTCTGCATCTCAATTTCCTCCGCCGGCATAACCCGGATCAGGTTGTACGGGTATAATCTCAGCTCTTACCATAAGAGCACCCCGATGAGTGGTTGTTTTATAGGTGAAAAGGGGGAGAGGGTCAAGAGGGAGAATAACTAAATAATATTAAAATAAATAGCAATAAAATAATAAACGTGATATAATAGTTGTAACAATGAAAGAAGGTGATGAAATTATGAATTACCATGCAATGGCAGCAACAGTAGCTTACGTCCTTGTTATCATAGGAGCTCTTAATTGGGGTCTTGTTGGTTTATTTGGGATTGATCTCGTTGCACGCTTATTGGGACCGATGACTATGGCTGCACGTATTGTCTACGTACTGATCGGTGTATCGGGTTTATACTTACTTTTCCTGATGCTGTGAGAATTCACCACGTCATGGGGAAAAATTCACCACGCTGTGGGGAGAATGGTTAATGCGTTGTTTTTATTTCGAAAAAAATAGCTCTGAAAGTTTTGTATCTTTCAATTTACTTCCGCGAGAAGATCCAAACTCAAACGCATAGGCATCCTTAAGGCAGGCCCCGAAAATTCCTGCAATTGTTGAGATAATTCCAACGGCCTCTCCAGGTAGGCTTGATCGATAAAGAGTAATAGTAATGAGGCAGGAGATGAGCCCTAAAGCCGCAGAGATAACCATAATGTCTGCTCGCATGTTGCTTCGCCCGGCTTGAGCAAGGGCAATGTCCCTCAATCGTGCATTTTCTCTGTCTTTGACCTCTGTTAGCTTGAGATCATGATCCATTTTGAGAATGGCTGTTTGAAAGTCGGCCACGAGCTGTGGATTCCCTTTTAAAGACAGCAGAACTTTGGCAGGGTCTTTTTCACCTGTGATTGACTGAGCAACATCAACAACCTTTTGAATCACTTTATCTTCTTGTTCTCCTTTGATCCACCGCCTAAGAAAGGGCACGAATTCTATTAAGGCATAGGCAAGATTTAACATTGAAAAGCTCATGATTCCTCCTCAAGTTAGGTTATAGAAAATGTGGTGACCTATGCGCAGTTTAATTTTGTCAGGGTTTGCCCACGACGGATTGCAGGATGTTGCATGATAATGGTCGCAACCTCTTGTTAAATCGGGCCAGCTGCCTTTAACAACCTTTTTCGCGACTTCAAGGCAAAGCATGAAGAGAGGCTCTTTTAAAAACTCATTTCCCTTCAGAAGAGCATAATTGGGATCATTTTCATTCCAGCAAGAAAACTGCTTTGGCTTCAAGCAAACCTCAGAAATGGTTTTACCAAATCGCTTCCCTTTTTTCAGACGATTCATGATGACATTTGCAATTGCAATTAAAGGTGCGAGTCCGGAGGTTGCGTATTCACCGCGTGCTTCTCCATACATAGTACGCGCAAGAATATTGAGATCTTCTTCGTTCATAAGATGTCTCCTTTCATAAGTGTTTGCCATGATTTTCCGTTAAAATAAATGAGTGTTGGACTTGTCTCATCAAAGAGGAGTGCCATTTTTCCTAACTCATCTTGTTTGGGGAGAGTTGCTTTTTCAAAGAGGGGGAGTGAAGGCGATTTTGTTGTCACCACATCAGAAAGTATAACATCACTCTGAGAGGGATTAGGGAGAGGGAAGCTTCCAAAATCCGTTCCAAAAGATCCAGTAATTGTCAGGGTTTCATTTTGATAACTGATGTTACCAATCCCCTCACTCGTCTCGTTCGTCTCTTCTAATTGAGAGAGTCTCTTTTCCAACTCACGAAAATTCCCGTCGAGCTCTTGAGCTGTAAGAGGGGAACCCTTCTCTTCACGATAAATAATGCCCATAATGGCCTCCTAGGTTTTAGGTGTAGAAAGGGTCTCAATGTGATGGGGTTTCTTCACCCCCCCTTCTGGGAGAGATCGCTCGAAGAGCCACTGCCATTAAGTTAAGGGAAAGCCACCCCCCGCTGGCGTCGTCCTGGGGATGAGAAATGCTAAGCGAAGCTTAGATTTCTCATAACCCGGGATCCAGGACAACAACTCATTGCGAAGCAATGGTGTAATATCTTTCTTTAAGATGCAGTTTCATTGCTACGCAATAAGTTATTGGTATCTGGATCCCGGATAACAAGAAGACTTGAGCTACGCTCAAGATATTCTTGTTTCCGGGACGACGCAGGTGGTGGGCAGTTTGCTTAACTTAATGGCAATAGAAGGCGACTCCTAAAGTGTAAACCTCACACCAAGTGTGATTGGGAATGAAAACTGTCCTCCCGTACTTCCAACTTTAAAAAGTTGGACGGGGGGTCTGTTTATAAGAAATGTTCCCTTACGGCTAAAGGAAGCCAGTGCTTCAGCTTTGAAGACTAAGGAAACATTCTTCAACAATTGCCAATTAACACCAACTTGAAATCCGCCAGCAAATGAGTTTTTCTTACCGAAATAAGCAAAGTTGGTGTTTTGAGAAGCCCCAAATCCAGTCACAGTTTGGTTAACTTTCACGCTGTTTTGGCTAAGTATACCAATCTTTGCGCCGACAAAGGGTTTAACAGGACTGCATTTAAACGTGAAATAATAGCGGGCTCCGAGATAGTTCCCGTAAGCATTATATTTTGAAAACTTTTGATCAAATGTAACGCCATTTTGAGTGAAATTATATGTTTTTCCTCCCCCATGACTCCAATCAAAATTATAAAAGACTTCCAAATCGTTCTTTACAACGTATCCAAGTTCCCCAGCTAAATCAAAAGGCATTTTAAATTGCTTGCTGAATTCAGGAGGTTTTACACCGGTTAAAGCCGTTGTGTTATTTGGTGTTTTTCGACTCATGTAAAATGCTGGCATAATACCCACATTAGCACTCGCTGAGAACTTGCCTGCATTCGTACTGCTCCACGCCCTTCCATGGGATTCGGCATTCGCATTGGAAATAAGAACTGAGCTAAGAAGAAGAGATGTGGTGAGGAGCTTTGAAAACATTTGTTTTTCCTTTCGTTGATCGAATATTTTATTGTTATGGGATGACCTTACTGCACTTCTCTAAAAAAATAAATAGAGATCAGATGCCTTTGTTTACAATTCTAAAAGCTTTTCAAGATTTGGCACATCTTCAAGGCTGAGAGCAAAATTTAAGTTAGCGTAACCACGGTTACGGAACTGAAGCTCAACAGATTAAAGGGATCAGATTGGCTTAAAATAAACATCAATAAGGTTCGGGTGACCCACGATAGGCTCACCAAAGGTAGAGGTGAATTTTGTCACGCTCCCCTCATATTCGACTAATAGAGAACAAAATCCTTCAGCGAGAGCCCCTGACAGGCTTAAATAGTGGTGTCTTTCAGGAGAAGGATGAAACAAAATTTGCTTATTAAAATCACGACCTCCTTGGGGTGCAGGTGTGTGCTGTTCATGTAAAACAGTTGAAGAAAATAATCTTACCCGAGTTTTATTCTCGACAGAGGTTAGCGAGTAATAGACTTGCTGGATATCTTCAAGTTTTATGCCCTCTTTATAATACCCTCCAAAACCACGCAGGATTCTTGCGTTGAGGACACCTGGTGGAGAAATGAGTATTTGTCTAGAAGGCAAAGATGTTGATCTTTCAGCGTAAGACTGGGATTCCACAGAAAAGGGTTTTACATAAAGAGGATTTGCACATCTGATACAACCTTCTTTTAAATCTGCGCCCTCAAACACAAACGCCTCACCGCCTTGAACTCCTCGACCCTTCCCTGTATAGTCCAGAGCAATGCCCTGAACCATTGAGTGTTCAAACTCTCTTTCATACCCATAGGTGAGGGATCCTTTATCATAGAGTAAGACGTCTTCAAGAGGATTACCCTCAGAGATAAGCCTCACCTTTATATCCTGATTCAGGTATGGAATGGGCCTCAGAGTACAGCGAAGAATGAGGGTTTCTGCAACAAGTTTCGATTCCTCAATAAGGTCGCACTCGGATGAAGAGCCGATATCGAGCACTCCTTTCTCTGTGTTCAATTCAGGGGGTGAGGGCTCATACCCGTCAGTGATTTTAGAGGGAGGAAGAATACGCATTGGCTTAAACCCCCACGACGTCGCACTGAATGACATGCTCTATACATTCCTTTGTGCGGTAATCATTAAAATGAAGTCGCAAGCGGGTTGGTTTGCGAGCCATTGCTTTTTTCAGGTGAGAGGGCGTCCTATGGTTCCGCATGTCAGCTTCTTGCTCAAGGGGGCCGTTGATAAGCTCGAGCCCGGTCAAGAGATTCCCTTGTCCAATGGACGGAGGGGTTTGATCGTCATATCTATAATATTGAAGTCCTGTGGGCGTTTGAGATAAATGGTTCTCTTGAACCTGATACGTTTCTTCGCAATATGTCTCCAAAACATAAACGGGCTTTGGCTTCGTTGCTTTCTTCTGGATAGACTCTTGAGCCTTTGAACAAAGAAGGGTGACGCGCCCAAACAATTCTCCCGTTTCACCCTTTGCAAGGAGGGCATACTTTACGACCTTTCCCTTGATTTCCCCCTTAGGAAGCCGTGGATCTTTCAATCGCACCGATGAATCGGTCGTGATGGACTTTAAATCTTCCCAGGATGCTTCAAAAGAGATTTCAAGGGTACGCGTGCTCTTTATAAGCTCAACTCTCGCTCGCTCAAGGGCATGTTCAAAAGCTTTATATCCTCTATCGTTAAGAAAAAAAGAGGCGCGGGCAGGACTTCCTATCGGTGTATGAAACTTCTTTTTAAATGTCCAATTTTTCTCATCAAACGTCATTGAAGATGTATGCGCTGTATGACAACGATAGTAAGAGCTCCCCTGGCAGATTTTATCACCCACCCTATACATTGTAGCAGGTTGCCAAGGATAGGATTTAGGATCGGGGTTAATGTTCTGCAACCTAAATTCTAACTGTTTATGATCGCCTTCCCCCTGATATGAGTTATGGTTGAGCGTAAACGTAATCGTTTCCTTTCTTTTTTGATGGGCTTGCCAGCAAACCCACAAGGTTGGTTTGAACCAATGTCTTCTTAACCGATGCTGCTTGATTAAACCTTTCGCATCTTCAAGGGGAAGTTGGGGGGAGTATTTAGGATAAAGGGATGAGGGAGGATTTACAGCGCGCAACTTACTTTTAATAATCCATACGCCAGATCTTCCAATCCTTTTCCCCGTCTCTGGCCATTTATCCTGGAGCGCATCTTTTGTATAGGTGTTCACTTTGTAGTGAGGGAAAGCCCGACGAATCGCAGGACTCAGATTTGCGATACCGCCTTGTCTTTGAATCCAATGGGCATGCACTTGAAGAGAACAGGCTTTAAGAGGTTTTCCAATTGTTTTTATCTGAAGAGAGTCTTCAAAGAAATTTCCATTCATATCAATCACTTGATTTCCATTGAACCAGTCGGACAGAGATAACTTACCAGTACGGCGATCACAATAGAGAGAGGCTGCTCTAACGTCTTGCCTTTCTTCAACATGATTCAATTTTTCAGGACGTATATAAAGGGGATCCCAGAAAGGGTGAACTCTCAATTCCTTTTGTATGTCGTTAAGTTGATTCAAAAAATCGACGGGTTTTGCAATGAGCACAATCTCTGCAAAGTGTCCAACTATTTTATGCGGGGTGCTCTCTAGGACGCCTTTAAAAAGAATTTCGTTTGCATCAATGTAGAGAATTCCTTCCGTCCCTATCTTTGGAAGAGGGGCAAGAGCATCTATTAATAGCTTTGCTTTTGCAAAGGCTCCCTCTTCTTGAGAGATTTCAACCTCAAAGAGTGCGGTTGAGTCGGAAAACGCATTCCAGTTAAGGTGTAAATTCATTCTTAAGCCTTTCTTAGAAAACAAATTGATTGACGAATAGACAAAGCATCACTAAATACTATGTGTCTATTTAGTTAACAGATGAGTATATGTCCGTGACGTCACAAACATCTTGGTTTAATTCAAAAGGATACCTCCAGGGAATTTTCTGGATGGTTGTCGTCTGTGCCATTAGCAACATGAATGATATTCTCACGAAATGTGTCGGATTTCGTTTGTCCGGCTTTGAAGTTGCTTTTTTTCGATTTTTCTTTAGTACGCTCGTCCTTCTTCCCTTCATGCTTCTAAAAGGAAAAGGGGCCTTTATCACCCATTACCCAGGGGCGCAGCTCATTCGTTCTTTATTGCTCGTTTTAGCGATTGCTCCTTGGTGCTATGGTGTTGCAGCCCTTCCCCTCACCCTTGCAACAACCCTCTCGTTTACAGTTCCCTTTTTCGTTCTGCCAATGGCCAAGATTTTCTTAAAAGAACATGTGGGATGGCAACGATGGTCAGCAACTCTCTTTGGTTTCTTGGGAATTTTAGTAAGCTTGCATCCTTCAGGAAATGCCTTTAATCCGCTGGCTCTTCTTCTTGTCGGTTCAGCCGTTATGTTTGCGTCCCTTGATATCATCAATAAAAAGCTTTTGATTGAAGATGAAACCCTCCTCTCAATGCTCTTTTATTCGGCGTTAGGGACAACCGTACTCGGGTTTATTCCAGCTCTTTTGACGTGGCAAACACCAACACTTCAAGAACTTTTCTTTCTTGCTCTCTTAGGCGCCGGAGGGAGTATGATCCTTTTCTGTTTACTGAAAGCCTTTGCTGCTGCTGAAGTCTCAGCTCTTTCACCGTTCAAGTATTTTGAATTTGTGTTGTCTGCTTTCTTTGGCTTTCTTATTTTTCAAGAGTTCCCAACACTGAGCACGCTTTTGGGAGCTGCGATCATTATTCCTTCAACACTTTATCTAGCTGTTTACGAGACGCGCCAGCAGCATCGCCGCGTTGAACGTGCAGAGCTGCGCACCGCTGTTGTTGGAAATTAGGGATTAGATTTCTTCGAGGTCTAACGTCCACCCAACGGTTAAACCCCATTCATCTGTCTCCAGGGCATAGTTTTTTACCATCATGAAAAGGATGGGTTTATAGGTCATAAATCCCCCTGGAAATCCTGGAGAAATTGACATCCAACGGTTCTCAGAGGGTGTTGCTGGCCAAACCCCGGATCCATAATCAAAGAGATGATGATCGAATCCTTCCCTATCCATTTGTACGGCGAGGCACCCAGCATTCACGGGTTGAGTCACAGGCTGTATACACCCCACCTTAAGAGTCATGCCTTTCCAGAGGCCGTCAAAGGCGGGAGGGGCCTTGTCCTTACACCGAATGGTCGAGAGAAACTTCTGGTGACCATGGCTGTTAATACATTTAAGATCGCCATTCACCGTTCGCCGAAAAACGGCTTGAGGAATGGTCGTTAAGGTTTGGTGACATTCGCGCGCTGAAAAAGGGGAAATAAGATCTCCTTTGCCCATAACTTCTAATTTTAAATCCGTATTCATCATTCTGGCCTCCCTAATAGTCGCGTTTTTAACTTGAACGTATGAAGTCGTGTTTGACCGTCTTTCAGAAGTTCAAGACTGCTTTCTCGAATTTTTAGGCTGTTATTCCTGTAGTTTTGAATGACGGTTTCAACTTCTTTCGCAAGTTTGAGAATTTCTATGGTTCCTGCATACCGACTCCAAATTTTTATTGAGAATGTGGCAACTCTAGGCCCCCACGGTAATCCGAGTAGAACAAGATCGGGTTCAAGGGTGATATAAGGGTAGGGTGTTTTCAGAGGAACATGAACATAGGTTGGGATGACGGCAGAGAGCAGTGATGAAAGATTGATGAGGAGCTCACGCATGGGGCGTCTCCACAACTGTCATTCGCAAGAACCGATTGTTTTGAATCAGGACAGGTGTGTTCACAACCATAAGACGCTTCGTTCCCTGCCTGAGGTTCCAGAGGAAAGCAACCTTCTGGGGAAGGTGGATTCCCGCCCTCATGAAAACGCGGTAGCGTGCTGGCGCTGGGGTTTTAAGATAGCCTATTTGTGAGGCCATGGGGCCCCCTTCATCTTCATTGTGAAAACCATCGGAGTTGAGTAACGGCCATAGGGAAGCCCATATGCGAGGCCCTCTCCTCCAGATATCCTTTGTACCGCCCTCTTCATCTTGGACAGTTTGAGCAAGCAGGAGTGTAAGGGATTCTTTCAAATCCCGTGCTGTAATGTCTTTCATCGTCTATTCCTTTTTAAATGAATCGATAAACTTTATAGGGGTGAAGGAGAGGTAATTCAGTGATGTCGCCGTCATAAAAAAAACGGGTGGCCATGAGAGTCGCGAATTTCAAATCGGGGGGAAGAGACTCAGCGCTATCGCCATATCCCGCACTGTAAGTGATTGTTAAATCTTGATCCCAAAGATTATTGGAGAGTTTGAGGGAGTTCTCGGACGTAGTGAAGGGAATGGACTTATTCCCGGCTTCAACAGTCAGAACCTCTATGAGGGGAGGCTTTGGGAGACGAATCTCAAGTTCAGGTCCTTTAAGACGGACAAGAGGTGAGGATGGGGGATAGGGAGGTTTGATCTCCATCGTCCAAATTTGTTTTAATAGGGAGCGACCCGTGACGCTTTCCACATGCGCCCGAGCTGCTGTTATAAGGAAGGGTAAAAAAGAGTCTTCATCATCGGAAGAGAGTTTTAGATAGGCTTTGACCTCATCACCTGTGAGTGGCTCATGTAGGGGTGGCGTTTTAAGTATTAATTTCATTTTATCCTCATCGTCAGAAATGGTGTTATTTCAAGGGCACTAGCCCCAAGGCCGTCATTGCGAGCATAGCGAAGCAATCCATCTTTCTTTCTTCTCTTAAGGTGGATTGCCGCGTCGCCTGTGGCTCCTCGCAATGACGATTATTTTAACTAATACTTAACTTATAATATGTTATATTAAATTATAGCTTGGTTTTAGTGTTATTAGGATGGTTAGTACGGAGGGTGTCATGACCAGTAAAATAAGTGTTCAGTGTTCAGTGTTCAGAAAAAACGGTGGCTTCCCTACACAGGGATATTTTTTCTGAACACTGAACACTGAACACTGAACACTGAACACAGCCTTTCTATGCTGCGAAATTAAGAACCTTAAGCGCTTCAAAATTCAAGACATCTCCACCAACTCTTCTTGTTGTGTAAAACTCGACATATGGTTTTGCACTGTAGGGGTCCCTGAGGACACGAATTCCTGTCCGGTCCACGATTTGATATCCTTCCTTGAAATTCCCGAATACAATGGATTTAGAGGCGTGCCCTATGCTCAGCGTTGGCATGTCATCTGAAATGACGATAGGATACCCCAGCATTGTCGGGTTCGGAGAGCCTGCCAGCGGTGGCTGCCATAAGTAATGATGACTTCCTGGATCTTGAAGCTTTCTCAGTGCACCTTGCGCAACCCGAGACATGAGCCAAGAGGCTCCGGGGAGATATTGAGGTTTTAAAGCATGAAAAAGATCCAATAAAGTGCTCGCTCCATGCCCCTCTTCAAAATTACCATTCACCCCAGACTTAATATCCTCAAGCTTTCCCCACTCCCATTGCGCTTTGGAGACCGTTTCATAGCTAAGTATACCCTTTGGCTTGTTATCTCCATCGCCTAAAATGAACGCCGCATTTTCCATCAGGGCCATTTTATGGGCGATCTTTTGGGATAACCAATCTTCCACGTTCAAACTTGCATCATCTAAAAGCTTTTGTGTTGCTCTTGGTTTTGCGTACATCTCATGAACATTGATGCGGATCTTTGCGAGCTCGGGTGTTTTTGTCTCAGGCCTCTCCTGCTTTTCAGACACCCATCCAACATCCGCAGCATCTTTATCTATGAGTAACTCAAGGGCTGAACTTGAGATCTCTCGAACGGTTGCAAGGTCTCGCATAACAGATGTGGCTTGAAGAGTAGCATAGAGACGATCGTGAAGACCAGAAGGCACCAAATAACCCCCATCACGATCAGGCGTTGTCGATAGGCTTTTTTGTTCAATATCATGCAATGAGGCATCAAGGCCTTTACGAATATAGTCCATGAAGGCATTTTGATGCGCACAAAAAGGATCATGAGCTGTTTCAACCTGTGGACGATTTGAGAGAGCCTCAAGTCGCTTAAATTTTGTTTCGGCTGAATCAAGGCTGCACTCAATGCGATCCAGCTTTTCTTGGAGAACTGGATCCACATTTCCTTTTTTTTCAAGGCTTTTGAGCCTTTCCTCATTGACGCCTTTAAACTCCTCAAATGTGCGTGATAAATCATCCAAAGTTGTTTGAATATCATAGTCGTGCATTCTTTCCTCTCTATTTTATGGTTATGAAAAGCCACCTTGTTTAGGTGACGACGAAACAGTGATTACTGATCACTGATGACGTGGGCGGTTGCGCAGGCATTCGCTCCAAAAGTTACTAAGGAAATTTCAATTAAATCGATATCAAGTAGGGTACGTGTTTTATGTCCCTTATCATGGGACGCTTGTATGGTTCTGAATCCAATGGAAAGTCCATCGATCGCTCCCTGCTTTAACAAAAGATAAGCCTCATCAGCTTTGGAAACCCCAAGAGCTAACTTGCCCTCTGCAAAAAGACCGCGCTCATCTTCAAATAGGCGGGTCCACACGCCAATGGGTTGTTTGGGATCATGTTGCCAGAGCATCTTTGGCATTTTACCAAAAATCTTTGCGGCTCTTAGTGTTGCTTTAAAGGCACCTTTTGCAACACGATCTCTCATACGATCAACGACGTTAAAATAACTGGCGTACCCAGCAATCATGCCGTGTTGACTCTTAATATTATTCGGCATGTGAGGGATCTCCTTCAGGGATATAAAAAATATTCCATAAGACGTTGATTCTATTGATATAATCTCTGTTTTTTAAAAAAATAATCCATTATTAATAAAATATTATCTATTTATCATTACACTCAAACGTGAAGAATAATAATAAGAAGAATATAACTTTTAACATTAAGGAGAAAGACGATGAAAACAGTAACAACTTTTGCATTTTTAGCTGTTCTAGCTTTGAGTACAGCAGCAAGTGCTAACAACGAAAAAAGACAAAACTGGTTCTACTATTTTGGTGGTCCAGTCGCTGCAGCACCTTGTGCAAATCCATGTGCACCAGTGTGTCCACCAGTATGTGAGCCAGTGTGTGCGCCAGTTTGCCCACCACCATGCCCTTGTCCTTGCCCACCAATTCGTGGAATCTTCTGGTAAGACAGGCTTAAGGCTAATGTAACCGATCCCGAAAGGGATCGGTGCATAGCTGATTACTTTTTTATTGATTTATTCCTCATTCCCGATTACCTTTTTTCCTACGAAAGATAAAAATTGATCAATTCACAAAAAAAAGGAAAAAAGATGAAAAAAATCTCAACTCTTGTTTTTCTTGCAGCCATCTCAGTCGGAGCAGCAGCAAGTGCAAATAACGTTAAACAACAAAACTATCTCTATTATTTAGGCGGTCAAGCACCTTGTGCGCCAGTCTGTCCTCCACCATGTGCACCAGTGTGCCCACCTCCTTGTGAGCCAGTCTGTCCGCCTCCTCCTTGTGAGCCGGTCTGTCCTCCGCCATGTGAGCCGGTCTGTCCTCCGCCATGTGAGCCAGTTTGCCCACCACCACCCTGTGAAAAGCCTTGCTGCCCACCAATTCGTGGAATCTTTGGTTAAGGTATAAGATTGTGTAACCGGTCCCCATCCGGGACCGGTTCATATCCTAGGGTAGCCCTCTTTTCATTAAGCGTCAGAAATGACGCTTTTTCAATTTTCCCCCAAAGGGCTTCTCGTTTCGGTGCTAGCGCCGGAATTGAGTCTAAATCAAAATCAAGGAATAGATTCTCTCCAAACAAGGGCAAGAGCCATTTATTCAATTCACCTTTAATCATTTCTAAATGGGGCAAGATTGTATCTTCCCACAAGTGATAACGGGCTTCCTTATAGTTTGAAAAGGTTGCGTCTCCAGGTACGCCAACCAGCATGGGCGGCACGCCGTAAACTTGTGCAATTTCCCGAGCGGACAAATACTTCCCTTCAATAAAGTCTAAGTCCTTAGGCGACATCCCCATTTCCTTCCAGTCAAAGTCCCCTTCGAGAATCATAATCCGTCCCGCATTTCGCTGCCCTTCGTAGATGTCTTTTAAATCCTGACGCAAGGTGGATCGTTGTACTTCCGATAATATGTTACCATTACTATCTGGTTTCATAATAAAGGCGCCCGAAGGACGCGCACCATTTTGAAGTAAGGCCAAGTTATGTCCAGCCACCGCATTATGTTGATCAATTGAATGAGCCGCAGCCTCAATCGGACTCATTCCATACCAATCATGAAGCGGGTTAAAGGTTTTGATATGTAAGATTCTGGACTTACCATTCAGCGGATCGACAGGAATTGTGAGGGCCTTTCCCCCAAGGGTATAAAGGAAAGCCTCAGGCACACCCCCTCTCCCAGGGACAACACGGACCCGATCTGGTCTTAAGAGATAAAGCTCTAGAGGTTCCTCTTCAGGCATAACGGCCTCAATATAAACATTTCCTGAAAGAAGAAGGTATGAGGTTAACGCTTCCATAAAGCGGCCCAAACTTTGCCCGGGATTGGGGGCGTGAAGAAGGTTTAAAAGGGGATGGGTTTCAAGGCAGGTGTCGCCTCGATAGAGTTTCCAGGGAACACTCCCCACACCCCGTGCGATTAAAGAGACACAGCGGTAGACCACTATATTTTTCTGATAGCCTTCTTCCGCAAGAGTATCGTATTGACGGGGTGTCCAGACGGGTTGATGTGATCCTGTTGAGAGCAAGAGAGGAGCCGTAGCACTCGCTTTTTTTTCAGACGCGTGCAAGAGGTGATGAATCCAATTTTTCATGAGGGGTCTCCGGGATTTTATAGGCACAATTCTTCGATTTTACATTTATGACGTTATCTCAATTTTCCAATCTGTCAATGAGACGGACTGGACGATAATTGCCCATTTGCATCACCTCTCCCCTACGTGGGAGAGGTCGATCCGAAGGATCGGGTGAGGGGGCGCGAACCAACGCACTGATGGAAACGGGTTCTTGAAAAGAATGATTTTAAAGCCCCTCACCCGCCGCTACGCGTCGACCTCTCCCACAAGGGGAGAGGTGAAGAAACCTTGACAGCCCAGGGTTACGAACATACCCTATGAAAAAATGGTGAGAAAACGATGTCTGATGACCCGGCATTAGAGAGCTTAAAGCGAAAAATCAAAGAGGCTCAAAAACCCCCTGATAAAGAAAACAAACCTGAAACGTCTGCGGCTAAGTACTTTAACGTTGGTGTTGAACTTGTATCCGGCGTCTTAGTGGGCGTGGGTGTCGGCCTTTTTATTGACTGGATGTTTGGGACGTCCCCGTGGGGTCTCATTTCTTTGTTTATTCTTGGCGCGAGCGCAGGTATGCTCAATGTGTATCGCGTGCTAACAAAAAAGGAGGACACAGATGGCTGATCCTCTTCATCAGTTTGAAATTCACAAGCTTATCCCCTTAAAGTTGGATGGGATTGATATTTCTTTTACAAATTCATCGTTGTTTATGGTGTCTGCTGTTCTCCTCACAACCGTCTTTCTTGTCGGTGGAATGATGCGCTCCCAACTCATCCCTGGGCGCTGGCAATCGATGACGGAGATAACCTATTCCTTTGTCGCAAACTTGCTTGATGAAACGGTGGGACTCAAGGGCCGCCAGTATTTCCCCTTTATCTTTACGATATTTATGTTCATCCTCATGGGAAATTTGATCGGTATGCTTCCCTATACCTTCACCTTTACAAGTCACATTATTGTGACATTCGGCCTTGCCGTGATTGCCTTTGGCGTTGCGACACTTATCGGATTTATGCGTCATGGCTTCCACTACTTTACGCTTTTCGTGCCCAAGGGAGCACCTGTGTACATGCTTCCCTTGATTGTCCCTATTGAGATTCTCTCTTACCTCTCCCGGCCCATTAGTCTTTCTGTGCGTCTTTTTGCGAATATGATGGCAGGGCACACCATGCTCAAGGTATTTGCAGGCTTTACGGTGGCTTTAGGGATCTTTGGTGTGGCCCCACTTGCGGTCAATACCCTGCTTACGGCCTTTGAAATCTTAGTTGCAGTTTTACAAGCATATGTTTTTACGATATTAACGTGTATATATTTACAAGACTCAATTAATCTACATTAAAGAAGGAGAATAGACATGGATGTTGAAGCAGCACGTATGGTTGGAGCAGGGCTTGCAGTTGTAGCTCTTGCAGGGGTGGGTCTCGGTATTGGGATGATTTTCTCATCCTTGATTACGGCGATCGCAAGAAACCCTTCAGCGCGGGAACAAGTCTTTCCTGTTGGTATTTTAGGGTTTGCGCTTACAGAAGCTGTGGCTCTTTTTGCCCTTCTGATTGCCTTTTTGATCTTGTTTAAATAAAGAGTCCTTGAGGGAGCTAAGGTCATGCCTCAATTAGACACATCTACATTTGCGTCCCAACTGTTTTGGTTGGTGATATGCTTCTTAGCTCTTTATTTTATATTGTCTTATATTGCCCTTCCGAAGATCTCAAAAGTTCTTGAAACGCGAGAGCAAACGATAGAGGCTAAAATTAACAAAGCGAGCCTTTACCGCGAACAAGCTGAAGATCTCCTCAACGAGTACGAAGCGATCCTTGCAAAGGCAAGGGAAGACGCCCACCTCCACTATAAATCAAGTGCGAGTGCGATATCAGCCGATGTAACTCTCAAACAAAAAGATATAATCGATAAACTGAGCAATCGCCTTCACCTTGCTGAGCAAACCCTCTACCGTTCCCGTGTTGAAGCAGGGAAAGAGATGGGCTCCATCGCTGAAGAAATAGCAAATTTGATCCTTGATAAGCTAACGGGTCGCTCGCCACGAAAGAAAGGTGCCTGATGTTTTCAACACCTGAATTTTGGGTCTTTATCGCGTTTGTCCTTCTGATCGCCTCCTTTGGAAAAAGGGCTTACATTTTTGTGACCCAAACTCTGGATCAGCATAGTCAGAAAGTGACAGACCAACTCGCAAAAGCCGAGAGCCTTCATGATGAAGCACAGAGTCTTTTAAACTCATATAAAAAGAAGCATGAAGAAGCGCTAGAGCAAGCCAACAAAATTATTGCCTATGCAGAACGCGAAGCTCTTGAATTAAAGCAGACGAGTGAACGTGAATTAGAGAAATTTATAGCTCAAAAGGAAAAGGCACTTCACGAGCGCATGAACATTGAACGAGAAGAAATGAAAGCAAAGCTCATTTCAGAGGCGACGGATGAAGCCTTAAAAATTGTAGAGCGTGTCTTGGCGAAGTCTCCCGCTGATCTGAAGACACTTACGGAGGCGTCTTTGAAGGAAGTCGCGAAGCTACACGTATAACCTCTCCCCTTGTGGGAGAGGTCGACGCGCAGCGGCGGGTGAGGGGTGTCTCCCCAAGAACTCGTATGCGTTGATTAGCTTAGATCTCTTGCACTGTAGGTTACATTCCAATGAGCTTAATTATCTGTGTTCCCTCCCCCTCACCCGACCTTTCAGGTCGACCTCTCCCACGGTGGGGAGAGGTGATGGTGCCTCGCAATTTCATGAGGTAACCCTGAAGGTATAAACACCTTCTTTGACAGTTTTTCTCAATTCCGATACGATACGATATGAAGCAAATATTACTCATCATAACCGGCAGTATTGCAGCTTATAAAAGTTTGGAGCTTATTCGTTTTTTACGAAAGGAAAACGTTCGGGTTCGCGTTATTTTAACGCCTGGGGGCGCCGAATTCATCACGCCCTTATCGTGCGCAACCTTGACGGAAGAGCCTGTCTATTCTGACTTGTTTTCTCTGACAGAAGAAACGGAGATGGGACATATCCGTCTCGCGCGTGAAGCCGATCTTGTTGTCGTTGCTCCTGCAACCGCGGACATCATAGCAAAAGTTGCGGAAGGGCGGGCAGATGATTTGGCCTCAACGACCTTGCTCACCACAACGAGACCCATTGTTATAGCCCCTGCGATGAACGTCGAGATGTGGAATAATCAGGCAACTCAAAGCAATGTAAAACTCTTAAAGCAAAGAGGAGTTGAATTCATCGGACCTGAGGAAGGCGAGTTGGCTTGTGGAGAATGGGGTCGTGGGAAAGTGACGGAGCCGTCCGCTATCAGTGCCTTTATCATCGACAAATTGTTCGGGGATCGACCTTTAAAAGGATTCAAGGCTTTGGTGACAGCTGGGCCCACGCAAGAGCTTATCGACCCCGTCAGATTCATCTCTAACCCTTCTTCAGGTAAGCAAGGATATGCCATTGCAGAAGCTCTGCTTCAGAAAGGGGCCGAGGTTACTTTAATTTCAGGGCCAACAAATGAAACACCTCCAGAGGGCGCTCACCTAAATCTTGTTCAAACAGCTGAAGAGATGTGGAAAGCAACTGAATCAGTCCTTCCCGTTGATCTTGCGATTTGCACGGCAGCTGTTTCAGATTACCGTCCAGACCATCCTTCTTCTCAAAAAATTAAAAAGAAAAATGAAGCGTCTTCTCTTACGATGATTCCAACCGTTGATATTCTTGCAAGTCTTTCTAATCACAAGAAACGCCCTCGTCTTCTGATCGGATTTGCAGCGGAAACAGAAAATATCGTTGAAAATGCAAAAACAAAATTAATCAAATGCGATTGGGTTATTGCAAATGATGTAAGCAAAGGTATATTTAGATCAAATGAAAATGAAGTTTACCTGATAACGCCTAAGGCAAATGAACATTGGCCTCGGATGACAAAAAAGGAAGTTGCTATCAAGCTCGTGGAACACATAATAAAAGAGTTAAAATGATTACCGTCCCCCTCATTAGATTCCCTCATGGAGAAGATCTCCCCCTCCCAACCTATGCCACATCCTTAAGTGCGGGTCTCGATCTTATGGCCGCTATCGATGGGCCCATTGTGTTAAAGCCTTTTGAGCGAAAGCTTATTCCAACGGGGATCTCGATTGCCTTGCCTGCTGGGTATGAAGCCCAAATTCGTCCTCGTTCCGGTCTTGCTCTCAAGCATGGGCTAACCGTCTTAAACACACCGGGAACAATTGACGCCGACTACCGCGGTGAGATTCAGGTCATACTGATTAACTTAAGCCAGGATGAATTTACGATTGAACGAGGTTTAAGGATTGCACAAATGATTTTGAGTCCCGTAACTCAACTCCAGTGGACTGAAAGGGATCAACATGATGATATCGCTCAACAAGAGCGCCAGGGTGGCTTTGGTTCAACAGGAATGATGCAACGATCATGAGAAATATAATGAAATTAATGCATAGTGAAGCACCATCACCTCATAAGGACGAAGTCCTTCACCTCTCCCCTACGTGGGAGAGGTCGACGCGCAGCGGCGGGTGAGGGGGATATATGACTTTAAAGAAATATCAAATGACACTGCGTGCGGCCTACCCCTCACCCGCCCTAAAGGGCGACCTCTCCCACAAGGGGAGAGGTGAGGGTGCCCTGGCATCTCGCAATGACGTGAATTTGTTTATTGCGTTCCTCGCAATGACGATCTTTTTATTTCTCTCCCCCCTGTCGGCGGCCGATAAAAATCCCGTCCCTCGCTTTGTCTCCTTAAGACCCAGTGAAGTGAATGCAAGAGTGGGCCCTGGGCCTGAATATCCTGTAAAATGGATTTTCGTAAAGGCGGGTCTTCCTGTTGAAGTCACTGCAGAATTTGATACATGGCGGCGGATTCGTGATGTTGAAGGGTCTGAGGGATGGGTCCACCAAAACATGCTCTGCTCCAAAAGGCGAGCCGTTGTGTGTTGTCCTGAAGCTCTTATGTACAGTGAAGAAAATGCCTTCAGTCCTCCCTTAGTACGTCTCCAACAAGGCGTCATTATCGAGTTGACAAAGTGTCGCGGCGACTGGTGTCGTGCGCAAGTGGGTGAGTATAGAGGATGGATTAGACGCGAATTTTTATGGGGTGTCTATCCTCAGGAAAATGTCGGGTAATCAATCCTTCACCCTTCAAGCTTCGAAAAATCAGCAATTTGATGAAGGGTTTTGCGTAAATAAGCCAATAAATGCAAGCGGTTAGCTCGCACCTTTTCTTCGTCCGCATTGACAATCACTTTCTCAAAAAACTGATCGACGAAGGGCCGAAGGGTAGCTAAGTCTTGTACAGCCTTTACAAAATCTCCTTTTTGAACAAGAGCTTGTATCTCAGGGGACTTCACACTTAAATTTGCAAAGAGGGTTTTTTCTTCCACTTCTTGTAAGACACCCTCACTAATCGTTCCTTCATAGCGCACCTTATCTTTTTCTTCTTCTATTTTCAATATGTTAGAGGCGCGTTTGTAGGCCGCGAGCAAGTTCTTTCCGTCCTGCCCTCCCATCAATTGATCCAGGGCTTTCACCCGTGAGGTTAAATCCGCAAAAGTGGGATGATCATGCGCGACGCCTAAAACAGCATCCACATGGTCATAGGGGCTGCCCTGACCATCTTTCAACATAAATTTAAAGCGCTCTAAAATGAACTGCCATAAGTCGTTGATCGCCTCTTCCCTCTTTTTCAGAACGGGAGGGGCGAGTTCGGACCAGGGATAGGTATCATAAGCCCATCCCAAAGCTTCGAGGATGGAAAGCTTGAAATGAGGGTTCAACGATAAGGCGATCAACGCAAGTCCCGCGCGCCTCAGGGCAAAAGGATCCTTAGATCCCGTTGGGGAAATGCCAATCGCAAAAAAGCCCATGAGTGTATCGAGACGATCCGCCATCGCAAGAATCACACCTGACACAGTTTGAGGAATCGGACCTCCGGATACTTTTGGCCAATAATGTTCTTCGATAGCCTGAGCAACTTCGGGAGTCTCTCCTTGATTGAGAGCGTAATACCGCCCCATAATGCCTTGCAGTTCAGGGAATTCACCGACCATATGACTGCCGAGATCTGCTTTCGATAAAAATGTTTCACGTGAAACATTGATGGGATCGATAGATGCCTTCGATGCGATTAAGGAGGTAAGCTTTCCAAGACGTTCAACCTTATCTGCTATGCTTCCGAGATGTTGATGGAACAGGCGGGTTTTGAGTGCGATGTTAAAATGCTCTAACGGTTTGAGTTGATCCTGCTCCCAAAAGAATTTAGCGTCCGCAAGGCGGGCTCTTAAAACCCGTTCATTCCCAATGACAATGGTCTTTCCCCCATCGGTTGCGGTTGTATTGGCGCAAAATCCAAAATAGGGAGCAAGCTTTCCTTTGGAATCGACCAAGGGAAAATACCGCTGATGAACCCGCATCGGTGTGGTGATCACCTCATTAGGAAGATCCATAAAGTGTGCATCGACTTGTCCTCGAAGTGCAATTGGCCATTCTACAAGCCCTGCAACTTCATCAAGCAATCCCTCATCTTTGAAGGGAGTTAAGTCACCCGCAACCTTTTCAATGTCTTTTTCAATAAGGTTTCGACGTTCCTGCCAATCTAAAATCACAAAGTGATCTCTCAGTTTTTGTTCGTAATCCTTAAAGTTTTGAACCGTAAAGGGCTTTGGTGCTAAAAACCGATGACCCCTTGTTTCATTCGAAGCCGTAACTCCTGCATATGTTAGGGGGATAATATGCCCCTCAAACACATTTAAAAGCCCACGGATAGGCCGAACCCATGTTTTCGTCTCACTACCCCACCGCATCGATTTCGCCCACCGAAACTGCTCTAAAAAGGACTGAGAAAGGGTGGAGAGAATCTCTTGTATAGGCTTGCCTGGTTGCTTCACAATGACAAACAGGAACGACCCTTTTGGGGTTTCTCGGACTTCACAGTCCTCACGCTTGACACCATTGGTTTTCAAAAAACCTTCCAAAGCGGCTGGCGGGGCATCCGTACGAGGACCTTTTTTTTCTTCAATCTTTTCAATCGTTTGCAAGGGAAGTCCGTCTACAACTAACGTCAATCGTCGCGGGGTAACAAATGTTCTGATCCGCTCATACACCAAGCCTTCTTCTTGAAAAGCCTTTTCCGCTAAAGTCTTAAGCTGACCCGCTGCATCCTGTTGCATACGGGAGGGAATCTCTTCCGAGAAGATCTCAAACAACCACTCAGTCATGGGCATTCTCCATCCACAGCTCACAACACTGGCGTGCCAATGCGCGCACTCGTCCGATATAATTCGCCCGCTCTGTCACACTAATGACCCCTCGTGCATCCAAAAGATTAAAGAGATGGCTCGCTTTAAGGCAATGTTCATAGGCCGGAAGAACGAGCTTTTTCAGGGCGAGATGGCGACTCATGGCTTCAGCATCCTCAAAATGCCGAAAGATCATGGACGCATCGACTTCCTCAAAACTGTAGGCTGAAAATTCTTTCTCCATTTGATGCGCAACATCACCGTAGGTCATCCGCGCGTCCCCTTCAGCCCCATTCCAATCGAGATCATAAACATTCTCAATACCTTGCAAAACCTGGACAAGGCGCTCTAACCCATAGGTGAGTTCAGCACATACAGGCTCACAAGGAAATCCCCCGACTTGCTGAAAATAGGTGAATTGTGTCACTTCCTGACCATCCCCCCAGACTTCCCATCCCAGTCCCGAAGCCCCTAAGGTCGGACTTTCCCAATCATCTTCCACAAACCGAAGGTCATGCAGACTGGGATCCAACCCAATATACTTTAAACTCTCAAGATAAATATCCTGCACATCGGGAGGAGAAGGTTTCAGAATGACTTGATATTGATGATGACGATAGAGCCGATTCGGGTTCTCACCATAACGGCCGTCCGCCGGCCGTCGTGAAGGCTGAACATAGGCAGCTTTCCAAGGCTTTGGACCAAGAGCCCTCAATGTCGTCGCGGGATGGAATGTTCCAGCACCAACTTCCGCATCATAGGGCTGTAGAATGACACAGCCCTGCTGTGCCCAAAATTCCTGGAGCTTTAAAATGACAGTTTGAAAGTCGGTCTTCATATGATGAATAGCCTAAGTAAACGTTTGCTGAGACAGTAGCTTTACCGGGTTCCGGGGTCAAGTTCGTAATACATGATCATTCCTCATCCTTGATTTTCGACCAAAAGCGAATCCATTTTACCTTGAAAAACGACCAAAAGTACCTTCAAGTATCCTTGATTTTTGACCAAAAATGTAGTAAAGTATCCTTGAATTACGACCAAAAGTGAAAAAATATGAAGCGTAGCATAGACTTTTATCTTGCGAATTGGAAAGACAAAACCACAAGAAAACCACTTATCCTTAGAGGAGCTCGACAAGTGGGAAAAACCCATGCGATTCGACGTTTTGGTGGGTCCTTCGACAACTTCGTTGAAATAAACTTTGAGAGTACACCCTCTACAAAATCTGTTTTTGAGGCTGACTTATCACCTCAGAGAATTATCCGTGATTTGGGCCTTTTAACCCAACAAACGATTACGCCTGGTAAGACTTTGTTATTTCTGGATGAGATTCAGGAACAACCGAAAGCTCTTCTCGCACTTCGGTATTTATATGAAGAGCTACCAGATTTACACGTTATTGCGGCAGGTTCCTTATTAGATTTTGCAATTGATCAGGTTGGAATTCCTGTAGGGCGGGTTGAATTCCTCTTTATGCGTCCTATGTCATTTATTGAGTTTCTCTGTGCATCGGATAACCGAGGCTTAGCAGAAGTTATATTAAATCAAAAGGCAGCCGACCCTTTACTTGAGAGCATTCACCAAAAGATTACCAGGTTATTAGGAGAGTACTTAGCAACCGGTGGAATGCCTGAGATCATTCAACTCTGGATCAATGATCAAGACATTAATTCTGTCCTTGCGGCACAACAAAATATTGTAAATAGCTATATTCAAGATATTCCGAAATATACACGTAAAACTCAGATTTCGACAGTCGATGTCGTTTTTAAACATATCCCTTACATTTTAGGACAGCGATTTAAAACGAATGCTATCAAAGGTGAATACCGCAAACGTGAAATCATTCCCGCTTTAGATTTGCTTGATAAAGCTATGATTATACAAAAAATAGTTCACACGTCCGCCCAAGGACTTCCCCTTGCCGCCCAAAGTGATCTCGATAAATTTAAGCTCATATTAGTGGATTTTGCCTTAAGTCAAAGGCTCTTGAATAGTGATCAAAGAGAATGGATTTTAAATCCCAAAGAAGCAGCCATTAATAAAGGACCCGTTATTGAAGCATTCATTGGCCAAGAGCTCCTTTGTTATCAAAATCCTACAACTCCTGGAGAATTGTTTTATTGGCACCGTGAAGAGCGTAGCAGCTCAGCAGAAGTTGATTATGTCATCGCCGCGGGTCGAGAAATTCTACCTATTGAAGTCAAGAGTGATAAAGGGGGCAGTTTAAAAAGCATGAGAGTCTTTCAAGAGACACATCCTAAGTCACCCTATGGAATTCGGTTTTCTAACCATAATTATTCCATCGTAGATGATATTCACTCTTATCCTCTGTATGCAGCAGCTGCACTCTTTCCTGAACAACACGCTGCTCTCCTTGCTTTATAAATCTTCTCCTTAACAATTTCTTCACACTTATCCTATATCCTCACTCTCATGAACAAAAGATTTGGGAGACATTCAATGAAGTACTTCGTATTGACCATAGCCCTCGGGTTACTCACTCTTTCTTCAGCCATGGCTGATGTCACACTCACCATTAATAACAAGGATTTCCCAACAAGCTCATCTTGTCGTGGGACGGGGGAAACTGTGGTTAAATTGAGTGAAGGGACGAAATACGATCTTAAATTGGCGTCTGACTGTTCTGTGATTGTGAAGAAGATTCAGTAAGCTTAATGGCTTACGTCCTTTTCAAAGAGGATCTTCTTACAAGTCCTCGCGAAAATATACATATCAAAAAGAAAGCTCTGTCTTTCTAAATACTCTTTATCCAGAAGAACTTTATCGGGGATCGGCAGTGAATCCCGCCCATTAATTTGTGCCCAGCCCGTAAGTCCTGGTGTGAGCAAATGAATCCCGGATTCCGTTCTTAATACCACCAAATCATCCTGATTAAACAAGGCTGGTCGTGGTCCAACAAAGCTCATATCCCCTTTTAGAATTGAGAATAGTTGAGGAATTTCATCAAGGGATGTCCGTCTTAAAAAGGGGCCGATAGGTGTTAAGTAAGCCTCTGGATTTGTGAGTAAATGTGTAGGCAATGCGGGGGTATCAATGCGCATGGTTCGAAATTTAGGCATTTTAAATAAGACGTTATTTCTCCCCACCCGGTCTGACCAATAGAGGATAGGGCCAGGGGAGGTTAGTTTAATAGCAAGGCTTATGATAACGATCAGAGGGAGCAGGATAAGTAACGAAAGTAAAGCAACACTGAAATCGAAGAGGCGTTTCATGGCATCACACCCTTAGAAACCCAACGATTTCCTTAATCTCGTTCATGTTTTTGATGGCGATCTCATTCGCTCTGTCTGACCCTTTTTTAAGGATGGCATCAATTTCAGAGGGGTCCTTTAAAAGACTGATCATCTTCAAACGGATGGGTTCCATGGTTGCAACGATCTGATCTGTCAGCTCTTTTTTAAACGGGGCAAATGTAGATCCTTCAAATTTAAGACAAGCCTCTTCAACGGTCATATCTGCAAAGGCTGCATAAATACCGAGCAAGTTCAGGGCTTCCGGGCGATCTTTCATTGCATCAGGCGTTGCTTGAATCGGATCTGCATCCGTCTTTGCTTTCCTTATCTTGAGCGCAACCGCATCCGGATCATCCGTAAATTGTATACGGCTATAGTCGGAAGGATCAGTTTTGCTCATTTTGGAGGTTCCATCCCGTAAGCTCATAATGCGGGAGGCTGTTTTTAAGATATAGGGTTCGGGGAGCTCAAAATACTCAACCCCATACTGACGGTTGAATGCGCCCGCAATATCGCGTGCCAATTCAAGATGCTGTTTTTGATCTTCTCCAACGGGGACGTGGGATGCCTTATAAGCTAAGATATCTGCTGCCATCAGAACGGGGTAAGCATAGAGCCCAAGATTGGCGTCTTCTTTATGCTTTCCAGCTTTTTCCTTAAACTGCGTCATCCGATTGAGCCATCCAAGGGGCGTGAGACAACTAAAAATCCACCCCAGTTCACAGTGAGCTGAGACAGCACTTTGCGGAAAGACGATTGATTTTTCAGGATTAATTCCAGCAGCAATATAAGAAGCTGCCACTTCACGAATCCATGTTTTCATGTTTTCTGGACTGGGAAGTGTCGTTAAAGAATGGAGATCGACAATACAGAAGATACTCTCAAACGAATCCTGAAGTTTAACCCAATTGCGAAGGGCGCCTAAGTAATTGCCAATATGGAAATTTCCCGTTGCTTGTATGCCTGAAAAAATACGTCCCATTATGTCCTCGCTGAAAACATGAGTTTAAAATCATTAAAACGAAAGGCTCCCAGAATATGGGAAAGGATGAAAAAGCCAAGAAGACCTAATACAACAAGTCCCACAACGGAGAGATCTCTCACCAGTTCTCCTCGTGCAAGCAAAGGGTGAATAAGGGATAGTAAACCCTTTAAAAGAACAACAGTTCCTACACATGTAAAGGCGATGCGGAAAGCAAACTTCTTAATCCGAACCTCAAATCGCAAGTACCCTTGACGCCATAAGATATATCCAAGCCAGAGCGCATTGACCCAAGCGGCTCCTGCTGTTGCAAAGGCGATGCCGACTTGTTGGAAGGTTCCCATTAAGGCAAGGCTCAGGCCAATATCAACAAGAACGCCAGCACAGGCTGTATACACAGGCGTTAACGTATTCTGACGGGCAAAGAAGCTTGAGCTAAAGACCTTAATCAAAACGTAGGCAGGCAAACCACACGCCAAAGCTTGAAGGGTCATGGATGTTGCCATTGTGTCTTTTGCGGAAAAGGCTCCTCTTTCAAACACCATCATGACAAAGGGTTCAGCAAGAAAGCCCAGAGCAAGGGCCGCCGGCAATGTTAAGAGCATTGAAAATTCAAGGGCTTGGCCCTGAGTTTCGTGGGCCTTTTCCCAAGATCCTGCTCGAATTTGCCGCGAAAGGATCGGAAGGAGCGCCGTGCTCACGGCCACACCGATGACACTTAAAGGCAATTGATTCAATCGATCAGCATAATTGAGGTAGGAAATAGCACCCGTTGGAAGCCAGGATGCGATAAATGCGCCCACAAATAGATTGATTTGCACAACACCAGACCCGAAGGCGGCGGGGGCGAGAACTTTAAAAAATTTCTTAACATTCCCATCAAACTTTGGCTTTACTAAACGAAGGCCAACGCCCTGCCTGAGAGCGGGGATCCATACCCAAAGGAACTGCAAGATCCCACACGCTAAAATGCCCCATGAAAAAGCATAACCAGAGGATTCAAATTGATTATAAAAACACATGACAATCGCAATTATGATCATGTTCCCAATCATGGGAGATGAGGCAACGACTGCAAATTTATCGAGTGAATTAAGAATGCCGCTGTAAAGGGCTGTCAGAGAGATAAAAAAGATAAAAGGGAACGTAATACGACTAAACTCGATCGCATAATACAAGCGCTCTGGTGTTGATTGAAAGCCAGGGAGAAGATAGGTCATGATCTGGGGTAGGAAAAGTTCGACCACGATCGTAAGAAGAAAAAGAACGCCGACCCAAATCGTCAAGATTTGCTCTGCAAACGTGCGGGCTTCCTCTTTCCCTTTTGTAGCCAAGAGACCTGCAAACAAGGGCACGAATGACGCATTAAACGCCCCTTCAGCAAAAAGGCGACGAAAGAAAGACGGAAGTTTCATGGCGATAACCAGCGCATCTGCAGCAGGTCCTGCCCCTAAGAAGGACGCTGTCAGAATCTCACGCACAAATCCAATCATACGGCTTCCAATGGTATAGCCGCCAACCGTTGTAATAGATCGCATAAGATTCATGTTCAAATACCCAGTACCTCTGCACTGGCGTCGTCCTCGCGAAAGCGGGGATCCAGTACATTTAATCCATTCCGATAGGAATGTAAGAATTTCTCAACAAGAATTAACAATTTTACATTGCTTACGCAATAAATTATTGTCCTGGATCCCCGCGTTCGCGAGGACGACGCCAGTGTTTGATTCATTTTCACGATAAGAACTGATTCTTCATCGCCTTTTGAAGATCCCGAAAATGGAAAGCCCCAATAAGCCGCGCCGTCATCACATAAGCCATAAAGCCACCCGCAATCCATAAGCTCACGAGGCCCACACGCAGGTGAATCTCTTCTGGAAAGGGGGTGAAGACTTGAAAGCCATGACAAACTCCTCCCATGAGGAGTGACGACACAACAAGACGAGGAAGAATGGATTTGAGGCGTGTATCCATAACGATCCACTGTTTCACATAGAGAATACTGCCCAAACAGATCGCATTAAACCAAGCTGCGATAGCTGTGGACAATGCGAGTCCCACATAGGAAAAAGGACCAATGAGAAGGCAATTTAAGATAAAGTTTAAACCCACAGCAGCCATCGCCACTTTCATAGGTGTTTTCGTATCTTGGCGCGCAAAGAATTGAGTGCTTAAAATCTTAACAAGCACATAAGCCGGAAGGCCTGCAGCAAAGGCGGATAAGGTATATCCTGTAGCAAGAGCATCATCACTTGTAAAAGCTCCCCTCTCAAAGAGGAGGGCAACGAGGGGTCCTCCCAAAATGATGAGGCCAACAGCCGCAGGCAACGTAATGGCAAGGGCAAATTCAAGCGCTCGATTTTGGGTGTGCTGAGCTGCCGCATGTTCCCCTGCCTTAATGTGCTTCGAGAGAGCCGGCAGAAGGGCTGTACTCACAGAAATTCCAATAACACCTAAGGGGAGTTGATTCAGGCGATCCGCATAAAACAAATAAGATACAGATCCCGTTGGTAACCAAGACGCAAAAATCATATCCATGAAGAGATTCACCTGAATGACACCTGCACTAATAGCGCCAGGAATACCTAATTTTATCAATGACTTAGTTTGAGGCGAAAGTTCCGGAAGCGCTGGCCGAATTCCCATCCCTTGAAAATGGCAGGAAAGCCAGAGCCACCCGAGTTGTAAAATGCCCGCAATAAACACAGCCCACGCCAGCCCTTGCCCAGGAGAAGCGTATTCAAATAAGGCCATGAGCAGCGCTGCGATCATGGTCAAATTCAAAATGATGGGAGTGCCTGCGGGGGCTGCAAATTTGCCCATGGAATTGAGAATACCCCCTAAGAGAGACGCAAGGGAGATAAAGAGAATATAAGGAAATGTGATGCGCGAGAGGGTAACAGCCAAGTCAAAACGTTCAGGTGTGGCTTCAAATCCGGGTGCAAAAAGATAAACAGCAACGGGCATGAAATTCTCAAACAGAAGCACAAACCCCGTGAGCGTGAAGAGAAGAAGAGCAAAGATTTTCTCCCCATAGAGACGAGCCGCCGTAGGCCCGGAAGAGACGAGAATTCCTGAGAAGAGAGGAATGAAGGCGGCATTAAAGGCCCCTTCAGCAAAAAAGCGACGGAAGAAATTCGGTAACTTAAAGGCGACAAAAAAAGCATCCGTAAGGCCGCTCACACCAAGAATCCCTGCGATAAGGGCATCCCGAACAAAGCCCGTTAAACGACTGGCAAGTGTAAAACCCCCAACGGTTGCAATAGATCGATAAAGATTCATAAAGAACCCCCGTAATTACGTGAGCAAGATAGTCCGGGAGGTGAGTGACGTCAAGGAGACATAGGTGTACTCATGAAATTTGTGAGGCACCATTACCTCTCCCCTTGTGGGAGAGGTCGACGCGTAGCGGCGGGTGAGGGGTCTTTAAATCATCTCCAAGACTCCCTCTATGTTATTCAACGCATCATTATTCCAAAAACGGATAACCTTTGTATGGTAATTATTCTAAAACTCTTGATCTGCATGCTGTCCTCTATCGAGCTTAGTAACCAGTTTTCTCTCGTGGCAAATACCCCTCACCCGACCCTATGGGTCGACCTCTCCCACAAGGGGAGAGGTGAACAACATTACTCTTCCCGATACGTCTTCTCAAGGCGCTCGTGGCGTTCTTGTGCTTCTAGACATAAGGTCGCAATGGGGCGGGCATCGAGACGCGCAACACCAATAGGAACGCCTGTTTCTTCGCAAAACCCATACGTCCCATCGTCAATCCGCTCGAGAGCTAGATTAATCTTGAGGATTAACTTCCGCTCCCGGTCCCGTGTTCTAAGTTCGAGTGACCGATCTGTTTCAGTTGATGCTCTGTCATTAACATCAGGTTCGCTTAAGGATTCCTCTTGCATATGATGCAGGGTTTCAGCCGTTTCCTTCTGAAGATCTTCACGCCATTTGAGCAGTTTTCCCCTAAAATAGGCAAGCTGATCTGGATTCATGTAGGTTTCATTTTCACTGGGTTTATAGTTTTGTTGTACGCTCATACTGTCCCCTTACAACCAAATTGATTTCTGGCAATATAATGACTGATATTAGCAGTGCTCGCAATCTTAAATTTTATACCCTCGATGCAGGGCGACAACACCTCCCGTGTAGGTATCATATGAGGCTTTCTCAAATCCCACCTTTTTCATCAAGGCCAGCAGCTCTTCACGGGTTAGAAATGTCCGAATACTCTCACTTAAATATTGATAGGAGTCTCGATCTTTTGCGATCAACTGCCCAAGGCGAGGAATGATCTGGAAAGAATAAAGGTCATACAGTTTTTGGAGTGGCGCTTTTACTTGGCTAAATTCAAGGCAAGCAAATAGTCCGCCTGGTTTGAGAACCCGAAACACCTCCGCAATCGCCTTTTCCTTATGGGTTACATTCCTCAACCCAAAAGCAATGGTTGCCACATCAACCGAGTTATCTTGGAGGGGTAAGCTTTCGGCGTTGGCACACATCCACGTTAAATTTGGGTGACGCTTTTTGCCAACGTTTATCATTGCAGGATTAATATCAGTGGCAATGAGGTCGCTCTTAAACCCAAAGCGTGTGAGGCGTTCGTGAATCCCATGAATGATGTCGCCGGTGCCCGAGGCCATATCGAGATAAACTCCCTCCTGGCGAAGGGGAAGGCTATCTACAAACCAAGCCTTCCACAATCGATGAATGCCAAGGCTCATCATATCATTCATCAGATCATAGCGGGAAGCAACGCGCTCAAAAACTTCGGCGACGTCTTCTGTCTTTTGAGTCGCCGAAACCTTTCTAAATCCAAAATCAAACTCGTCTTGGGGTGACATCGGGTTAAACCTTCGTTATTCGTATTTCTTTGGTTTGATCCTACAGGCAAGTCATGTAGAATGCACAGACAAAATAATAATAATCAAGAGAATCAGGGGCATGGTTGATTCGTCAAATGGGGGTTTTAATAACCGCGAAAAAGCATATGAGGCTAAATATCTCCATGATGAAGAGCTGACTTTTAAGATCAACGCAAGACGAAACCGTTTATTTGGCCTGTGGGCTGCTGAGCTTTTAGGGTATACGGGTGAAAAGGCTGACAGTTACATAGACGAAGTTATTGTCGCGGGCCTTCAAAAAAGTCATACTGATACTGTTTTTAGTAAAGTCCTTAAGGATTTAAAAACAGCAAAGGTGGATATGAGTGAGCATCGTGTTCAAAAAGCATTTGAGAGGTGCTTGGAGGCGGCTCGAGCGATGCTGATGCAGGATAAAGAGGAATAGGGATGGAAAAAGAACAAGCAGAAACAATTGCACTACAAGCGCTCTCTTTTCTTGTAAAAGATGAAGACCTGCTGGAGCAATTCTTAACGAACAGTGGTCTTACAGCAGATGAGCTCAAGAAACGGTTTAATGATCCGCAACTCTTAGGCGGCGTATTAGATGTAATCCTTGGAGATGATACAGTCCTCCTTGATTTTTGTAATGCAGTCTCGTTAAGTCCGGATACGCTTGTCAAGGCACGCAGGGCTCTTCCCGGAGGATACGACATCTACGGGAGTTAAGGCTTGCTCCTGCGTCATCGGCGTGGCATAAATGCCACAAATTAATGTTGGATAAAATGAATAGTATAGGACTAGACAAAGGAACGCGAATTGTTGTCGCCATGTCAGGGGGCGTTGACAGCTCGGTTGCGGCTGCTTTGATGGTCGAAGAAGGGTATGACGTCATAGGGATGACGCTACAGCTTTATGATCAAGGGGCGGCAGCGGCGAAGAAGGGTGCCTGCTGTGCGGGGCAAGACATTTATGATGCCCGTCGTGTGTGCGATAAATTGGGCATTCCTCATTATGTGCTTGATTATGAATCTCGGTTTAGCGAAGCGGTTATTGAAGATTTCGCGGATAGTTATTTGAGGGGGGAAACCCCCATTCCTTGCGTACGGTGTAATCAACAGGTGAAGTTTAAGGATCTTCTAACAACAGCCCGTGATCTGGGGGCAAAAGCGCTCGTCACCGGTCACTATGTCCAGCGCGTTGGGGCTGAGACAGGGGCAGAGCTTCACCGGTCATTTGACCCAACGAAAGATCAGTCTTATTTTTTATTTGCAACAACCCAAGCTCAGTTGGATTTCCTGAGGTTTCCACTCGGTGGTATGCCGAAATCTGTCACCCGAGAGCACGCCCTCCGTTTTGGGCTTGAGGTTGCTGATAAGCCGGATAGTCAGGATATCTGCTTTGTACCCAATGGATCTTATGTGAGTGTTCTTGAAAAGCTTCGCCCCGGTGCGCTTGAAGAAGGAGATATCCTTCATATTGATGGCCGGGTTTTAGGCCGTCATAAGGGCATCATTAACTATACGATTGGTCAACGTAAAGGTCTGGGGATTGGGGGAGCTGAGGCTCTCTATGTGATTCGACTGAACCCTGCAAATCACCAAGTGATTGTGGGTCCCTATGAGGCCTTAGCTCGCACTGATATTGAAGTTAAAGAACTGAATTGGTTAGGAGATATTCCCGACGGTCCTCTTCACTGTGAGGTCAAAGTTCGCTCAACACGGCCCTCAGTGCCAGCCACTGTGACCCTGGAGACGGGAAACCGAGCGAAGGTGCTATTCCATTCCCCTGAGTACGGCGTCGCTGCTGGGCAAGCTTGTGTGTTTTACAGTGGCGAGAGAGTTTTGGGTGGAGGATGGATCAGTGCTGGATAAATACATAAGAATAGACGTCATTGCGAGCCCCTGAAAGGGGCGTGGCAATCCCTGGGTTATAGAGTCGATCGCAAAGCGATCGAGAAACGCTGCGGCACTGGATTGCTTCGCTTCGCTCGCAATGACGTATTTTTTTGTGTGCACCAGCCCGCCGTCGCTACTTCGTAGCTATGGCGCGCAGCCTCCGCCCTAAATGGACTCCGGCTGGCTTGCCAGCCGAAGCCCAAAGGGCGAAGGCTGGTGGGCGTAACAGGGATTGAACCTGTGACCTCTACGATGTCAACGTAGCGCTCTCCCGCTGAGCTATACGCCCTCTTCAGTGAACTGATATAGCCTTGATCTTTTCAAGACGCAAGTCTATTTAGCTGCCTCTGATACGTGGGTTCGTAAAATTGACGCCATAACTCTTGGGAAAGATCTCGTGGAGTGTTGGATTCATCACATGATAGCGATATCCTTTTGAATTAACGAAATCAAGCGCTTCAGACAGGGAAGGAAAGGTAAGATGGAGTTGTTCATTTGTATCCCGAGAGCTAACCCATCCCATAAGAGGCTCGGCCAATAAGGGATCATGTGTGTCAAACTCAAGCACCCACTCACCTGTTTTTGCAAGGCCGGCTTGCATTGCTGATTTTGATGGTTGATAAATTCGTACTGTCGTCATAGGCTCCTCATTATAATTTTATAGCATATAGAAGTAAGAAAAGCATCATGCACATTCCTCAAAACCCTTTCGTGTCCCGTCGTGGCTTTATGCTCGTATTATCCTCCCCCTCAGGCGTTGGAAAAACAACGATTTCCAGAGAAGTCTTAACTCAAGAGACTGACCTTGAGCTTTCGATTTCCGTGACAACACGGCCTAAACGTCCCTCTGAAGTCGAAGGGAGAGATTACCATTTTGTGGATGTCCCTACCTTTGATGCTATGGTAGAGCGCAATGAATTCTTAGAGCATGCTTACGTTTATGGTTATCATTACGGGACGCCCAAATCATCCATTGAAGGTCATCTGGCTTCGGGAATTGATGCTCTCTTTGATATTGATTGGCAAGGAACACAACAACTTAAACAAATTTCGACCGGAGATTTAGTGAGCGTGTTTCTCTTGCCCCCCACAATGGGGGCTTTGGAAGATCGCCTGCGAAGGCGCGCAGAAGATCCTGAGGAAACTATCCTTATACGCATGAGCAAAGCGTCGAATGAGATGAGCCACTGGGCAGAATATGATTACATCATTATTAATAATGCACTTGAAGATAGTATTCATGCGGTGAGGTCTATTATTCAAGCTGAACGTTTAAAAAGACGCCGTCAACTGGGACTGGCACAGTTTGTCAACACGCTTAAGCGAGAAGATTAATGCAATGTATATTGTTCTGCAACGTAACGAGCTTCTGGAATTCCAATGACTTCCGACTGAGCCACTTTGACACTATATAATTTTCCCTCGAGATTGCGTTCCCAATACTCTAAAAAGGCATGCAAACGTGGAAAAGCTGGAGAAATATCAAATTCTTGCCAGATATAGCTTTGAATCAGTTCAGGATAATCTGGAATCCGATAAAGGATCTCGGCTGTCGTTAATCGGAAACCTTGAAGTTCGAGTAACAAGTCAGGAGTGGAATGAACGCGCATATTAACCCCCTACAAACGCAACCACGTCATCCGAGGGTCTTATGACAGGGTTGCCTTACAGGAACAAGAGACCCTCTTACTTTTAGTGTGTCATGAAGTAGTTAACAAATGGTTAATATTTGTTAAATTATGATGAATATTTGCATTATTTAAAAAATTCATTTACGATGAAGAGCGAGCATGTACTTTTAAATATCAGGGTAACAGAGTAGATTTTCATGGCTATCAATGTTATTTTTACAGTCTATAACAGTAAAGGAATAATATGGCAGTCACACCCTCAACGATGATCCCGCTCCAGACAAAAGCACCGAATTTTGAACTTATTGACGTATTGAGGGGAAAACTTGTGACGCTTGAGGATAGAAAGTCCGATAAGGCAACGGTCATCGTTTTTATGTGTAATCATTGTCCTTTCGTGAAACATATTTTACCTGGTCTCATTGAGGTGGCGGATAAATATATTCGTAAAGGGATTAGCTTTGTAGCCATAAACTCAAATGATGTGGAAACCTATCCTGATGATTCCCCTGAACATATGAAAACGGTGGCTGAAGGTCTGGGCTTTCCTTATCTTTTTGATGAAACGCAAAGTGTAGCCAAGGCTTACCATGCCGCCTGCACACCAGACTTCTTCGTTTTTGATAAGGATCTCAAGTGTGTTTACCGCGGCCAGTTTGATGACTCACGTCCTAGAAGTGATATTCCTGTTACGGGACATGATCTGAGTGAGGCCTTGGATGCCGTCCTTGCAGGGAGGCCCGTGTCAGAAAATCAGAAACCGAGTATTGGGTGCAATATTAAGTGGAGAACCTAAGCGTCTTCACCTCTCCCACAAGATATAAGGGGAGAGGTGACGAAGTCGCGCCTTGTTCTTAGAAAAATATTCACTCCCCAGACGCCTCCTTTATCGCCTCCAAGAATTTCCTGTTCTGTTGCTCATTTCCAATCGACACACGTAGGGAATTTTCGATCGTGCCAGAGCAATTCAACACATTGATTTTATGGGCTTTTAAACGCTCTAAAACGGCTACAAAATCATTGAAAATAGGCATGATAAAGTTCGTTTCACTTTTATAGATTTTCTTAACAGCCTTTAACTTTGAAAGTTCAGAAACCAAGGTGTCACGATTCATCTTTATCCTCGCCCAAGAATCAAAGATTTTATCGGGGTTGAGTAAGCTTTCCTTTACGGTTTCTTGGGCTTGCGTCGATAAACCAAAGGGCAATTGGACATACCGTAGGGCATTAATCACAAGCTTATCTGCAAGAATGGCGCCGCACCGCACACCAGCCATTCCCCACGCCTTTGAAAAGGTTCGTAAAATGATCAAGTTCTTATACCGCTTGAGATAATAGAGGGAGGATGGATGATCTGAAAATTCAATATAGGCTTCATCAACCACAACGAATCCCTCAATGGATTCACAAAGTTGGGGGATTATACTGACATCGAGCTTTGAGCCAACTGGGTTATTGGGATCACATAAGAAAATCATTTTTGGATTGATATCCACGATAGCTTTGATGAAGAGATGATTCAAGTTCTCACCCAAAAGAGGTACGTGCTTTACGGTTAAATTGTGAATCAAGGCCCAGTGTTCATAGGCTGAGAAGGTGGGCGATGTAAGACAAATTACATCCGTGTTGGGCTCAGCGAACGTTCGAATCATCAAGTCCAATCCTTCCATTGATCCAACGGTAAATAAAACATTATCTCTTGTTATTTTTGGCTTCGTTTTAGGGGAGGGTTTGAGGGAGAGAATGGTGCTTATATAAATATCCTTGAGGTGATTTTGACAAATGTCCGGATAATTGGCCAAGCTTCCCACATAAGGATTTGTATTGTTACTCAAATCAATCTCCCAATCCTGGTGCATAAAGTATTTCTTGATGGGGGATGGAATAGACAGTTTTGAAATAAGCGGTCGCGCTTTCGCATGAATCATCATGGGGTTCTCCTCTTTTTGATGAAGTTTTAAGTCTTTAGAAAAGGACTTTAGAAATTGCACCGAAATCAGGGGCAATTACCAGATATGATGAAGCATATATATAAAATTTTAGGGATTCAAGTGAAATTTATGATAGTTTACTGATCGCTGTTGAGAAGGACAACGTTACTCGCTTCTCTCTTTTTTAACCACTGAGTGGCGGCATCTGGCTTCATGGAACGGCTGACGAGGAATCCTTGAACGGCGTCACATCCCCATTCTTTTAAGAGATTATACTGGTTATGAGTTTCAACACCTTCTGCAATCACTTCCATCTTCAAGTCGTGGGCAAGGGAGATTGCATTCTTTACAATAGCAGCCGCCGCAGGATTGTGGGAAATGGACTGCACGAAAACCTTATCGAGCTTAATAACGTCAATAGGAAGCTCAAAGAGGTATTGTTGTGACGCTTGTCCTGTTCCAAAGTCATCAATAGCCACTCGAACGCCCACTTCTTTCAAATCTTCTAACACTTTAGAAAGATGGGTAAGACTGGAAGCAACAGACGTTTCAGTGACTTCTATTTCAAGAAAATGTGGCGGAATCTTATACTTGTTCAGAAGCTCACTAATGCTCCCCATCAGAGCTGGATCATGAAAGTTTTTATTCGAAAAATTAACGCTTACGGGTACAATGATTCCCTGCTTTTTCCACTCAGCTAATTGAATGACAGCCGATTCTAAAAGCCACTTCGTAAGGGGATTGATCAAAAGCGTATCTTCGGCAAGCGGAATAAAATCCATAGGATTTACTGTCCCAAGAAGGGGATCAACCCAACGAACGAGTGACTCAAAACCCATAACCGTATCCGTTTGGATGTACAGTTTAGGCTGATATTCAAGAATCAATGACTTGTTATCAATGGCCTTTTTGAGTTGATGAAGGATCATCAGGTTTTTCTCAGAGGCATCATCTGATTCTTTATCAAAGTGACTGATACGCTCTGTTTGATTCCTAGGAATATTTATAGCAATTTGAGCTTTACGCGTAAGATTGCTTAAATCTCTGTCGTCATAAGGATACCGAGAAATCCCAAAGCGCATTTCAACAAAGAGAGGGATACTTCCCACATGATAAGTGGCCTCCGAAAGAGGCGTACATTTATCTAGAATCGCTTGAACGTTATTTTCATCGGGAACAATAAGGGCAAATCGTTGAGGTTGAAAGTGCCCTAAAATGGCCTTATCACCCACAACGGTTTTTAACCCAGCCGCAACTTGCTTGATTAGGTCGGCGGTTCCCTCTGTTCCTAAGGCACGATCAATCTCACCCATTTG
>JABDDK010000007.1 GCA_013287665.1 Alphaproteobacteria bacterium
TATTAAGACTATGGCCAGGCCTGATGATGCACCAAATTATGGAACAATTTTCCATTGATGCAACTTCCTTTGGGCTCATGGCAGCCTGTTATTATTATGGATACGCTGGCATGCAAATTCCCATTGCTATATTCCTCGATCGATTCGGGGCTCGACTGATTGTGTTCTTGTTTGCAGTCCTCTGTGGACTTGCAACGATCCTCTTTACCTATTCTGATCATTTTGGGCTTGCACTGCTCAGTCGATTTTTGATCGGTGCTGGATCAGCCGTCGGCTTTCTCGCAACCTCTAAAGTGATCTCGGAATGGTTTTCCAAAGAAAGCTATGCACGAATGATCGGCTTTTCCTTCACGTTTGGTCTTATGGGAGCGGTCTATGGGGGAAAGCCTGTTAGCTTATTGATCGAAGCCTATAGTTGGCAAACCGTTGCTCTGGCTCTAGGGCTCATCTCAATTGGTATTGGGTGTGCAACGTATCTGATCTTAAGATCGCCAAAAGAAGGGTCAACACCAAAAGCCCCTCCCCTCAAATTGCGAGATTTTGGAAGTCTTCTCTCTTCTCGATCAATCTGGTTACTTGCTCTTGCAAACTTACTTATGGTTGGCTCTCTCGAAGGATTCGCTGATGTGTGGGGAGTGCCCTATCTCATGGCAGCGTATCATCTTGCCAAAAGTGATGCAGCCGGAATGGTTTCCTTCATTTTTTATGGAATGCTTATTGGTGGGCCCCTGCTTGCTTTTGCGGCTAAGCGAATTGGCACCTACCCAGTCATCGCCCTTAGCGGACTAGGTATGGCCCTTGCCTTTGTATTGCTGTTCTTGAGCCCCATTTATAGCTGGTGGCTCATCGCAGGCTTGCTCTTCTCCATAGGGGTTCTCTGCTGCTATCAAGTCATCGTCTTTGCGGCAGGCTCTGAGCTTGTCTCAACCCAATACCTCGGTGTAACTGTTGCCTTCCTGAATTGCATCAATATGCTGGGAGGATCCTTTTTCCATACATTGATTGGGAAAATAATGGACCTATACTGGACAGGTGCCATGGGTGATAATGGGATTAAGCACTATAGCTTAGAGGTTTATAAATACGGCCTCAGCCTTATTCCCATTTGTGCTGTTATGGGAGCCGTCATCATTTGTATCGTCGGTTTTAGGTCAAGACAGCTACAACTCCAATCAAAGGGGTGATTTACGAATCAAATCCTGGATCAACAGTTGGGATACCCAGCCCTCATACTCATCTGAGGTCCAGGATTGCTCACACACGAGCATGCGGTATATATCTCGTCCTGTTAACGCCCAAAGGATGTCGCGTGCTTTAGACTCACTGAGACCAGGTGCGAGCGATTTCTCTTCCACCATCAACTTAATCGTCTTTGCTTGGCGATCATACCGGCGCCGTTCTCTCTCATTTTCAATCTCTCTAAATTCAGGGGCAATAACGGAAGCGCCCTGTAAGAACTCCATTTGCTCCCGTTCTGCATCATAAAGTTGCCGGGCGATCTTAGCACTTATTTGCAAACGCTTTTTTGGATATTTTTCAGAATAAACCTCTTTTAGGAGATTCTCAAAGTGTGCAGAGGGCAGAGCTTCATCCAGTAAAGCACGTAAAATACCACGCTTTGATAGAAACATAGTATATACCGTTGGGGAAGAAATTTTAGCGTGCTTCGCTATCTTTTCAATTGTTGTGCATTCAAATCCACCCGATTTAAAGAGCGTGCGAGAAACCTCAAGAATGCGCTGCCTTGTAAGAGCCGCTTGTGCTTGCCTTCCTTCTGAATTATACTTTCTTTTTTTAAGTTGTGACATGGCCTTATTCCTCAAATTCGATGTAGTTTACTATATTGAATTACAAAAATCAAGCTCAAGGAGACACTCATGAGTCAAACAAATATGGAAATTGCAGAAACATTTTATACGCTGATGGGAAAGAAGGATATTTCGAGCTTGGAAAAGTATGTCCATCCCGACATTCATTTCATTGCTCCCTTAGGCGAGGCAAAAGGAAAAGACGCCTATCTTGAAAAGACAAAGTTTTTTATGGACAATCTCAAGACCGTAAGCATACGCTCAATCTTCGGATCTGGTGATCAAGTCATGTTTGCCTACACCGTTGATTTTCCTGAACCTTTTGGTTCTGTAAGATCTGCTGCGCTGATGACTTTCGACGAAGGTTTAGTCAAAAAAGTTGAGCTTTTTTATGATGCTCGTCCTTTTGTTAAATAGGGGAGATTATAAATGGAGGAATCGTGCCTCATCAATAAATCATGCGTTCCTTGCCAAGGGGGAACGCCTCCCTTGGATCAATCAACTGTTGAAAAACTATTGTCTGAGCTAGGAGGAAGTTGGCAAATCAACCCTGCGGGGCATGTGTATAAGCAATTCAAATTTAAGGACTTTATGGGCCCCGTTGGCTTCGTCAATAAAATTGCTGAAATCGCTGAAAGAGAGGGACATCACCCTGACTTAAGTGTAGCTTGGGGATTATGCGCGGTCGAGATTTGGACACATAAAATAAATGGCCTCACAGAAAGCGACTTTATCTTAGCGGCGAAGATTGAGGCGGCTTTCGCGGGGGAAAAAGCAGAACAGGTTTATTGAGTTTCACCTCTCCCCTTGTGGGAGAGGTCGACGCGCAGCGGCGGGTGAGGGGTTTGGACATTCATTAAGACCCCCTATTTGTTAATAAGAATTTTTTTCTAAAATCGATAACTTGAATCAACAATATCGTTTTTTAACTGTGTCAGCGTACCCCTACCCGCCCCATAGGGGGACCTCTCCCACAAGGGGAGAGGTGAAGGAGCCACATTCCCATTTACAGACTCCCCCGTCCCTGCTAGGTTTCGACAAACGTAATTATGTGAAAATAGTCCATGAAACTTATCGCCTGTAATAGCAACCGTCCTCTCGCTGAAGGAATTGGTCAATACCTCAATTTACCGCTCACTAAAGTTATTGATCGTCATTTTGCTGATGATGAGATTTTCCTCGAGATACTTGAGAATGTGCGGGGTGAAGATGTCTTCGTCCTTCAATCCACCTGTAAACCTGCGAACGATCATCTGATGGAGCTCCTCGTGATGATTGATGCTTTAAAGCGTGGGTCTGCAAAAAGAATTACCGCCTGCATGCCCTACTTCGGATATGCGCGCCAAGATCGCAAGACAGGTCCGCGAACACCTATTTCTGCGAAGCTTGTTGCAGACCTTCTCACAACCGCAGGGGCGAATCGTATCTTAACGTTGGACTTACATGCTGGGCAAATCCAGGGATTTTTTAATATCCCTGTGGACAACCTCTTTGTGACTCCTCTGTTTAGTAAAGATATCCTTGAAACTCTCCCCCACGACAATTTGCTTATGGTTTCACCGGATGTGGGGGGTGTGGTAAGAGCGCGCGCTCTCGCAAAACGAATCCCTTGTGGTCTTGCGGTCATTGATAAAAGACGGGAAAAGCCAGGTGAATCGGAAGTTATGAACGTTATCGGAGACGTTCAAGGTTTCCACTGTTTGATCACTGACGATATTATTGATTCTGCTGGAACGCTGTGTAATGCAGCAACCGCTTTAATGGAAAACGGCGCCCTTTCTGTCCGCGCTTATGTGACCCATGGTGTGTTTTCCCCTCCAGCGTTTGAGCGAATTGAAACCTCACCTCTTCTGGAAGTTGTCGTAACGGACAGCATCCAAGCCACCGAAAACGTAAAAAAATGCAAGAAAATACGTCAAATTCCTCTTGCCCCCTTGTTTGGGGAGGCAATTGATCGTATTAATCATGAAAAATCTGTTTCAATTTTATTTGATTAGTGTATGACTATATCCAAATATCGTTTAAAGGAGTTAATTTATGAGCGCAGCATCACAACTTGAAGTCCAATTAAGGGACACAACAGGCAAAGGTTCTTCACGGGCCCTCCGCCGCACCGGCCGCATTCCTGCCGTACTCTATGGGGGAACAGAAGCCCCTGTACATTTTTCACTGGAACCTATCCAACTCGACAAGGAAATCCATAAGAAGGGTTTTATGTCCCGTATTTTTGAAGTTCCCTTGAGTGGGAAAAAGGAAAAGGTTATTGCTCGAGCTGTTCAGTTCCACCCCGTAACGGACCGTCCTCTTCACCTTGATTTCTATCGCTTGCAGAAGGGCGAGAAGATCAACGTCAGCATTCCTATTTCATTCATTAATGAAACGGAATCCCCAGGGCTCAAGAAAGGTGGTGTCTTGAACATCATCATTCACAACCTTGAAGTCTTAGCGGACATGGACCACATTCCTGCAGGAATTGAAATCGACCTCACAGGTCTTGAAATCCATGACACAGTCCACCTCCCAAGCCTGAACCTTCCTGAAGGTGTGGTTGCTGCTCATCCTGAAAGGGATAACGATATTGCCAATATCGTGGCTCCAACCATTATGAAGGAAACAGAGGAAGAAGCGACGGAAGAAGGAGCTGCTGAGGAAGGTGAAGCAGGAGCAACACCAGAAGAAGGGGGAGAGGCTTAAATCCTCTTCTATCCCTAAGATATGTATCTTTTCGTGGGACTTGGAAACCCGGGGCTTGAATACGCAAAAAACCGCCATAACGTAGGGTTTATGTGTATTGATGAGATCCGAAGAAGTTATGGGTTTCCCCCTGAAAAGGCCAAGTTTTCAGGACTTCTGACAGAAGGCCAAGTGGACGGCGAAAAAGTGTTTCTTTTCAAGCCATTAGCCTATATGAATCGATCTGGAAAGCCCGTTGCCGAAATGGCTCGTTTCTATAAAATCCCGCCTGAACACATCATTACCTTTCATGATGATTTAGACTTAGCCCCTGGGAAAATTCGCGTCAAACAAGGCGGAGGTCACGCCGGCCATAATGGGCTGAGAGATATGGATGCTCACATTGGCCAACAGTATTGGCGGGTTAGAATAGGGATTGGGCGCCCCCTTCACAAGGGTGCCGTAACGTCACACGTTCTCTCTGACTTTTCAAAGGAAGATCATGTGTGGCTTGATCCCCTCTTAAGCCTTTTAGCGGATGAAGTAGACCTTTTATTTTTAGATAACCCGGATGAATATACAGCTAAAGTGATGCAACTTCTTCCGCCCCCCCAACAGAAATCGGAGACATAAAATGGGATTTAAATGTGGTATCGTCGGTCTTCCTAACGTAGGCAAATCAACGCTCTTTAATGCGCTCACAGCAACTGCAGCGGCGGAGGCCTCGAATTATCCGTTTTGTACGATTGAGCCAAACGTTGGGCGTGTGGGCGTTCCTGACAAAAGACTGTTTGAGCTCGCCAAAATTGCTACGTCAGCGAAGATCATCCCAACTCAGCTTGATTTCGTTGATATTGCAGGCCTTGTTAGAGGGGCGAGTAAGGGAGAAGGCTTAGGCAATCAGTTCCTTGGCCATATTCGTGAAGTCGATGCGATAGTCCATGTTGTCAGATGTTTTGAAAACCAGGATATAACTCATGTGGAAGGGGAGATCAATCCCATTCGAGATATTGACATTATTGAAACTGAACTCATGCTGGCTGATATGGAAAGCCTTGAAAAGCGATTACCCGCGCTTGACAAGAAGATCAGAACTAAGGATCCCATAGCAATCATCCAACAACCCTTAATGGAAAAGGCTTTGGTTCTTTTAAAAGAAGGCAAACCAGCCCGTTTCGTTGAGTGTACGGCAGACGAAAAGAAAGAGCTCCCCCATTTAGGCCTCATCACAACAAAGCCTGTCCTTTATGTGTGTAATGTCTCAGAAGAAGATGCAGTGAAAGGCAACAAATTTACGCAATTGGTCCAGAAAAGAGCAGAAGAAGAAGGCGCTCGTGTCACCCTCATCTCTGCAGCCATTGAATCAGAAGTTGCGTCGTTAGATTCGGAAGAGGAAAAAACCGAGTTTCTTCAAAGCCTTGGCCTAAGTGAAACGGGACTTGCCCGTGTGATCCGCGAAGGATACACCCTTCTTAATCTGATTACGTTCTTTACGATTGGACCCAAAGAGGCCCGCGCCTGGACAGTTCATAAAGGGGCAAAAGCGCCCCAAGCTGCAGGCGAGATTCATACCGATTTCGAGCGGGGCTTTATTTGCGCAGAAACAATTTCCGATCAGGATTACGTATCCTGTCAAGGAGAACAGGGGGCGAAAGCCGCTGGAAAACTTAGACTTGAGGGAAAAGAGTATGTTGTGCATGATGGAGATGTCTTTCATTTCAGGTTTAATGTGTAAATACGTGGAGAAAATGACGAACTCACACACACAAGCGTCATCCTCGCGAACGCGGGGATCCAGCCTTCGCTCTTACGAGCTGCGGCTGGCAAGCCAGTCGAAGATCGTTAGAGCGGAGACTGCCCGACGAAGCTTTAGCGAAGGCGGGCTTGCATTGCTTCGCAATTGTTATTTGTCCTGGATCCCCGCGTTCGCGAGGATGACGGCAGTGCGGTTAAGCCTATCACTTTTGAGCTTACTTTTGTTTCGTGTATCAGCATTTGCGGAAGAGGATGAAATTCAAACGCTTCTGCCCAAACCTGAAATTCCAGAAGGCTCGGCCATCGCCCATATTAAGGTCAGTGAAATTAATGCTAACCTTTTTTCTACAATTTTCGATTTCATCAAATCGACAACTGCAACCTTTTCAGAAGGATTTGTCTCCCTTAAAGATTTCATTGAGACGGGAGAATGGTTGTTTGCAAGCCTTCAGAATCCTGAGATGCAAGCACAAGTTATGTCGTTTAGTCTTAGATTCGTCATTGTTCTCGTTGTATCTTTAGTTGTTGCGCAAGGCTTGGCACGGTGGATTAAACCTAAAATACAGACTCGGCTAAAGTGTAAGAACTCGAACCCAAATGAAAAACTAAAGAATGTCTCAATCGCGCTCCTTCTAACCGCCCTTTCCCCTCTTGTTTTTGGTTTTCTAACCTATACGCTCTTCCGAGTGTTAAATCCTTATGACGGTGTATACCTTGAAATTGTAAGCTTTATTTGCTCAGGCTCTGTAACAATCTGGATCCTTTTGAATATTGCTCATCTGTTCCTAAAGCCCCCTTCGCCTAAGCATCAGCTCCTTCCTCTCTCTAAAGATGTTCTTTTAAAACAATACCGTTGGATACGCAGAATTGCATTTGTGGCTCTTTTTGGCTTTTTCGCTCATGAAATTGGAATAATGATTTACCTGCCTTCCTCAGGCCAGAGACTCCTACTTCAAGGAACAGCCTTTATCATTACCATTATGGCTATCATAATGGTCTTCACACTTAGATTAGCCTTAAAAGACTGGATCAAGAAAGAACGCGCAAAACAAAATCTATCGAAGTTAAAGAGAGGACTTCTCTTTTATCTGGAGTATTGCTACCTCCCCCTCGTCGTTTTCATTGTTATGAGTTATATAAGCTGGCTCTCTCATGACTTAGATCCTCTTCAAATAACAATTTGGAAAGTTCTCTTTACCCTCGCCTTATTGCCTGCATTACGTTACGGAACCTATTGCATTAAAAAATGTAGACTTCTCTACATCCATAAGAACTTAAAACGCCTCTCGAAGACCTTTGCGGAACGAGGACTGTTTTATGGTCGTCAAATTGACTTTGTTCTTACGATGCTTATGTATGGCGCTGCAACCCTCCTTGTTCTCGATATTTGGGGGTTAAATCTTTCTTTCTTCCTCTTCTCTAACATCGGAAGACTCATCGCTGAGAAAGCCCTTAGCATATTTGTCATTATCGCCGTCGCCCTCTTTATTACACGCATGGGAAATCGACTATTAACCAAGTACCTGAGTGCTGAGAGAGGACAACTTGATGATACACAAAAGCAACGTCTTGCTCGGTTTAAAACTATTTTTAGCGTAAGTCGTAACGTTCTCCGTATTGCCGTATGGACGCCAGCAATACTCCTCATTATTGTCGAAATGGATGTCGACATCATGCCCATTTTAGTGTCTGTCGGTGTGCTTTCTGTTGGACTTTCCTTTGGTGTCCAATCCCTTGTGAAAGACCTCGTCACAGGTTTCTTCATGCTTCTTGAGGATGCTTTTGCCGTGGGAGATCTCATGGTTATTAACGGTCAAATGGGTCGCATCGAATCCTTGACCGTTCGTGTGGTTCGCCTCCGAGCAACCGATGGTTCCCTTTTTACCTTTCCTTATGGAAATATTACCAGCATCTGTAATCAAAATAGAGATTTTTCAGCTGCAGTTGTGCTGTTCCAAGTCGGAATAGACGCAGACATAGACCAAGTATTTGATATTATTGAGAAAATTGCAAAGGACCTTCGAAAGGATCCCGTAACCCGCAAGTTTGTTGCTGGTCCCCTTGAGATAAGTGGCGTAAATGAAGTAAGTGATCATTCGGTCGAGATAAGAGCTATCCTCAGAACGAAGCCAGGAGAACACTATAAAGTGAGATGGGCCTTTAATCGCCTTTTAAAACAATACCTTAAGGAGTATGGCATTCCTAGCCCGACACCACGCAGCGTGGCCTATAACTACGCCGTTGAAAAGTAACCAATCTTTTTTAACACTTTTTTAACTTTCCTAAACGACCAATTTTAAAGGTTTATTTTGGGTTGACTTGCAAATAACATACAAATTTCAAGTTCTTGAGGGGGGCTGGCCTTGGAATTAAAAAAATGATACATATATAAGTGTTAACGTAGTTTTAATATTTGTTAAATATCAGGTCTACAACTCTGTACATAACTTTAACGAACGGTGGGTGAAAAATGGCGAAAATATCTTCCTTCTCTTGCGGTCATCATGTAGTGTATCCAGCACATGGTATCGGTAAAATCAAGGCTATAGAAACTCAGGAAATTTCTGGGCATACCCTTGAAATGTTCGTGATCTCCTTTGACAAGGATCGTATGACTTTACGTCTTCCTGTTGCGAAGGCAAAGACATCCGGTCTAAGACCTATCAGCACGTCTAAGGACATGGCAAACGCTATCAACTCATTAAAAGCCAAAACCCGTGTGAGACGCACGATGTGGAGCCGTCGTGCACAAGAATATGAAACAAAAATCAATTCTGGTGATCCTATTTACTTAGCAGAAGTTGTTCGTGAACTTTACAGATCAGACGCTCAACCTGAGCAATCTTATAGTGAACGTCAAGTTTATCAAAATGCGCTCCTCCGCCTTGCCGGTGAAATTGCTGCGATTGATAATACTGATACGGATAAAGCCATCGAAAAGGTTGAAAAAATCTTAGAGGCTGCTTAATACTTCACCTCTCCCCTTGTGGGAGAGGTCGCCCCTTCGGGGCGGGTGAGGGGGCGGTCAACACAAGTACAGACCGACATTATTGGTTAAGAATGTCTATATCCTTACTCATAAACAGAGTCTTACTGAAACAACGGCCCCCTCACCCGCCCATTCGGGCCACTGCCATTAAGTTAAGGAAAAATGCCCACCACCTGGGTCGTCCCGGAAACAAGAATATCTTGAGCGAAGCTCAAGTTTTCTTGTTGTCCGGGATCCAGGGAAAAAACTCATTGCGAAGCAATGGTGACTGATCTTCTCTCAAAATAAAGTTAAATTGCTCCGCAATAAGTAGTTGTCCTGGATCCCCGACCCGCGCTTCGCGCTCTCGAGGACGACCCTAGGGGTGGGCAGTTTGCTTAACTTAATAGCAGTGGCCCATTCGGGCGACCTCTCCCACAAGGGGAGAGGTGAAGAGCCATTGCGATCCTCATTCTGTTCGTATATAAAAAACCATATCCCTATCACCAACTGAATGAGTCAAATGCATATTCATGAAACAGATCTAGTCATTATTGGAGCAGGACCCGTTGGTCTGTTTGCCATCTTTGAAGCTGGTATGATGGGCATAAAATGCTGCGTCATTGATTCTCTTGAAGATGTTGGTGGACAATGCACAGCCCTCTATCCTGAAAAGCCAATTTATGACATTCCTGGGTTCCCTAAAATACTCGCAGCAGACCTTATTGAAAATCTAAAGCATCAGGCCCAACCTTTTGGTCCCCTGTATCACATGGGGCAACAAGTCACGAGCCTTGAAAAATTACAAGATGGCCGTTTTCAAATTTTGACCTCAACGGGTACCGTTATGGTAACGAAAACGATACTGATTGCTGCAGGTGTCGGAGCCTTTGGTCCTAACCGCCCTCCTCTTGAAAAGCTTGAAGAATTCGAAGGCAAGAGTGTGTTCTATTATGTTAAAAACCGTGAAGCCTTCCGTGACAAGAAAATCATGATTGCGGGTGGAGGAGACTCTGCCGTTGATTGGGCCATCTCCCTTTCAGAGATTGCCAAGAAAGTAACAGTTGTTCATCGCCGCCCAAAATTCCGTGCGGCACCAGAAACGGAAAGCCAACTCAAGAAGCTCGCTGACGACGGCATCATTGACCTCATGATCCCTTATCAATTGGATGGTCTTGTTGGCAATTATGGGGCCCTCCAGGCGGTAAAACTCCAATCTATGGATGGCAATACCAAGGAGATAGAAACCGATGTTCTACTCCCCTTTTATGGGCTAGCTATGGATTTAGGGCCTATTGCCGAATGGGGGTTACACCTCAATACAAATCATATCACCATTAACCCAGCAGATTGTTCCACAAATATTCCTGGAATTTTCGCGATTGGTGATATTGCAACCTATCCCCACAAGTTGAAACTCATTTTGACTGGATTTGCTGAAGCGGCTCAAGCGGCCCACGCGATTCGCGCCTTCCTTCACCCTGGTCAAGTCTATCACTTTGAATATTCAACGACGAGTGGAGTTCCTTCATTCACTTGAGGAGTCTTAGGAAGATATAACGATACTTTCGTTCCTTGATTAACCTCGGATACGAGCTCTAGTCGTCCCCCATGAAGTTCAATCAGGTTTTTCACAAGCGCAAGCCCGATACCCGCACCTGTCTTACTCTTACCGTTTCCTCTTTCGAACTTGTCAAACATGCGGTCTTGATCATTGGCAGCAATTCCAACACCCGTATCTGTGACTGAAATTTCAAGTTCTTTTCCAATAACATTTGCCTCTAGTGTTATTGTTCCCTCGGCTGCCGTAAATTTAATCGAGTTGCTGAGAAGATTGATGAGAACCTGCTTCAGTCTTCGCTCATCGACCAACCAGTCTTTCACTTTGGAATCACATTTAAGGATAAGCTTCTGTTTATTGATTTCCGCTCTTTTCGAAGCCAAATCAACAACGTCTTGAAGTACGGCAGGTATATTAGCTTTTTTAGTGTGAAGTAAAAAATAACCCGCTTCCATTGAGGCTAAATCAAGAATATCATTAACCAAATGATAGAGTCTATTCGACGATTCCAAAACTCCCTTTAAATAATCCGCTTGTTTATCATTTAATTCGCCGACATATTTATTGTTTAATATTTCTGTAAATCCAATAATTGTATTAAGGGGAGTTTTTAATTGATCGGAAATATTAGCGATAAACTCAGATTTCAATTGGTCGGCTGTCTCTAAAGCTTCGTTTTTTTCTTGTAAAGCCTGCTTGACTCGACTTGAATCCGTTGCATCCGTATAGCTTAAAAGATGATCACCGTTGGGAAGAGGAACATATCCAAAATCAACAACGGTCCCATCCTTACGTTTGAGTTGTCCTGTTTTAGCAACACGGTCCGTCGCATTTTCAATAATCTGAGCTTTGAAGGGTTCCCATTCGCCTTCATACTCAAAGAAATCTTTGATTTTATCAATAATCTGACTGAGATGCATGTCAGGCTCAATATCAGCTTCTGAGAAATTCCACATCGTCAAAAAGCTAGGATTAAAGATCTTCAATCGATTATCACTTCCGATGACAATCACACCTTCAAAAAGATTATCAAGTGTTGTTTGGTATGCATCTAATAGCGCTTTATTATGTCTTTCAAGAAACAAGTAATCTGTTACATCTTCTAGCATAAACAACAAACCACCCATCGGATGGGGGGCTGTGAACATTCGAATTGTCCGCTCATCGGGCAAATGAATGAGTTCTTCAAAGGGCTCTGTTTGTTCAGTAAGCTGTTGAATAAGTCTCTTTTTATAAGCTGGAAAATCAGCATGTTCAGGAAGTTGCCGTCGACTCCTGAGATCTTCAAGCACTTGGTCAAGTCCTGGTTTTGACTTCAAGAATTCCTCATCAAAACTCTTTAAGGTCACGTAAGCTTGGTTAAAGTATTGAAGGATCCCCGTAGAATCAAAAATCGCAATGGCCGTTGAAAGATGATCAAGGACATCATTATGGGCATCAACGATTCTTTTTGTATTGAGTTTGAGCTCGTTGAGATCCGTAATATCATAAGCAAACCCTAATGTCCCATTGCCCTTCTTATCAGGCACTTCATAAAGGCGAAAGTGCTTCCTTTCTCCGTCAGCCGTTGCAGGACTTTCAAGGGTTTGTAACTCTTGCTGGTTGTGAGCTTTGCGCGCTAAAGTCTTTGCGAAACGCGTTGTAATTAACTCGATATTATCAGCATAGATTTTAGTCGGCGTTGATTGAACTGCTTTTGCGTAAGCAAGGTTACAATAATCAATTTTTTGATTTTCATCCCGATGCCAAACAAGAAAAGGAAGACCATCCATAATACTTTGTAATTTTAAAAGAAGGTGTTCGTTTTTCTGAAACGCTTCCAATTGAATGTGTTCAGCAAGCATTTGATTCGTAATGTCCTTAAGCCAAAAAACGGTCTTTCCCTCTTTTGACTCACCATTTAGCTGATAATTAAAACCATCAATAGAGTCTGTAACTCTCATTTGAAAGGGCTTGTTGTTTCGTATGAGTGCGTTGATCGCGGAAGATACTTTAGGAGCTGCTTCAGTATCCAAAAATGATTTGAATTCTGAAAGAGATGTCGCTGGAAAACCAGTAGAATGATCGATGATCTGATCACCCTCACAGAGAGCCCATTCTTCACGTCGCGTTAAGAGTAAGTTTTTTAGATTTTGAGAATTTGTCCGAGATTTTAACCAGAGAATACAAAAAAGACAGGCCAACAGTAGAAACAATGATGGCCAAGAAACGGCAGAAAACAAGCCTGCTGCCCAACATATTGATGGGACAGCCCCTATAAATAGAAATAAGGCTGTGTTTTTTATTATTTTAAACGCCTCCATGTCTTCTATTAACTCACAAAAAACGCATTTACACAAGAGGTGTGTGTTGAGTATGTGCGTTGAGTATGTTGAGACTAATCTTACCACCCGACATTTCCCCGCGATCGTCATTGCGAGGCGGACCGAAGGTCCACTGCCATTAAGTTAAGCAAACTGTCCACCACCTGGGTCGTCCCGGAAACAAGAATATCTTGAGCGGAGCTCAAGTCTTCTTGTTGTCCGGGATCCAGGACCAATACTCTTTCCGGAGGAAAGAAGGAATCATTACATTGCTTCGCAATGAGTTATTGCCCTGGATCCCGGGCTATGAGAAATCTAAGCTTCGCTTAGCATTTCTCATCCCCGGGACGACCCCAGCGGGGAGGGCTTTCCCTTAACTTAATGGTAGTGGACCGAAGGTCCACCGAAGCAATCCATCTTTCTTATTTTAGGTGGATTGCCACGCCCCTAACGGGGCTCGCAATGACGAGTGTGGGGGGTCATTTTCCTAAAGTTTACCTGAAGGGTGACGCGTCTGGGTTTCTAATCAATCCTTCTACACGGCCTTCTCAATATATGGCCAAAGATCGTCAAATATTTTCTGATAGAGCTCTTTTTTAAAGGGAACAATGAGCTCCAACAACTCTTCTTTCTCTGCCCATCTCCATGAGCAAAATTCAGGATGGTATGTGTTAATGTTAATATCTTCATCCTTCCCTCTGTAGCGCAGGACATACCAAATTTGCTTTTGACCTTTATACTTTCCACTCCACAAACGTTCTGCAAGATCGAGGGGGAGGTCATATTTATACCACGTTTTGGATTTCACAATAATTTCGACATTCTTAGTCCCAATTTCTTCTTCCAATTCCCTCAGCATCGCTTGATCCGTATCTTCGTGAGGACCTATACCTCCTTGAGGCATTTGCCATGCTGGATCGCGACTGTCTGTACGTTGCCCAATAAAGATTTTATTCTCAGCATTAAGCATCATCATGCCAACAGCGGATCGATAATAGGGGTCTCCAAAATCATTTTTTTTAATAGGCATCTTCTCCAGCTCTAATGTAAGGACTCGCTCATACCTCCAAGAGTGCCATCCATTCGTTAATAAATGCGAATGGAAGCATTTTTTAACCACGAGTGGCATCTTAGAAAATATTTTGATTTTATTTATTTATTTTTTATTCTCTGCATCATATCTTTGTTTAATTGCCATCGCATGAACGATATCAATAGCACGCATGAGTTGATAATCCTCTATTTCCTTTTTCTTCTTTACTTTTTCAGGATCTAAAGCATCTTCCTCTTCTTGCTTCTTTTCAGCTGCAGTTAGGGGTTTACTTTCTTTCTTAAAATCAAGAGCCCTCACAAAATCCTGCTCTCTGATGCGCTCGCCTTCATCAACTTTTTCAAGTTTATTGTGGGCTTGCTCTATGACAATATCTGGCTCAATCCCTTTGGCCTGAATTGAACGCCCAGAAGGTGTATAGTACCGTGCTGTTGTGAGTTTAATACCTCCGCCATTCGTTAAAGGAAAAAGTGATTGGACAGACGCTTTACCAAATGATCTTGTGCCCACCACAACTGCCCTATGATTATCCTGCAAAGCGCCTGCTAAAATTTCAGATGCTGATGCAGATCCACCATTAATAAGAACGACAATAGGAACGCCTTCAACTTTATCCCCCCCATCAGAATAGACACGAGCATCCATTTGTTTGTTACGTCCACGGGTTGAGAGAATCTCCTGTCCTTTCGGAAGGAAAATATCTGTGACTCTAATCGCTGAATCAAGCAAACCACCCGGATCATTACGAACGTCAAGTATAAGGCCCTCAAGCTTTGGTCCAAGTTGCTTTTTAATACTAGCGAGCGCTTCATTCAATAAACCAACCGTGTTTTCATCAAATATTGAAATACGGATATACCCAACGTTCCCTTCAAGACGCCATTTGACAGCCTTTACGTGGATGATTGCCCGTGTGAGCTTGGTTTCAAAAACATCTTTGCCTTCACGCTTAATGTGGATTTTTACATCTGTTCCTGGCTTACCCCGAAGCAACTCAACGGCTTCTTGTAAAGTCATTCCCATAATTGGCTTTTTATCAATTGCAACAATGAGATCTCCCGCCTGAAGACCCGCTTTTTGGGCAGGTGTATCATCAATGGGAGAAATGATTTTAACAAGACTATTATCCATCGTCACTTCCATCCCTAAACCACCAAACTCACCTTTGGTTTGCTCCCGAGTTTCTTTGTACTCTTTAGGAGTGAGATAAGAGGAATGGGGATCCAAAGCAGCGAGCATCCCATTCAGGGCTCCCCCAAGAAGTTTATCATCTGTCGTTTCCTCGACATAATCTTCCTTCACACGTTGAAGAATGCTATCAAACATATGGGTATCAAGAGACTGAGCCGCATTTTCCTTTTCATCAGCCCCTTGTGACGTTTTGTTCTCTGTTGCCTCACTTTTTGGATCAGCATTCAAATATAAACTCGTCACTCCAACAGTTGAGAGAAGAAAAAAACTAAATAATACTTGTACACGAGTTGTCATTCTTGGCTCCATTTTTTATTCAGTAAAGTATGGCTTAGGATCGATAGCCTTACCCTTTTGCCTTAATTCGAAATAAAGCTTAGGGGCGCCTGATCCATAACCTGCCATTGTTCCTAATTTTTCTCTAGCATATACTTTTTGGCCAACATATGCATTAATTTTATCCATTCCCATGAAAACACTGTGAACGTTTTTACCGTGATCAAGTATCAAAATTTCACCTTGTTCACGAAAAGGTCCTTTAAAAACAATGGTCCCACTGGAAGGTGAAAGTACTTCTGCATTCATTTTTGTTTCAAAAACAACCCCTATGCTTTTGGGGCTGTATTTGTTCTGAATAGCCTTATCCTCTATAATCTTTCCGAGGACAGGGCGCTCAAGACGCCGGAAAGGCAATTTCTTCGACTTTGATGCCGTATTCGCAGACCTCTCAACCTTTGAAAGCGCTGCCCGACTTTCATCAAGCAAGGTGTTGATATCATCTACATCAGCGAGTCTGTCTAGTTCCTTTTTCTTGACATCCTCTATGCCTTCTAATGCATCTACTTGATTTTTCTGAAATTCAATGGCTTGCAATAAATTTTGTTGAATTTCTTCCCTTCCCTCAAGTTCTTTTGACATACCCTCTATTTCTTTGAGTTCAGCCTGCACCTGCTGGATCTGACCTTTAAGAGACTGAGTTAAGGCTCTCATTAAAATTATGCTACGAAGGGTATTTTGGCCTGTCTTAGGATCGGCTAAAAGCTTAATAGAATTAACTCGTCCAAGACGAACAAGCAGAGGAAAACTCTTAGAAACCTCTTGCTGTTTTTTCGAAAGATTGACCTGTCTTTCCTGTTGAAGCGCTTTGAGAACTTGAATGTTCTTCTGCAACGCATCAATTTCATCAAGCAGTCTCTTTTGTTCAATCACTAAACCTTCTTTAAGTTTTTGATTTTGATAGTCTTTTTTCTTATCCACTTTTCCATAGGCGGAAGATACAGAAAGCACAGCGATGAATAACCAAATAAATTTACGCATTTTTTGTCTCCAACAGAGATTTTCCAGTCATATCAATAGGTTGAGGAAGCTTTAGGATCTCCAAAATCGTTGGAGCTATATCCGATAACTTTCCCTGATGAACTGTCCCCTTGGGCCCTCCCACCATAACGAATGGCACAGGGTTAAGTGTATGCGCTGTGTGGGGTGAATGAAGCTTATCATCATACATCATCTCTGCATTCCCATGATCCGCCGTAATAAGAAGACAAGCTCCTGTCTTTTGGACAGCGTCAACAACACGACCTAAACAGGTATCAACAGCCTCTACTGCTTTTCGCGCAGCTTCAAAATCACCCGTATGACCCACCATATCCGTGTTGGCATAGTTGACAACAATAAGAGAATACTTCTTGCTGAGGATGGCTTGTACAAGACGATCCGTCAGCTCAAAAGCCGACATCTCTGGCTTAAGATCATAGGTTGCAACATCAGGCGATGGAATAAGTATCCTGTCTTCTCCAGGAAAAACTTCCTCTTGTCCCCCATTAAAAAAGAAGGTGACGTGAGCATACTTTTCCGTTTCAGCAATCCGTAACTGTTTTAATCCAGCGCTTGAGATAATCTCGCCCAGCACATTCAATGGTTGTGTAGAAGGGAACAGAGTTTGTATCCACCCATTTAGGTTGTCTGTATATTGTGTCATGCCTAAAACAGCAGCAAAGACAGGTTTTCGGGACCGCTCGAAGCCTTTAAACGCGGGATCGAGATATGCTGTTAAAATTTGACCTGCCCTATCGGACCTAAAGTTAGCCATCAAAAGCCCATCACCATCCTTCATTCCTGAGAAAGAACCAATCGCGACCGGATGCACAAATTCATCATTTCGACCCGCCACATAACTTTGATGAAGGTAAGCCAAGGCATCAGGTGTTCGTGGCTCACCTGTGACCATTGTCTCAAAGGCTTTTTGAATGCGGTCCCACTTTTTATCCCGATCCATCCCATAATAGCGCCCGCCTATGGTTGCAAGGCTTACACCCGGATGGTCTTTCATGAAAGCTTGGAGTGAAGAAATATAAGCCTCTGCACTTTGAGGAGGAGTATCCCTGCCATCCAAAAAAGCGTGAATTGCAACAGGAACACCTTCCTTTGCGATAATAGCAGCAAGAGCCTTCATATGCCTCTCGTGGGAGTGAATGCCACCGGGTGATAATAACCCGAGCAAATGACATGTCCCACCAGACTTTTTAAGGTTTGCGATAAACTGAGTCAGGGCTGGCATCGTCTCAAGTGTATGCGTGTTAATAGCCTCATCAATACGCGGAAGATCTTGGAGAATCACACGCCCTGCCCCGATGCTCATATGTCCGACTTCAGAGTTGCCCATTTGCCCCTCAGGCAGGCCTACATCAAGCTCGGAAGCTTCGAGAAGGGTGTTAGGGCAGCTTGCAATTAAAGCATTCCAATGAGGGGTCTGCGCACGAGCAATGGCATTGTCAGAGACATTTTCTCTGTGCCCCCAGCCATCTAAAATACACAACACAACGGCCTTAGCCATTCGCACATCTCCTCATCTCAAGGAGCGATATTAGGAAAATATACGCTGAAAAGCTAGAGGGGATTTATTTAATCTCCCTTCTCTGCATGTTTCTCTTCTGCTATAATAATACCTCATTCAGGGAGAGAGCACCAAAATGGAAATTCAAGCACTACTCTATCAAGTCATAAATGTCGTCGTTACCATTATTAACCTTTTTGGAATTAGCGTCGTCTTTTGGGGATTTGTCGTTGCTGCTTATGATTTTATTAAAATGAAGACTCACCGTCGTGGCCCCTCTGATTTTATCATTGAATCCAATAGTATTCGAGCTGTGCTGGGAACCTATATCCTCTTTGGGCTTGAGTTTATGATCGCGGGCGACATCATCCACACCTTTATCAAACCGAGCCAGGAAGACCTTATTGTCCTTGGAACAATCGTTGCCATCCGTACGGTCATTAGCTATTTCCTCGGCCGCGAAGTCGATGAGGCGAAGAAAGAAGCAGCTCATAAAAGTAAAAAGGCGGAGGTTACAACTTAGCCTGTTGTTTCACAAAAGCAGCAATGCGGCCTATGGCGTCCTTTGATTCTTTCAGAAATCCACTGAAGACAGGGTAGACATGAAACATCTTTTCATTAACATCAAAGATCACATCAACACCTGCAAGCTTTGCCTTCTCAGCAATGCGAGCCGAATCATCGTATAAGACTTCACGACCACCCACCAGAATCATAAGAGGGGGCAGCCCTTTAAATACCCCATAAAAAGGAGAGATGTAAGGGTCTTTCACATGTTCTGGATTGACAATAAGGGAGACAGCTTCCGCCTCACCCTTGGAGGAGAGCATGGGATCTATATCTTCCCTGGCCCACCGCGATTCTCCTGTCCTGCTTAAATCACTCCAGGGGGAAATCGCAATCGCAGCTTTGGGAAGAGGCATTCCCTCATCTCTTAATCTCATAAGTAAGGCTAAAGTAAGGCCACCGCCTGCTGATTCGCCAAGTATGTAGAGATTCTGAGGATCAACCCCCCGAGAGAGAAGAGTTACATAAGCCTTATAAGCATCATTGAGAGCTGCCGGAAAGGGGTGTTCTGGGGCGACCCGATAATCAACACTCCAGACTTGCGCCTCACACATCTGCGCTAAATCTCCCGTGAAGTATGGAAGAATCATAGGCATATCATCAATGGCCATAAAATAAGCCCCACCATGAAGGTGTAGAATAACGCGATCCGTTTCCATCTTACTTTCTGTTCTTAAGCATCGGATCCCTCCCAAGGTATCATCAATCCACGTAATGTTCTTTTGAGAAGGGAGCAAAAGCCCGAGAAGATTGTTATAAAATTGAGCTTGCGTTCGCGTCTCTGCAATGTTTAATGGCAACCCTAGCCTACGATGTTTTGCTCTCGCGGATTTTCTTAATTTTATAATTTTCATTAATATATATGATTTAATACTCATATATTCACACTCATTATATTTCTTGATCTTTAAGGCTCATTTTATTCTCCCCATACATATCTAGTTACTACTCAGGCGTATACCCCGTCCGCGTCGTCCTCGAGAGCGCGAAGCGCGGGTCGGGGATCCAGGACAAACTACTTCATTCCGTAGGAATGTAGTGTTTTCTTATTAAAAACTTATTGCATTGCTACGCAATGAGTTTTACCCTGGATCCCGGGCTATAAGAAATCTTGAGCAAAACTCAAGCATTTCTTATCCCCAGGACGACGCCTGATTAGTACCATATCTATAAAAATAGCATATATTATACTAATTAATACTTTATTAAGTATTTAAAAAATATATATATTATTTATTTGTTTAATTATTTTTTTACCTTTTCCGGGTTATAATGAAATTATAAAACAAGGGGAGACTCAAGCAATGACTACGCATTATTCACCGGAAGCACGTCACGAAATCGTAGATGCTCTCAATGGCTTTCTTGCGGACACGACGATTATCTACTATAAAACCCATGCTTTTCACTGGAATGTGGAAGGTCCTAACTTTTATGGCGTTCATCTCATGTTTGAAACATTCTATAAGGATCTTTGGGAATCCATGGATGATATCGCTGAACGCATTCGTGCCTTTAGTGAAAAAGTCTTCCCAAATCTTGAAATGTTACTTCAACATGCATCCATTGCGGAACTAGAAACAGCCCCATCGATTGATGTTATGGTTCAAAATTTAAGGGATGATTATATCGCCTTATCGAAGAAAGCAATGGCAATTGGGACGATTGCTGAAAAGCATGGCGATCTCGTCACTTCTGACATGATGATACAAAGGTCAGCCTTTTTAGAAAAAGCAGCTTGGATGCTTCAAGCAACCGTTAAGTCATCGAGCTAAGTCTGCCTATTTTGAACCGAAGGTAAAAGCAAAAGCTTCGAGTCCCTCTGATTCAACCTGAATCTCAATAATTCCCGAAGTCAGCTCTTTGAAATTAACAAGTTCATAGAGCGTGCTTCGGTTTACAATGACTTGCGAATCCTTGACATCTTTCCCCGCAAAATCTCCAACAGGTTTCCCATCAAATAAAACACGAACCGTTTGAGGAAGTGTAGGATCAATTGGCGCCATCACAAGATAAACCTGCTTTGCCTGGAAATGATATCTGAGAGAAGCCCCCTTTTTTTCGGCTACAACCTTTTCCCCTAAAATTCGCCAAGGTCCATTCAAAGCCCACTTATTTAAGGCCAATTCATTCGGATAAGTAAAATTCCGAGCACTCATTTCTTCAGGACTCGCAAAGCCCTCAGTGCGCTTTGTTCCTAAATAAGTTTCTGGCGATTGCATAGGGCTAATGGGTGAAGAGGCCTGGACAGGAGGTTTAAAATCACTCATCGTACCGAGACCGAGTAAATACCTGATATTATTTTCGGTTATATCATAATCCCCTTCACCAAAATGGGTATAGATAACTTGCCCTTGGCTGTTTATCAGGTAGTGAGCTGGCCAATAGCGATTCTCAAAGTTACCCCATGTTATGAGCTCATTATCCATTGCAACGGGATATTTAATCCCATCATCTTTGACAGCTTTTTCAACGTTGGCCACATTTTTCTCAAACTCAAATTCAGGAGAATGAACCCCAATGATCACAAGCCCTTTGTCATGATATTTCTCATACCAACTTTTAATATAAGGCAACGTGCGAACACAGTTGATGCAGGAATATGTCCAAAAATCAATGAGGACAACCTTCCCCCGAAGGCCTTCAAGGTTTAAAGGCTCCGAATTTATCCATTTTGTAATCCCCTGAATCTGAGGCGCTGGATAGGGACTTGCAAGCCCATCAATAAGATGGGTTGCGGGCAAGAATTCCTTCGAAGCAAGGGGAGGCCCGCCTAAGTCAAATAGCTTCTGCCATACATTAAATTTCGTAAAGAGCATGGTTATAATAATGATGGAAGCCAGCACCTTTCGAACGATTTGAGTATGGTGTGATAACACACGAACATGCTGAATAATCCTTTTACTAAAAATCGTAATGATCAGCATCGGAACGGCAACACCAACGCTAAAGGCCGTTAAAATAAGGAAGGCTTGGGCATCCGCTTTTTGCTGAATCGATTGAACGAGAACAGCGGCCAAAATTGGTCCTGCACACGGCGTCCAGATAAGGGCAATCCCGCACCCTAACAGAACACCACTCCAAAATCCTTTGGGAAGACGGGCCTCTGCCTTATCTGAGAGGGTTTGTCCAAAATTGGCAAGTCCTTGAAAATAAACACTAAATTTCTCACTTAAATAGTCTGAATAGAGAATCACACCAAAGGCGAGGATCAGATAAATCGTAATATCCTGCAAAACCATCGGGTCAACGTTAATGCTACTAAAAATCTTTCGTGCAAAAAATGTAAAAAGTACAAAAGTTGTAATAAATCCAACGATAATCCCATAGGGTCTTAACTTGCCCCCTTGAATACCGGTCACAAGAATGAGAGGCAGTATGGGGAGGATGCAGGGTGACAAGATCAGCCCCATTCCTTCAATAAAAGAAAGCCCTAAAAGATATATGTCCATTTGTTATCCAATCTTCTGAACAAGTGTTGCCTCTAGGAATGCATCTATATCGCCCTCTAGAACACCGTGAGCATTCCCCTTTTCCACGTGGGTTCTTAAATCTTTAACCATTTGATAGGGTTGAAGAACGTACGAGCGGATCTGATGTCCCCAACCAATCTCCGATTTATTGGCTTCATTCGCTTGAGACGCTTCCTCTCTTTTTTTGAGCTCAACTTCATAAAGACGCGCTTTTAGCATACTCATCGCTTGAGCCCGATTGCGATGTTGAGACCTATCATTCTGACACTGCACAACGACCCCTGTGGGGATGTGGGTAATACGAATTGCACTGTCCGTTTTATTGACGTGTTGCCCTCCCGCACCCGATGCCCTGTAGGTATCAATGCGCAAGTCTTTATCTTCAATTTGAATATCGATCGCATCATCAACTTCGGGATAAATCCAAACGGATGCAAAGCTGGTATGCCGTCTCGCATTCGAGTCAAACGGTGAGATGCGAACAAGACGGTGAACACCACTTTCTCCCTTGAGCCAGCCGTAAGGATGGTTTGCATCCTTATTGGAGATAACCTTAAACGTTGCTGACTTAATCCCTGCTTCGTCACCGGGACTTTCCTCAATCCATTCAATCTTATATCCCTTAGCCTCAGCCCATCTCGCATACATCCGCACAAGCATTTGTGCCCAGTCTTGGGCTTCAGTCCCTCCTGCACCCGCATGAATTTCCACGAAACTGTTATTAGCATCAGCTTCTCCAGAAAGAAGGCTTTCGAGTCTCAATCTTTGAATCCGTTGATGAAGCGTCTCTAAATCTTTTTCAGCCGCATCTGTAATGTCTTGATCTGCTTCTGCATGACCCAATTCGATGAGTTCGATCGTATCTTTTAATTCGGTCTCGATCTTTTGAATGTGGCTGAGAGCTTGTGAAAGTTGATCCCTTTCGCGCATTGTCTTTTGAGCCTGTTCTGGATCATCCCACAATTTGGGATCTTGGACTTCGTTTTCTAATTCAGCTAATCGTTTGCTTGAGACGTCCCAGTCAAAGATGCCTCCTGAGGAGTGTCAGGCCCTCCTCTATTTCATGAACAAGTGTTTCCATTTCAGCACGCATATTAATAAAGCCCCCCGATGCCTGGCATAGGTGAATCCTCTGAGGGAGGCGGAGGCATAGCTACCGGCTGAGCTTGAGGTGGCACATTATAACTAGGTTGGTGCGGAACATTATAGTTAGGTTGCTCTGGGGCTTCATAATAGGCAGCATTATCCCGCTCATCTTCATGAGGATCTTCATACTCATCTCCTCGCCTTGGTAGGATATCATCACTTGAATATGTGGACTCATCTGAATAGGAAGAGCGCCCGCGAAGGTTTTGATCATCCTTTAAGGCTTCATAAATGACCCCAGCATCGCCTGACTGCGCCGGCTGGCCTGACATTTCTTTCATGCGGATCAATTTCATTCCAGGAGGGACTTTAAAGGGTTTGCTCGGAATACCCTCCAGCGCCTTTTCTGTAAAATCAACAACAACGGGAAGAGCAACGCGGGAGCCACCCTCCATATGTCCTAAAGACTGAGGTTTGTCATGCCCAATATAAGCCCCCACGACGAGATCGGGTGAATATAAGAACATCCAAGCATCTCTCTCATCATTGGTTGTACCCGTTTTACCTGCGAGAATTTTCTTAATAACTTGGGCTTTCCGTGCAGAACCAGCGCGGACAGCACCCTCAAGCATTGACGTAATTTGGTAAACACTTCGTGGATCTGCGAGTTGCTCACGATGATCTTCAATAACGGGTGGGTTTTGGCTTGACCATCCTTGATCCTTACAATTCGTACACAGACGCCTATCAGCCGCAAAGATCGTTTTCCCATGGCGATCTTGCACACGATCAATAAGGGTGGGCTCAAGTCTTTTCCCACCATTCGCAAGCATTGCATAGGCTGTTATGAGCTTTAAAAGTGTTGTCTCTCCCGCACCAAGAGACATAGCTATTTGCATGGGCACACGGTCCATAATGCCGAATTTCTCAATCATTTTCGCCACCGGCTTCATACCAACATATTGATGCACAAGCCTGATGGTCATCCTATTTAATGACTTTTGAAGACCCACACGAAGCGGCACACGACCGTACAGGTTGGTCGTCACATTTTTTGGAGCATAGGTACCTAAGCCACGACCCATAGCGATTGATATTTGCGAGTCAGAAATAACCGTTGCGGGTGAAAAGCCTCTCTCCATTGCCGCAAGATACACAAATGGCTTAATGGCTGATCCTGGCTGACGCAATGCTTGGGTTGCTCTATTAAATTGACTTCCCTCAAAGCTAAACCCGCCCGACATCGCAAGAATACGGCCTGTATGAGGATCCATAGCCATCAATGCACCACTCACAGCTGGCTTTTGTTGGAGACTATAGGTATTTTCCTTGTCCTGAACGCTTGCTACAAGAATAACATCCCCTACATTTAAGACTTCACTGGGATGTCCAATCTCAGGGCCCACATGAAGAATCGGCACCTTAACATCTCCCTCAGGTATTCTCATAGGAAGAGCTTTTCTTGCCCATTTTAACTCGGAGAACGGAATGGTCCCTTCTTCCCCGGAAGCTAAACCAACCGTTGCTGACTTATCTGAAACTTTAAGCACGATTGCCATCTTCCAGGGCGCAATTCCAGGAATGGCCGGCACTTGAGAGAGAAGCGTCTGCCACGTTTCTTTTCTCAAATCTTTAAGCTCCACGTGTTGAATAGCGCCGCGATATCCATGTTTACGATCGTAGTCAATCAACCCTTTGCGCAAAGCCCAATCTGCAATTTTTTGAAGGCGAGGATCAAGCGTTGTTCGCACAGTGAGGCCACCCTGATACAGATTCAATTCTCCATACTTTGCAATAATATTACGCCTGACTTCCTCAGCAAAGCAGTCCGCTTTGACAACATGTGTCGGATCAGGACGCTTGAGTTCTATAGGCTCTGCTTTAGCGGCAATGGCTTCATCACGGGTGATAACGCCCTCTTCATACATACGGGTTATAACCCAATCCCGTCTCGCTTTTGCAGCATCATATTGATGTTTTGGATTGTATTTGCTAGGTGCTTTCGGAAGCCCCGCTAAGAAAGCAGCTTCTGCAATTGAGAGCTCTTCTAATGATTTATTGAAATAGTTGAGGGCAGCTGCCGCAACACCATAAGACCCACCCCCTAAGAAAATCTCATTGAGATATAACTCGAGAATCCGGTCCTTACTGAGAGCTGTCTCAATACGGAAAGCAAGAATAGCTTCTTTTATCTTCCGTTCATAGGACGCTTGATTCGCAATACTCGAGAGAAGAAGGTTCTTTGCGACCTGCTGGGTTATCGTTGACGCACCTTGTGGTCGTTTGTTTGTCCCACGTTGTGTAAAGTTAGAAATAGCAGCACGCATAATCCCAAAGAAATCGAGGCCCTTATGCTCATAAAAATTCTTATCTTCTGCAGCTAAGAAAGTCTGAATCACACGCTTTGGGATCGCTTCAATAGGAACAAAGACACGCTTTTGAGTTGCATACTCAGCAAATAGACGACCATCACTGGCATAAATCCGACTGACGACTGGGGGCTCGTACTTTGCAAGCTGCGCATAATCCGGAAGGCCTCTTCCAAAATAATAGAGGACGACAAGGGCTCCCCCTCCTCCCATCAGGCAGAGAAAAAAGACAATTGTAAAAGCCCAGGTAAAATAGCGAATCATTGTTTACAGTGTTCTTTCAAATATTTATGCACTTTGCCTAGAGTTGCATTGGGGGTCAATAGGAAAGATGAAAATCTTTGGATCACGCGAGTTTACGCCTTAGCATGCTCTCAAGTATCCTTATCGGGGCGTGATCAGGGCATTTCATATCTGCAACATCCAGATAAAACGTTTGCTCCATAACGTATTGCCCCGTCATGGCAGCGTGAGAAACCAGATCCGTAAACACAATCCAAGAGGTCCCGGGGATAAAATCAAAAGCTTCTTGGCTGACCTCCTTTTGATATTTTGAGTCCGCTTTCATACGGTTATGCATCTTCAACATATAGTGGTCATAATCACTTCTCAGTGTTTTCGTGATTCCCATCGTCTTCAGCAAAAAGTGCTTGCCCTTTATAGGGGTTGAAATCTGTGGCAAGAAAGACTCAGCCACATTCGTAAAAGGCTCACCTATACGCCAATGGCGTGGTTTGTTGTGCGGATTAATGTTGCTAAATACCCTCAAAATTCGTTTCCCCTGATTTGGATTTGAAGGGAAAGCATCCACATGCAGGCGCGTATCATCCTTGCGGTAAGAACTCTCACGACCCTGTATTTCAACCGGACGATAGCTTGTTTTACCAAGCTCATAATGGCCTTTATAATGGGGAAAAAGGGAGTCGATCAGTTTCTTGGAAAAATCAACATACCGTTGCATCATTTCAACCATTCTCTCTTCCACATCGTGGGAGGCTTTCATACCCCGCAAATCTTTGGTGAGAGCGTTATAACTAATATTCTTTACGCCTGGCTTAACAAATTCGGGTGATAAAAGGAGGGCTTCCTCTTCGCCTAGAGCAAAGGGAAGCTTTGGGAGATACACAACTGAACCCTTTTCAAGGGATGAGGTCGCATCTTCACAAATCCCCGTATCAAAAGTCGTCGTTTCAATTGTTTTGATGAGGCGCATGGGTCACCATTTTTATAAGCTCATAAAATGCCTTATAGCCTATTTTGGTAGAGAAGAAAAGAGGGTGCACAACCAGGTTATTCGTTTTAAACTTTCACCTGGTTGATAATTTTATTGAGCCGGTTTTAATTTAAATTTACAAGGCTCGTCTTGTATAATAGTGAATACATCCGAATCCGACTCTGTGAGAGCTAAATTAAATTGAATATTATCACTGGAAGTACAGACTAAGCTTGCCTTGTCAACACTCACACCCTCTAGGAACATGTCTTGTAAAGAACTAAATTCATAACCAAGATCTTTCCACACCACTGATTTAGAACTTCCTTCTGCCAACTCGCCTAATGTCAAAGTTTTATTATATCTACCGACTGAAGAATTAGTACGGTAATAAATGGTCATAGACACATCTGACAAAGGTTTCCCGGTGGAATTTGTAACGGTGAATAAGGGCTTTCGAATGCTCGCTTCAAATAATTCCGTTGGATCAACCATTGCAAAACAATTTCCTGAAACAGCCACACTGGCGAGTACTGATAATAACGTAAGAGACTTTATTGACATTTTATAACCTTTCGAATTGTTCATTACGCTTATAGAATAGATGCAATGTATATGTCAAAATAATAATCACCAGGACATTCCCTCTTCAAGGTGAATGGGTCCAATAATTCTTCTTGTCTATTTTAAAGAACTCTTTTAAAGAAATGGTATCTCATTTGTAACAGCTCAGGTGCGTCGTCCTCGCGAACGCGGGGATCCAGGGCAAATGACTGATTGCGTAAGCAATTCAATCGACGCGCGGGGTGAGACGTTACGCTCATTTTAAGGAACGACGATGAAAAGAAAATTAATCAAGAGAACGGTGTGGACACTCTGTTTTGTGCTTGTGGGACTCACTGTATTCTTGTCCTTTGATGCATTTTATGGCGGTCACAATTTTCGCACAATGCAAGATAAGATTGCTAAATCAGAGACTGTTAATTTAACGGGTTTAAGAGAAATCAAAGCCTCAGGCGGTGCTTTCCCTCGTTTTCCTTATCTTTCATGGCAGCTTGGACACGTCAAAGAAGATATAATCATCCTGGATGTGAAGGCAGATTTTCATGGATATATAAAAGGGTTTCCTACATGTCTTCTTGGCTACAATCGAAGAGAACCTGGCCTAAGACATATTCCAAGACGACTTGTCTTAACAGGAACAACTGCCTTTCGTCCAGACTTGGTGACTCCAGAAGCTGAGGAAGCGAAGAAATATGGCTATCAGTATAAAACAGTGGACATTGGCGCCAAATTTATAGCTACACCTGATAAAATTGATGAACTGGTCTCCTTCTTAGATAATTTACCTAAAGATAAATGGGTTCATGTCCATTGTTCTCATGGGTCCGGCCGAACTTCAACGGCGTTAGTTATGCTTGATACCCTTAGAAACGCACCAAACGTCAGTTTAAATGATATCGTTAAACGTCAACATCTCCTTGGATCTGTTGATATATTTGATACGTCAGTTTGGCCCGGTGGCACATATACCGCTGCAGAACTGGAAACGCGGAAGAAATTTGTTGAAGACTTCTATGCCTTTGTTTGTCAAAGAAAAGAAGGTGGAATTCAACTCTGGTCAGAGTGGATAGGACAAAAATAAAATAAACGTAAAATACTTGCGTTTTCTTTATGATTCTTTTAAACCGTAACTGACATTCTAGCTTTGCTCTTTTGGGAAAAGAAAATGAGAACGTTGTTTCGAATAAAATATGGTTTGGCTTTATTATTTATTATTGCACTCTCTGCTTTAACATATTATGTGTTTCTTGATGGATACTTTGTCTTTAACTTTAGAACAACTCAAAATACGATTAGTTCCACAGAGTACGTTGATTTAAAAGGGCTAAATGACCTAAATGCGTCAGGCGGCCCCATGATTAGGTACGACTCTTTAAAAGATAAACTCAACCCCTTTAAGGGTGAGAAGATCGTTGTTGATGCCATCGGAAGTGAAAGCGGATTTGTTAAAGGCTTCCCTTCTACTTACTTTTCCTATCAACAGAATCCCCCCGAATGGAGATATTACTTGAGGCGACTCCTGTTTACGGGAACGACTCAAGTGCGCACGGATTTATTCATTCCTGAAGAAAGCGAAGCCCAAAAATACGGCTTTAAGTTTGTTCAATTTAAAATTGGTAGTAAATTTGCAAGCACTCCAGAAGCCGTCACTCAATTTGTTACTTTTATTGATTCGTTACAACCGAACACTTGGGTTCACTTTCATTGTCGGGGCGGAAAGGGCCGAACCACAATGATGCTTGTTATGTATGATATCATGAAAAACGCTCCCGATGTTGCCTTGGCGGACATTGTGAAACGCCAGTATCTCCTGGGATCAATTGATCTTTTTGATACAACGGCTTGGTCAAGAGGGACATACCGTGTTGAGGCGCTCCAAGAAAGGAAAGCCTTTATTGAAAACTTTTACGCTTTCATTCATCAAAGAAAAACGGGAGGGATTCAAACCTGGTCTGAGTGGATTCAGCAACAAAAGGTGACCCCTTCATGACCCGTTCAACACTCAAAGCAAGATGGTTTGTCTTTATTGGAATTCTGTTGATGGCCTCAATTGGCCTGTTTTATGTTTTATCAACAGATGATTATACAGAAGCTAAGTTTCGCACCATGCAAGATCCCATAGCGAATTCAGAAAATGTGAATCTTAATGGCCTTCGTGAACTCCAAGCTTCAGGCGGGCCCATTGTTAATTTTCCAGAACTCAAGAACCAGCTTAAGGGTAAAGGAGACGTCGTTATTGTCGATGGGATTACGGCCTATCATGGGTATATAAATAACACACCAACGACTTTTTTTGGATACCATCGACCCCATCCAGATTTACGCTACAAACTGAGACGCCTTCTTTTCACAGGATCAATGGACGTTAATGAATCCCTCGTAAAATCTGAAAGCGACGTGGCGCGTGACTATGGGTTCGGGTATAAAAATATTAAAATTCACAGCAAAGCGCGAAGCTCCGATGAGGTGATCGATGACTTCGTGGACTTCATTGATCATTTAGCCCCACAAACATGGGTTCATTTCCACTGCCGTATGGGAAAAGGAAGGACATCAATCATGCTTGTGATGTTTGACATTATGCATAACGCTCCACATGTTCCCTTGGACGACATTGTGAAACGTCAACAATTGTTGGGTTCGGAAAATTTATTTGATGTGGCTGTTCGTAAAGTTAAAAAAGTTTCTCATGATGGAGGTGTTTATACAAAATCTTCACTCAAAAATCGTAAAACATTTATTGAGAAATTCTATGCCTTTATGGCTCAAAGAAAAGCGGGCGGCATTCAAAAGTGGTCGGCGTGGAATACCGCTACACCAACATCTTAAGCCATTCCTCTTCGCCGAGAATTGTAACACCCAACTCCTTTGCGGCTTTCGCCTTAGAGCCTGGATCTTCTCCAATAACCACATAATCCGTTTTAGCGGAAACTGAACTTGAAACTTTCGCCCCTAAGGACTCCGCTTTCACCTTAGCTTCAGAGCGCGTCATATGCTGGAGTGATCCTGTAAAGACAATCGTTTTATTCGCAAAAGGACTTGAGCCTATATCAGGCAACACCTCATCGAGTACCTGGATTTCTTTAAGAAGTGCTTCCAAAACATCAAGGTTATGAGGCTCATCAAAAAAAGCAACGAGATCCTCGGTCACACTCGGACCTATTCCATCGATGGACATGAGGTCGCTAAACGCCTGACTATTTTGATCCTTTGCCAAGATCATCGCCTCTTTCCAACTAAGGTATGAAACATAATGACGAGCCAACAGTTTAGCTGTAGCTTGACCCACTTGCGGAATTCCGAGGGAATAGATAAAGCGGTGTAGTGAAATCTCTCGACGGTCAGAGATGGCTTTAAATAGATTTTGAGCCGACAAGGGGCCCCACCCTTCTCGAACTCTTAAGGGTGTCAAGCTTCTTGAATCTCTTGCCTCAAGCGTGAAAATATCTTGAGGATATTTAACCAAACCTTCTTTATAAAAGGCATCCACATGCTTTGACCCAAACCCCTCAATATCAAAGGCATCTCTTGATACGAAATGACGAAGCCGCAAAGCAGCTTGAGCAGAACAAACCAGTCCCCCTATGCATTTTCTCGCAACTTCTCCCTCCAAGCGAATGGCGTGAGAGCCACACACGGGACAAACATGTGGAAATTCAAAGGGTTGCGAATCGGCTGGTCTTTTCTCGAGGACAACACTCACAATTTGAGGAATAACGTCCCCTGCTCTTTGAATAACAACTGTATCTCCAACGCGCACGTCTTTGCGGGCAATTTCATCCTCATTGTGAAGGGATGCCCTTGAGACGACCACACCTCCCACAGTGACCGGTTCAAGCGCTGCAACAGGGGTTAAAGCACCCGTACGGCCCACCTGAATAAAGATATCATTCAGTCGTGTCTGTGCTTTTTGAGCCGGAAATTTGTGGGCGATAGCCCATCGTGGCGCCCGAGTTGAAAATCCCATACGGCTCTGCCAATCAAGACGATTTACTTTGTAAACAATTCCATCAATATCATAGGGAAGGGTTGCGCGCTCTGCTTCAAGCTCATGATAGAAAGCCAGAAGCTCCTCAGCCGATTTACAAAGACGCGCCAGAGGATTCACAACAAAGCCCCACTCTTTTAACTTTTCCAAAAATTCCCAATGGGTTTGCACTTGAAAAGAACTGTAATCATCACAGGAATAAGCAAAAAACTTAAGGGGCCGTTTAGCCGTGACGCGGGGATCAAGCTGACGGACTGAACCAGCAGCCGCATTGCGAGGATTAGCAAATATCGCTTCACCTTTCGCATTGCGTTCCTCATTCATCGCCATAAAGTCTTCGTGGCGCATATAAACTTCACCACGTATTTCCGTCGCTTTCGGGAAATCAGAAGCCTCAATGAGTCGTGGAATGTCTTTGAGCGTTCTTAAATTTGCTGTGATATCTTCGCCTTCATTCCCATCCCCTCGTGTCGCACCTAAGGCAAAGTGGCCCATCTGATAATCCAATGTTGCAGACAAACCATCAATTTTTGGCTCAGCAACAATCTCGATAATTGTTTCACGTGAAACATTCAGAAACCGACGGATACGCTCGATAAAATCAAATATGTCTTGATCTTCAAATCCATTATCAAGGGACAACATGGGCTTTCGGTGCTGAACTTTTTTGAAAGGACCTATCAGAGGCGCCCCGACCCGGAGGCTTGGACTGTCATCCCGGATGAGATGGGGGAAACGTTCTTCTATCGCACTATTGCGAAGACGTAACTCATCATACTCAGCGTCACTAATTTCAGGGTTATCTTTTAAATAATACAGAGTGTCATGATGAGCGATAAGTTCAGATAAATGCTCAAGCTCTTTTGCGGCATCCTCTTCAGATAAATTTTCTACTGGAATGAGTCTCATCTTGCCTTCCCGATTAAGCTTTTTGCTGCCGCTCTTGCTTCATCCGTTATTTCTTCTCCCGCAAGCATACGTGCAACTTCCTCATATTTTTCTGCCCGATCTAATGCCCTTACATGGGTCGTTGTCTCCTTCTCAGCCATAACCTTAAAGACAACAAAATGTTGATCCCCGCTTGAGGCAATCTGCGGCGAATGGGTTATGGCTAACACTTGCATGGTTTGAGAGAGAACCTTCAATCGATCACCCATGGCAGAAGCTACAGCCCCTCCCGTTCCACTCTCAATCTCATCAAAGATTAATGTCGGAACTGATGCTGAGCTCACAAGAACGGCCTTTAAAGCAAGCATAAGACGGGAGAGCTCTCCACCGGAGGCAATCGATGCCAGGGGCCCTTCAGGAGAGCCTGGATTTGTTTGAATATAAAATTCGACCCGATCAAACCCATTAGGTCCCCAAGCCGTTTCTTCAAGAGGCGCAATATTGACTCTAAATCGAGCATGCTCAAGCTTTAAGGGAGGCAGCTCTTTTCTGATCGCCACCTCAAGCGCATGAGCCGCTTTCTTTCGTTCTTCGGAAAGTGTTTTGGCAACCTCTTGATAGGCGCCTTTCAACACGTCTAACTGTTCCTTAAGAGCATGAATATGATCCTCCCCATGATCTAAAAGTGAGAGTTCTTGGCCGCTGCTTTTTAAGTACTCTAGAATATCAGCACATTGATACTTTCTCAGCAGTTGCCTTAATGAATGGAGACGATTCTCAATCACTTCAAGATTTCGAGGTGTCCCCTCAACGTCACTTTTGAGGTCCCTCATTCCTTCAACCACTTCTTGTATTTCAACCAGTGCCCGATCGGACGCTTGTATCAGAGGAGTGAGTTTTTCGGGCAACAGATCACAAATACGATTCAAGGCTTTATGAGACACAACAAGATCTGAGAGGGCACTATCACATGATTTTTCAACAATGGTAATCGCCTCAGCTATTTTGGCATGATGAGAAACAAAGGCTCGCTCAACTTCAAGGGATTCTTCCTCCCCTGGAAGAGGCGCAACCTTTTCAATCTCTTCAATAGCAAAGTTTAGAAATGTTTTGCGTTCTAATGATTTAGCCAAATTTGTTTGAAAAAGTTGAAGATCCTTTTTTGCTTGATGATAGGCTTGATAGGCATCTTGCACCCGCACTTTTTCTAGCGCTCCATAGGTATCAACAGCCTCAATATGTGACTTTGGATCAAGCAGTCCTTCAAACTGCCCATGAATTTCTACAAGGCTTTGCCCTAGGCGACGCATAAGGGTTTGACTTATAATTTGATCATTCAGGAAACACTTGCTTTTCCCATCCACATCTAAGTGCCGACGGAAGATCAGCTCTCCCCCAACCTGTTCAATTTCATGAACATCTAACTCTTCTAAAACGGGATGATTTTCTGGCAAAGAAAATGTGGCAATGACTTGAGCTTTTGTGGCCCCTTGACGAAAAAGCCTTGCTTCTGCTCGGCCCCCAAGTGCAAGACCAAGAGCATCGAGCAAAATTGATTTTCCAGCACCCGTCTCACCCGTTAGAACGCAAAGCCCCGTTTCGAAATCAATCTGAAGATCATCGATTAACACAATGTTCTGGATTGAAATGGCCTTTAGCACTGGCGATTACCCCTAGTCCCTCAGAATACCTTCATGTTCATTAAACGATCGATCCACGAGCCCTCTTCCATTTTGATCCACGCAGGTCTCAAATCCTGACCTTTGAGGAGATAGTATGTATCTGCATACCATTCACTTCCTGGATAGTTATGCCCTAAGACAGCAGCAACACATTGGGCTTCTTTTCTAAGTCCAACGGCAAGATAGCATTCCACTAAACGGTGCAAAGCTTCTGCAATATGAGTTGTTCGAGGATAAGCATCCACAACTGTCTGGAACCTATTGATAGCAGCCAAATAGAGTTCCTGACTCATATAATAGCGTCCAACGGTCATTTCTTTACCAGCAAGGTGATCGTTAACCAGATCCTTTTTAAGCTGAGCATCACGAGCATATTTCGAATTCGGAAACTTCTTTACAACCGTTGATAAGGCATTCAACGCTTCAAACGTATTTTTTTGATCACGTGTTACCGCAAGGATTCTATCATAATAGTTAAGTGACCTTAAGTAATACGCATAATCAATGTTCTTATAACCAGGGTGAAGCTGAATAAAAGCATCTAATGTTCCAATAGACTTGTCATAATCGCCGTTCAGATAACTTGCATAGGCGGCCATAAGCTGTCCACGTGTTGCCCAATCGGAATAAGGGTGCTGACGCTCAACTTCATCAAATGATTCTGCAGCATCCTTATAGTCGCTCTTTAAAAGCTCGTTATATCCTTTAAGGTAAATATCATCCGCAGGTCTTTCCACATAAGGTTTTTCCTTGTCACCACATGACGCTACTGCGATGAGAGCTATGCCTGTTCCAATCTTTAAAAGGTGTTTTCTCATTCCATTCTTCCCATACCAACTTCATATCTAGCTTATAAGGGGTTTATGGATTTACGGCAACAGTAATCAGTGTTCAGAAAAGAAACCCTTGAGACGTAACTTTATTTAAAACTGAGATAAAGATCTTTTTGTGTTAACTCTATTTTAACCCGTTTCGTTTAGGATCCAAAAGCTTAAATCTGTTTATGAAACAATAAAAAAAGGAATTATTAAAATGAAAAAAAGTATACTTCAATTTATTGCTCTCGCTGGCCTTCTTACAATCTCGATGGGGAGTGAGGTTTATGCGAATGCATGTAAAGAAAAATGTGACGCTGATCGTAATGCGTGCATGGCTAAAATTGCTGGCAAGAAGGGTAATGAGCCCTTTTGGTTAGGAATGGATTGTGATGGAAAACATATAGATTGTTATAAAGCTTGCGCTAAAGCGAATACAGAAGCTGGGAACAAATAATACATTGATCAGTTCAATGATTTACCCGTATAGGAAACCCGCTGGAGTCAGCGGGTTTCTCATTTCTACCAGATAAATTTTTAGTCCTACCGTGCTTCAACAATCCAAGCTTTAGGATCAGCAAAGAGTGCCAAAAGCAGCTTGTGATGAAGGCCATGACCTGTGCGAACGCCATGGAACTTGCCAAGGATAAGCCCACCGGCAAGGTGAAGATCTCCGAAAGCATCAAGAGCTTTATGGCGGACACATTCGTCCTCAAAACGCATTCCGTCTTCGTTGATAACTTTTGCGCCGTCAAACACCAGTGTGTTGTTCAAGGAAGCCCCTTTTGCAAGGCCCATTGCCCAAATTTTTTCCGCATCTTCGAGAAGACCAAACGTACGCGCTGCAGAAATATCTTCAGCGAAATCTTGTTCAAGCGGGCGAAAAGAGAGGTGTTGGGCAGGAAGATTATTCCGTCCACCAAAATCAAAATCAACCTCAATCTCATAAGTAGAGGATGGCGAAAGAGACGCCTTACGGTCCCCTTCTTCAACGGTCACAGTTTTCAAAACGCGAATCACACGACGCGGAGCGCGCATAGATTCTACGCCTGCTTCTTCTATAAGTGTTACAAAAGGTTGAGCACTCCCATCTAAAATAGGAAGCTCTGGCCCATCAATCTCAACACGGATGTTATCAATCCCACTCGCTGCAAGGGCCGCCATAAGATGCTCAATCGTTGAAACCGTAACGCCCTTCCCATTTCCAATAGTCGTACAGCGACGTGTATCGACAACAGTCTGCCAAGTCGCTTTAATTTCGATACCGCCCAAATCAGTGCGAATAAAGGTAATCCCACTCCCAGCTTCAGCAGGACGCAGTGTCAATGTAACGGGTGCACCTGAGTGGACGCCGATCCCTTGACAAACGACAGAACTTGCTATTGTCTTTTGACGATGTTGAACCCGTGGCTCAAGCTGAGGAAGCGGCACATAAAGCGGTTGCTGAACCGTATTGGTTGATATTGAGCGAAGTGCCGTCACTGTGAAATCCTCATTTATTACTTTTCTAGCCTTAGAATAAAACGAAGCAGCGCGCTAAACAAATCACTCATTGTGACGGATTGTTACACGGTCCTTTTTTTCTTGCAATGAATATTGCCATATGCCATACTAATGATAAGCAATTGGCATAGGAGTTTATCATGCGTCCCTCTTTTCCACATTCTGATACCATCAATATGGCTCTTGTCCATCGCCTTCAAGAAGGACTTCCAACAACGGTTGTCGACTCACTTATAAAGCACAAGGCCCTTACGCGTCAGGAACTTTATACACTTATTCCTCCTCGCACCTGGGCACGGCGCGTTAAAGAGCATCGTCTAAACCCCGATGAATCTGAAAAAATTGCGATGGTTGAGCGAATTATTGATTTTGCAGAAAAAGTGTTCGGGGATAAATCTAAAGCTTTTCAATGGTTGAGAACCCCCAATCATTCATTTGAAAATCAACGACCCTTTGACTTTATCCAAACTGAAACGGGAAGGCGCCTTATCGAAACCATTCTGGGTCGTATCCAACATGGAATATACTCTTAATGCATGTTTTTCGACTTTGCAGCGAAGACTACAAGGCATTGGATGGGGAGGGTGCTCGACTTTACGGGGGCCGCTGGAACTCTGTCGGTCTCCCACTCGTTTATACATCACAACATCTCTCTTTGTGCCTCTTAGAACAATTGGTACACTTGAGCCCCTCTCTTTTTCCCTCAAATTGGGTTGCCATTAAAATTGAGATTCCTGATTCGATCAAAGGCGAAGAGATCTTTGCTCTTCCAAGAAATGAGGTTGATGCCAAAACGATAGGAGATGACTGGATTCGATCAAATCAAAGTCTATTTCTTAAGGTTCCTTCCTCGATCATTCACAGTGAGTACAATGTCCTCATTAATCCCTCTCATCCGGATTTGAAAAAAGTAAGGGTGATGGAAACCTCACCCTTTATTATTGACGCTCGACTCATATGAAATATGAAAGAAAATCGTATACAGAACCGGAACGACGAAGAGGGTCAGAACCGTTGCAAAGGCCAGCCCTGACATAATCAAGACAGCCATACTCACGAAGAAAGGATCGAATAACAAAGGAGCAACACCGAGTATTGTTGTGAGAGCCGCAAGACTCACCGGCCGCGCGCGACTAATAGCTGAGTCAACAACAGCCTGAAGCTTTTCTTTTCCTTCAGCAATATCTATATCGATTTGATCAATAAGAACAATCGCATTTTTAATGAGCATCCCTGTTAAACTCAAGAACCCAAGAAGTGCCATAAAATCAAAGGGTTTTCTCGCGATAAGAAGCCCAATGGTTACGCCAATAATCGACAAGGGAACAGTCAACCAAATGATCAGAGGCTGTTTGAGTTTACTAAACAAAAGAATGACAACAAGAATCATCAGCACGAAACCAATGGGAAGCTTACTCGCGAGAGCCGCTTGTGCATCATGTTGGGCTTCATGTTCACCTCCCCAAGCCAGTTCATACCCTTGAGGAAATTTGATCGCTTCAATTTTAGGCTGCAAACGATCAAAAACAATACCTGTTGGCTCGGACACAGGATCTGCGGAGGGCGTTATCGTTTGTTTCCGATCTCTCCTGTGAATACGTGTATCTTCCCAACCCGTTTTAAAGTCTTGGACAACTTGCTGAATGGGGACATTCGCACTCTTCACTGGACTCCAAATAAACATATTGTACATAGAATCAATGTTATTTCTCTCGGCCTGCGGTAATCTCGAGACAATGGGGATAAGTTCATCCCTTTCGCGGTAGAGACCGACCTGACTCCCTCCAAAGCTCGTCTGAAGTGCATTGTTAAGGTCTGCACGGGTTATACCCGTCGCTCTTGCCAGAGATTCCGAGTAGCCTGGCCTTGATAACAGTACTCTTTGTCGCCAATTATCTCTGATACTTTCTGTGCCTGGATCTTCAAGCATGATCGCTTTTGATTCAGCAGAGAGTTGTCTAAGGATATCTGGTTTAGGACCACTGATGCGCGCTTCAATTTTACCATCAGGACTAGGGCCCACCACTATCTTTTTATATTTGGGATCAGACTCAGGAAAATCGGCGTTCAAATAGGCTCGAATTTTCTTCTCAATCTCAGGGATCTGCTTGTAGTCCTTCGTTTCAACAATAAGCTGAGCAAAGCTTGAATTCGGAGACTCAGGCGTATAAACCAGCATAAAGCGCGATGCCCCTTGCCCAATAAAGGAACTCACCTGCTTGACCCCTTCAAGCCCCAGAATATGCTTTTCAATCTTTGAGACATCCTGAGTTGTTTTTCGAATATCCGTCCCTTCGACAAGCCAGTAATCTACGTAAAAAATGGGTGTCGTTGAGTTCGGGAAAAACCCAGGAGGCACAAATGTAAATCCAAGAACGGAAAGCCCCAGAACAATCCCTAAACCTGCCAACGCTTTATTGCGATTTTTAATGCAGCGTAAGAGTATATTTCTAAAGAGCTTGTAGAATCGACCCGCATAAGGATCCACTTGATCTGTAATTTTAGGCTTGAACAAAAGATCTGCCAACATGGGTGCAATGACGACAGCTAAAAACCAACTTAAAAGAAGCGAAATCAGAATGACCTGAAATAAAGATCCAACGTATTCACCCGTCTTGTCCTGAGATAACCCAATACCTGAAAAGGCAAGGATACCTACAACCGTTGCCCCAAATAATGGCCAAATGGTTTGTTTGACAACTTGATCACTAGCATCAATCGTCTTTTGTCCTTGCTGACTTCTGACCAATATACCATCGACGACCACGAGCGCATTATCAACCAACATCCCGAGAGCGATGATAAGGGCTCCCAGAGAGATTCTTTGCAAGCTAATGTCAAGCAAGTACATGAAACAAAGTGTTCCAGCGACTGTTAATAAGAGGATAGCTCCAATAAGAATCCCGCTCCTCAACCCCATAAACATCAAGAGAATCACGATAACGATGGCGAGCGCTTCAATTAAATTAATAATAAAATTTGCAACTGATGCATTAACAAGTATAGGTTGGTTATATATATAATTTATATTAACACCTACTGGTATTGTTCCCTTCAATTTACTAATTTTATTTTCGATGGCTTCTCCGAGCTTTACGATATTCCCCCCAGGAACGAGCGAAACGGCCAAGGTTAAAGCAGGCTCCCCATTATAGTGAATGAGCTGAGTTGGTATTTCCTGATATCCTCTCGTGATCGTCCCAATGTCTTTTAAGTAAATCGTTGAGTTGCCTTTCGTATTCGGGATCAGAAGATCGCCAATGGCTTCAAGAGATCCAAACTCTCCTGTGGGTTGAATCCGAATCCGATCCGTCCCAATCGTTACATTTCCTGAAGGAATAACCTGGTTTTGCGTCTTGAGAAGATTTGAAATCGTATCCGGCGAAACACCAAATTGAGCAAGTTTCGATTGGGAAAGTTCGATAAATATCTGCTCTTCAAGAGCACCACCTATCGTGACCTTCGCAACATTAGGAACGATCAGAAGCTCTTTCCTTAAGTTCTTAGCAATCTCCTTCAACTCGGCATAGGAATACCCGTCTCCCGTGAGCGCCAGAAAAATACCGTAAACATCCCCATAGTCATCATTAACAATGCTAGGTCCTGCACCTGGGGGAAGCTGACTTTGAGCGTCATTCACTTTCCGTCTTAACTCATCCCAGACTTGAGGAAGCGTTGTTTTATCGTACTTATCCTTTATTGTAACCGTTATCTCTGATTTTCCAGCGGTCGAAACGGAGGTAATATATTTAACCTGGCCGAGTTGCTGAATCGCCGATTCAAGTCGATCGGTCACTTCCTGCTCAACCTCATGGGGACTCGCCCCCTTATAGGGGGTAATGACTTTTGCATCTTTAATTGTAAATTCCGGATCTTCATACCGACCGAGCAATCCAAATGCGATTGCACCAGCAACTGTAAAGACAACGATAATGAGCCATCCAAGAACTTTATTTTCTATACAAAGGCGACCTAGATTCATGGGTTACTCTCAAGAGGTCGGACTTTCTCACCATCCATGAGAAATTTAGCTCCAGCGGCAACAATATCCATGCCCGGAGAGAGTCCCTCAGTGACTTGGATACTTTCATTTTCTAGCTTACCAATCTTTATAGGATGCTTAAAAATTTCATTGGTCTTAGGATCTATCACCCAAACGTAACTATTATTTTTTTCATCAGCAAAAACGGCACTGGCTGGAATCATATATTGTCCTGTATTTGTCCCTGTGGTTGACTGAAATTTTACAAAAACTGTTGCTGTCATTCCGGGCAGAATATTCAGACCTTCAGGTGCCGGCATTATGAGTGTTGCCTTATACGTTTGTGTATCCGGATCGGCCTTGGCAGAGACCTCTTTTACAGATGCTGAATAATGTTTCCCCGGAGCCGAATCAAATTCAACTTCAATTCCTGTATTCGATCCTTCTTTATAGTGAATTGCGATACTCTCAGGAACTTGAACAATAATGTCTATATTATCTCGATTTTGAAGACGAACGATGGGCTCATTCACCTTAACTGTTTGAAAGTTATCCACATATCTTGTCGAAATTTCCCCAGAGAAAGGTGCTACAAGGGTTGCATACGTTAGATTTTGTTTCGCCGTGTCAAGATTAGTATCTGCAACACGTGAAGCTGTTCTTTGAGCTTCAAACTCTGACTTTGACACAAAGCCCTTTTCGACGAGTGTTGTCTTACGTTCAAGCTGTGCTTTCTCATATTCTGCTTTTGACTTAGCCTCTTGTACAGCGATCTCAAAGTCTTTCGGATCTAGCTTTGCAACGAGTTGCCCCTTTTCAATTTTTTGACCTTCCTTGACGGGAAACTCAATAATCTTACCCGCCACAAGGAAGGCTAAATCCGCTTTACTCGATGCATCGACTTTGCCTGGGAAACTTCGTTGCACAATTTCTTCAGGCCCAGAAATATGAAAGACTTTAACAGGACGAATTTCATGGGTTTTCGTTTGTTTTTCGTCAGTGCACCCCGTGACGGCCAAGAGACACATGAAAAGAATAAGGTGTAATTTCTGCTTCACGATTGTTTTTCCCTGGACTTTTCTTATTAATTATTTTTTAATCTTACGGGGATAAAAGTTAAATAAAAGTAAAAAAATGCATGCAATGCCAATAAAGAGAATCCTTCCAAAATTTACCTCACTTGGACTTCTATTATTCATTGTCTTCTTTTTTGTGATCGCCCCCTTTTTTAGTCGCGGAGATGCAGCACGTTTAGTGCTCGATTTATCCGTCATCTCCCTATTAATTCTGTCAGTTTATTTGTGTTCAGACAATAAACGATATCTCCTAATTGGGGTTATTCTTGCAAGCCCTGCTCTTATAAGACTGGTATATCCAAGCGTTGCAGTGAATGAGATAACCCTTGCCTTTAATGCTGGCTTTTTTGCCTTTGTCATTTACGTCCTATTAAGCAGACTTTTCCAGTCAAAACAAATCACAACGGATGTCATTTTCGCAGCCATTACGATCTACATTTTGATTGGTGTTTTTTGGGGCATCATTTATATGCTTCTGGAATATTTTTGGGCGGGCTCCTTTCTTCTCCCCCAAAGCCCACTGTACGCCGATTTTGGACAGAATTTGCTTTACTACAGCTTCATAACCCTCACAACAGTCGGCTATGGAGATATTCTTCCCCTCTCACCACCTGCCAAGAGTTTTGCAACCCTTGAGGCAATGACCGGCCCTCTTTATTTAAGTATTCTCGTTGCTCGTTTGGTGGGGATGCACATTTCTCAGAAAGCTGACTAATACAAAAAAATATATTTCTTCCCCACTTGTAGCATCGATCATCTTGTTTTAGAAAGAGGATAGGACTCGCATCATCATAGGATAAAAGAATGCCCATATTACCCGACTCTTGGATTCGAACCCATGCCAAACAAGGCATGATTGAGCCTTTTGTAGAACATCAAGAAAAACAAGGGGTTATCTCTTACGGCCTTTCATCTTATGGCTATGATGCACGGGTTTCAGATGAATTCAAGATCTTCACAAACATCGATAGCGCTGTTGTAGATCCTAAGAACTTCTCCCCCACGGGCTTTGTAGACCGCACGACTGATGTCTGTGTCATCCCCCCCAATAGTTTCGTTCTTGCTCGAACTGTTGAATATTTTCGGATTCCTCGTGATGTCCTTGTGATCTGCCTTGGGAAGTCCACCTATGCCCGTTGCGGTATTATTGTGAATGTCACCCCCCTTGAGCCCGAATGGGAAGGCCATGTTACCCTGGAATTTTCGAATACAACTCCCCTCCCCGCTAAAATCTACGCGAATGAAGGTGCCTGCCAATTCCTCTTCCTCAAAGGAGAAGGCGTATGTGAGGTTTCTTATAAGGATCGCAAAGGAAAATACATGGGTCAAAAAGGGGTCACTTTACCTAAAATTATTAAAGGTGATTCAGTCACCAAACTTGAGGTTATATAATGGATAAAATAGCAATTCGTGGCGGAACCCCATTAAAAGGTGAGATAAAGATTAGTGGTGCAAAAAATGCCTCCCTTCCCCTTATGGCCGCCTGTCTTTTGACGGATAAACCACTCATCCTTGAAAATGTTCCCCAACTTTCTGACATCGAGAGCATGGGTGAACTACTCACCCAACTCGGCGTGAGTGTTGATGTGGGCCCTGATTCCACAACCCTTTGTGCAAAAGATCTCAACAGCACAACGGCCCCTTACGATGTTGTCCGGAAGATGCGAGCCTCAGTCCTTGTCCTTTGTCCTCTTGTTGCACGAGCAGGTGAAGCTCATGTATCTATGCCGGGCGGATGTGCAATCGGCCCTCGCCCCATAGATCTTCACCTGAAGGGCTTAGAAGCTCTGGGAGCCACGATTACCCTTGAAGAAGGCTATGTGCATGCACACGCTCCTAATGGGCTTATAGGGGCCACATATACGTTCCCCATGATCTCCGTTACAGGCACAGAAAATCTATTGATGGCTGCCACTCTTGCGAAAGGTGAAACACGTCTCGTTAATGCAGCAAGAGAGCCGGAAGTGGGAGATCTCGCCGATTGTCTTAATGCCATGGGAGCGAAGATATCCGGCATCGGAACCAGCACCTTAGTTATTGAAGGGGTTGAATCTCTAAATGGCACAACTCACAAGGTGATCGGAGACCGGATTGAAGCCGGGACATACGCTATGGCCTCAGCCTTAACGGGCGGTAATGTCCGACTGCGTGGCATGCGCCTTGATCTCATCCCAACCGTTGCTGCCTTCCTCCGTCAAGCTGGGGTTCAACTCGATGAAGAGGGGAATGATATTCTGGTTAAAGCCCCTAAAGGACGCTTAAAAGGGGTCGATGTCATGACAGAACCTTTTCCTGGATTTGCAACCGATCTACAAGCCCAATGGATGGCATTGATGTGCACCTCTGATGGCGCCTCTATGATTACGGAAACCATCTTTGAAAATCGTTTCATGCATGTGCCAGAACTCTGCCGTATGGGAGCTAATATCACGGTTCATGGATCCTCTGCTCTTGTTCGTGGCGTTGACAAGTTAAAGGGAGCGCCTGTGATGGCAACTGATCTTAGAGCCTCCGTATCCCTTGTGTTAGCAGGACTTGTGGCTGAGGGAGAGACACTCATTAGCCGTGTTTATCACCTAGATCGCGGCTATGAAAAGGTCGAAGAAAAATTACGTGCCTGTGGGGCTAACATTGAGCGCAGAGGATAACTATATAAGGATTAAGATATTAACTTTGAGATGAACGATGACATATAAACCGTTAAAAATTAGTGCTCTGGACGCCCAAGATCTTCATGTTATCGCATCCTGTTTACAAGATGCCCTCGTCCCTTTATCAGGAATGCAGTATGATGAAGCCGCGTGTCAATTTCATTTGGTTGCCAACCGTTTTTGTTGGGAGTGTTCACCTGAAGTCATTGAAGAAGTCCCCTATTACTCAAGAGTCGCCTCCGGCCTTGCCTTTCATAATGTAACGCAGGTTCAGAAGAAAAACATTGAACTGGGAAACAAAGACGAACTTGTGAATCTCCTTACGATTCATAAAGTTGATGATGACTGTATTCACCTTGTCTTTTCAGGTGGGTCCGAGATTAAACTCAAATTCGATAAGCTCTGCTGCCATCTCAAAGATGTTGACCAGCCTTACCCTACCCAGCATAAGCCGGATCATTCTGGAAAAGACTGACCTCCCACAGTCGTCATTGCGAGGAAGGGCGTAAGCCCTGACGCGGCAATCCATCTTCCTTTTCATTTCACCCCTTGAATGGGGGTGAAATGAAAGCTAGTGTAAGGAAGAAGATGGATTGCCACGCCCCTTTCAGGGGCTTCTAATGACCGAAATATGTAACTTACTGAAAACAAACAAAAGGTCGTCATTGCGAGGTGGAACGAAGTTCCGCCGCGGCAATCCATCTTCCTTTTTATTTCACAAAGATAAGAAGGAAGAAAGATGGATTGCCACGCCCCTTTCAGGGGCTCGCAATGACGAGTGTGGGGGGTCATTTTTATATAGTTTACCCCGAAGGGTGATGTGCTCCTCGCAATGACGATTATAGTTGGCGATTAGGACAACTACCGTTCAATACAAATAATCTCATTACCTTCGAGGTAACCCGTTGCATGGCCTCGATTTGGTATGTAGGCGTTACCATCTGTCCAACCTGCTTGAGTTGAGATAGTATAAGGCTTACTTCCATCTAGAGGTTGAAATGTGAATTTTCTGGTTCCGGAAAGCTCAACATTTCCCTTGATTCCGCCGGGCTTATTCTTAAAGGCAACGCACTTACCAGGCAAAGTTGCTTGAACTTTCGCTTTCATCTTCGTAATCGTTCCAATTTCCCGCCTTGCTGTTGTAAGATCACCCGAAACAGTTTCTGCTTCTGTATTAAAAGCCGCAATTGAATCTGTTGGCTTTTGACTAGCAATTGTCTTCTCCAGTTGATCAAGATCAGCATCAACCGCAGCTATTCTCTTATAAACTGCAGGATCGGAACCCTTTTCCTTATTGAGGGCCTCTAACGTAACCCTGAACTTTTTGATGATATTCGACATACTTTTGAAATACTCAGCTTGAGGCTTCATCAGGTCTGGAGCCGCTGGAACTTGCATTTTTTCGGAAGTCGCTGCTTGCGCCTGAACAACAGTTGGAACCAGTGAAGTTCCAGCGAGTGCAGCGAGCAATGTAAGTGTAGTTAACTTATTCATTTTTTTCTCCTAGAGTTGTAATAAACTAAATCTAGCAGAAAGAAGTTAAAGTAAGGTTAAGAATTACTAGCTCCAGCCTTCTTTCTTTCAACCTGAAGTTGGCGTAACTTCCTATGCAAAGCAGACCTCTCCATCCCAATGAAAGTCGCTGTACGCGAAATATTCCCAGCAAATTTTTGAACCTGCGCAAGCAAGTACTCACGTTCAAAGTATTCCCTCGCTTCTCTAAGGGGCATGGCAAGGAAATCGGGACCATTTGTTGTGGTTAAGGACGCAAGTTCTTCCCCTCTTACTTCAGGAGTCAGCTCTTCTGGTGTCACATTGGCATCATTCGCTGCCGGAGACATAATAAGGGCTCTCTCAACGACATTACGAAGTTCACAGACGTTTCCAGGCCATTCGTACGTCTTCATCAACGCAAGCGTTCCTTCCGTAAAGTGGCGCTTTGGAACACCAACTTGTTGAGAAACCCAATCAACAAAATAAGACACAAGCTCAGGAATATCTTCAACACGTTCCTTCAAAGGAGGCAAATTAAGTGTCACCACATTGAGACGATAAAAGAGATCCTCTCTAAAAAGACCAGCCTCAATCGCATCCATTATATTGCATTTTGTTGCAGCAAGAATCCGAACGTCAACGGCCACTAATTGATGTCCTCCAACACGTTTAAAAGTGTTCTCATGGAGAAAACGAACCAGTTTCGCCTGAACATCAAGGGACAGCTCTGTGACATCATCAATAAACAGAGTTCCTCCGTGGGCTTCTTCAAGTAAACCAAGCTTTCGATGTTGAGTCGCATTGGCCTCAGAACCAAAGAGTTGTTCATCAACAAGCGCTTGCGAGCCTATGTTGCAATGCAGAATAAGGAAAGGATTTTGCGATCTTTTTGATTTTACATGGACTTCTCTTGCGGCGAGCTCTTTTCCCACACCCGACTGCCCCATCATTAAGATTCGACTGTTTGTTGGCGCCACTTTATCAATTGTTTTACGAACACATTGAATGGCCGCAGAGCTTCCAACCATTTCTGAGGGTATAGCTTCTTCTTTCAAGTGCCGATTTTCTCTGCGCAAATTTGCTGTCTCAAGCGCACGTGAGACGACAAGCAACAAACGATCTGTCTTGAAGGGTTTTTCGATAAAGTCATAAGCCCCTAACTTTATAGCTGAAACAGCTGTTTCGACTGTTCCATGACCGCTGATCATCACAATGGGAAGATCTGGATTCGTTTTTTTGATAAGGTCCAAAATCTTTAATCCATCATATTTGGGGTCACCCAACCATACGTCTAAGATTAAAAGATTGGGTTGTCGCTTAGAAATTTCCTCTAGGGCCTTTTCACCTGTCGATGCTTCCCGAGTTGAAAATCCCTCATCAGACAAGATCCCTGAGAGAATCGACCGAATATCTTTCTCATCATCAACGATTAGAATATCTTGACCCATTATTAACTCCCCTAACCTATAGCTTTTTGCAATGAATTCAACCGAGTAAACATAACCTGAATAACAGCGCCTCCCCCTACGCGATCATGCAGACTTAAAATGCCGTTATGATCTTCTACGATTTTTTTTACAATCGCAAGCCCCAGTCCTGTCCCTTTTTCACGAAATGTTACATAAGGTTCCGTTAACCGTTCTCGACCCTCAGGAGGAAGGCCAATTCCAGTATCAGATACGGTGAGAATAACTTTCTTTTCAGAATCCTGTAAATCTATTTCTATCGATCCATCGGAGGATCCTTTTTGTTCAATCGATTCGACAGCGTTTTTCAAGAGGTTCGTTAAGACTTGACCGATTTGACCACGGTCACAATCAAAAATAAGCGATTTTACTGAGGATTCGAATTTAAAAATGATGTCAGGATGAGCTTGTTGTTGTAGAAAAATTTCTTCCCTGCAAATAGGGACTAAATTCTCAGTCTTTAAAACAGGTGCTGGCATCCGTGCAAACGACGAAAACTCACCCACTAACTGCCCCAAACGATCAACTTGGCGAATAATTGTATCTACGCAATTTTGAAAAGTTTCAACGTCTTCAGTGATTTGCTTTGAGTATCGTCTCTTTAAGCGCTCAGCAGAAAGTTGAATCGGCGTTAAAGGATTTTTGATTTCATGAGCAACGCGGCGAGCAACATCTGCCCATGCTGCCTTTCTCTGTGCTGCTTGAAGCTGTGTAATATCATCAAATGTTAAGACATACCCTCTTATTTTATTTCGAGCTCGTTCTGAAGTAATTTGAACCAAGAGGGTATGATTATGTCCCTCTCTATTGAGAACAACTTGCTTCTCGATGAAATCAGTCTCTATCTCTTTGATTTCATTGAATAATGGAGCTAGCTCTGGAACAATTTTAATAAGTTTTTTCCCTATTTTTTGATGTAAATCAAGATGGAGGATTTCACTTGCGAACTGATTGATTAAATGGATATTTCCCTTTGCATCCAACCCAATCACACCCGCAGAAACTCCCCCAAGAACAGCTTCCGTAAACTGCCGTCTTTCATCATTTTGTTCATTAGCAACCATGAGATCATGTCTTTGAGACTCTAGCTGTTCAGTCATGCGATTAAAGGCCGACGTGAGGGAGGAAAACTCGTCAGATTCCTCCTCAGGTATTCTAACCGATAGATTTCCCTTACAAACCTCATCAGAAGCTAAGATCCAATTTCGCACAGGCCGGGCTAATCTATTTGCATAGAGAATGCCACCCAACACAGCAGAAAGAAGCAAAAGAATAGCGATCCCAACAAATATTGCGGCAAACTTAAGAGCAATACTGGAGCCTTGTTCTTCAAGGCGCGCGTATTCTTTCGCTGCATTTTCTGCATTTTCGACACGACTGATCACAGTCGGAGAAACCGTACGACCGACAAGCAAGTAGGTATTCGTTAGTGGGTTGATGGCTACAAGGGCTCGTACCTTATCGTTTTGCTCGCTTTTATGAATAACCGGAGCTGTTTTTGCACGAATATAGTCAGCTGGTGAAAAGTCTCCTAAATCCAAGAAAAATGAGAAACGAGACCGCCCTAAAATGTCTGCCTTATCATTAAAAACAATAGCTTCATCAAGACCCCTGAGTTGAACCTGATCGGTCAGTTTTTGACTAAGAATTTCAGAATCAGTTGTAAAATCTTGCACATAAGGCGCAAGATCGGCTGCCATGGCCTCCGCATTGGCGCTAATGACCTTTTGGTGTTCTTCCAGGTACGCACCAGCAACGGCAATAGATTCCCCAATAGCTGTTTCCACACGTTCGTTAAACCAGCTTTGAATAACAATATTAAAAAAAACGGCAGAAAAAGCAGCAATAAAGATCGTTGGCGTTATAGCCAAGAGGCTAAAAATCGCGACCATACGGCTGTGAAGTTTAGACCCCGCTTGATCGCTTTTCCGCTCAGCCCATAAGGCCGCGACATGTTTAGCCACAACGGCTGCAAGAATCAAAAGAAAAGCAAAATCAAGGCTTAACAGAAATATGAGAAGCTTACCTTTTTGAAGAAAGGGGGTGGCTTGCGTGAGCATAACATAGGTACCGATGACAGACGTCGTCGCACCAACACCTAAAAGAATAAGAAGCTTCCGCCCGATATTGTGACGGATCGCCAATTCATTCATTTTTTCATAAATAAGTTCAAGCTTCATTCGGAGGCTTCTCTATCGATATGTTCAGTTCTTTAATCTTACGTCTTAAGGTGTTTCTATTGATACCTAATAATTTTGCAACCTTAACCTGATTCCCATTCAGCCTGCTGAGTGTGACTTCAATAAGGGGTTTCTCAATCTCCTTCATCACACATTGATACAGACCCTCCGCAGGCAAAATATTTCCATGAAGATCATAATAATTTGTCATATATTTCTTAATAATTCCAGGAAGACCTATTTTATATATCTGATTATTTAATTCATCCATAAGCTTCGTTTCTCAAGTGTTTATTATAAAACGTTTCAATTAAAGCATTAACTTCATTACAATTGGTTGCCTGGTTAATAGAAACACGAAACTCAGCAGAACTCGTGAATCCCTTACTATACCAACCAATATGCTTCCTCGCCATTAAGAGACCTGTGTGTTCTCCATAATGAGATAACATATCCTGAAAATGCTCTAATACAAGTGCCTTTTGTGCTTCAAGAGATGGATCCGACAGTTTTTCACCCGTCTTAAGGAAGTGAGACACTTGATTTAAAAACCAGGGGCGACCATAGGATCCGCGTCCCACCATAACACCATCAGCCCCTGATTCATCTAAAAGATTCTTAGCATCTTCAACGGTTACGACATCCCCATTCCCAATGACAGGTATCCCTACAGCTTCCTTCACTTGCCTTATAAAAGGCCAATCCGCCTTTCCGTTATAGAGTTGACACCGTGTTCTGCCATGGATTGTTATCATTTGAATTCCGCACTCCTCAGCAATTTTTGCAAGACGAGGGGCATTTCGTGTGTCATCACACCATCCTGTGCGCATTTTTAAGGTTACGGGAACATTGACGGCCTTAACGGTTGCCTCAAGAATTTTGGCTGCATGCACTTCATCTCTCATCAGTGCAGATCCAGCATGGCCATTGACAACCTTTTTTACAGGGCACCCAAAATTAATATCGATAAGAATAGCCCCACGATCGACGTTGAGTTTTGCAGCTTCAGCCATAACATCAGGCTCACATCCCGCAAGTTGAACAGCCATAGGATATTCTTCAGGGGTGTGGGATGACATAAGCAAGGATTGACGCGTTTGCCGAATCATAGCCTGACTTGCAATCATTTCAGAGATAACAAGAGCAACGCCACTCCGCTTCACAAGCCGTCGAAAGGGCATGTCAGTTACCCCTGACATAGGAGCAAGGATAACGCGATCTTCTAACTTAACTGAACCAATGCTTAAAGACATGTCATTCCTTTATAATAATACATAGGTGCACCCTACCTCTTTTCTTAAAATAAATTCAAGTTCAATAAAATTTCACAAATTAACGAATAAGGAAGGAAGCGTTAACCGAGAATTTAATCTTTCCTGATAAAATGTATCTGCAATCAATGGAGAAACACAATGGAAACAAGAGTCATCAAAAAAAAGAGGAGCCTAACCTACAGGCTATTTCTCTTATTGATGACGCCTCTTTTAATTGGATTCTTCATATTTTTAATTCCTCAAGCTCATTCCGAATGGCAAAAAGAAACAAAAGAAATTATTCAAAAATCCCCAATCAAGCAAGGCTGGACACAAGTAGAATTTAAAGACTAGCCTATCCTGCAACACAACAGACTTAAACCTAACACCCCCACCGGGGTCATCCCACTGCCATTAAGTTAAGGGAAAGCCCTCCCCGCTGGGGTCGTCCCACTGCCATTAAGTTAAGCAAAACAGCCCACCACCTGGGTCGTCCTCGAGAG
>JABDDK010000008.1:0-4217 GCA_013287665.1 Alphaproteobacteria bacterium
TCGATTTTTCTTTCTCAAAATGACTGATATTTTCCTTCGTTGCTCTTAAAGCAACCTTTTTTGGAAGAAGAAAATTGCGAGCGTACCCTGGCTTTACAGTGACAACTTCGCCTAACTTTCCTAACTTTTCAACACGTTGTAATAATATGACTTGCATATGATAGACTCCTCATTTGGGTAAACTGTTCCTTTTTCTAACAAGTTTAAGCACAAGAAACAACCGTTAGTTTGAAGGAAATGTTTTTTCAATCCATGGTTTTAAAATTCCGAGCAAAATGACCAATAGCAGAGGCCAGAACAACAGGAGAATTAAAAAGTAAAAAATCGTGAGTCCAGCTGTGGCATAGGCTGTCTTATGAAGCCAGGAATGAATGAGACTCAAGCCCACAAGAAGGAAAGGAAAGGTTAAAACGAAAGCTCCGTTCTTTCCCAGAATCTCTATAGCTCCTACACTTATAAACGAGAGAAGAAAAGATATTCCAAACACAATGAGGAAGCTATTCGGTACGGAAAGATTAGAGAAGGATGCGGAAGGCCTCAAATTTTGGTTAAATCGTACAAGAAGTCCTTGGGCAAGAACGGCATTCAGCAAAATCATGATGGACCAAGAAAGGGCAAAAAACCCAGGTAGAAAGGGTAACATTTTGAGTAACATCGGTTCAGCGTCTTTTAAATGTCCCTGGGGATCGAAGGATTTCAGTAAAGGCTTGAGAATAACCCCAGCATCAGAACCGTTTATAAAATAGAGATATGCAGCAACCCCGATAAGCATCACGCAACCTGCAGCTAAGGTCATATCCCTTAGAAGGAGTGATGAGGGGTACCACGCTACCTCTCCTGATTTCTTCGTCCGGTTTAAGAGGGCGCGGTTCATCAGAAATGCAGGCCCAATAAATGAAAAAATAAGGTATTCACCCGCAAGGAAAGGTCCTTGCAATAGCAAAACGATCGCTGAAGCCAGAAAGCCAGCAACATAAAGAGACCGCAATCCAAGGCCTAGGCCAACAAGAAAAAGGGGTAAAGTTGCAAAATAAGAAAAGAAAACGAGCCCTGGAACAGGGAAGAGATGAAGAACGGTTAGGGTGGCGCTTAAAAGGCCACCCAATGCCGCTTTTGCCAAAAAGGCCGAGTTATTCATAGGCTCTAATCGAACACGTAAGGCATAAGAGCAATAAAACGTGCTCGCTTAATGGCTATTGCAAGCTCACGTTGCTTCTTCTGTGAAACAGCCGTAATGCGGCTTGGAATGATCTTCCCACGCTCGGTTGTGAACTTTTGCAAGAGCTTCACGTCCTTGTAATCGATTGGAATAGCGTCCGGTCCTGAAAATGGACAGGTTTTACGCCTACGGAAAAAAGGTTTGCGGGTTGTTGGGGCTTCGCTCATTCTTTGTCTCCTTCTTCTTCGATTTCTTCTTCAACTTCAGCTTCGACGCCTACGCCAGGGACAATCTCGTCATCAAGACGGTCATAGCGATCATTATCACCAAAGCCTTCATAGCGACGATCGCGACTTTGCTTGCTTTGCATCAATGGTGAAGGCTCAGTATCGAGCTTTTCAATTTTTAAAGTTAGGAAACGCAAAATGTCCTCATTGAGGCGCATTTGCCGTTCCATTTCCTTTACTGCAGGGGAGGGAGCATCAATGTTAAAAAGGACATAGTGTCCTTTCCGATTCTTCTTAATGCTGTAGGCAAGTGTGCGTAGACCACAGAATTCTGTTTTGGTCACGTCACCCTTACCTTGGGTAATCAGTTCTGTTAAATTCGCAGCCAAAGCTTCAACTTGTGCAGCTGAAAGATCTTGACGTGCGACAAAGACCGTCTCGTAAAACGCCATATTCGTAAACTCCTTCTGGATAATCGTGAGAGGCCTATCCCCCCACAAGCCGGCTCAGCCGGCAAAGAGTGATTCATTTATTAATGGAGAATGAAGAGAAAGGCAAGGGGTTTTGAAAAGGTGCTATTTCCATATTGGTGCGACGAAAGAAAAACAAATAAAAATATCCGTGCAAATACTGTGTTAGAAAAATAAAACAAAAAAACATTGACAACTATAAAACAATATGTAACAATAAAACTAGCAAAGAATACTTTTAATATTCTAATTCAGGGAGAATGAGAAAATCAAGAGACACATTAAGGGCTAAATAAGTCATCCTTAAGAAGAGTAATCAGAGTAGGAGGTGTTAAATGTCAAATTTTATATTTAAAACGAATGGTTCCATTCCTTCTAACCACAAAATTTTCGGTACAACGAAGGCTGATATTATCACTGTTGATCCTGCAGTTACATTTACGGATATTGTCATTGATGGGAAAGGTGGTGGTGATACCATATCTGGTTATGGAAAGGGCCAGGAGGTTGTCATGTTTAATGTAACTGACCACGCTTATATGGGTGGAAATGGCACGGATATCTTGGCTGTCGGCACTTCTAATCATAATATTTATCTACAAGGAAGTGCTCATCATGCTGGCTATACACCTTCTGTCAAAGGCTTTGATGAGTTGGATTTAACAAATGGAGGTTCTCCTACAGCTGGACGTGACATCTTACATATCGATGCATTGGGTGTTGATAACTTTACGGGAAAAAGGAATCCGATTTCTCATACGCTCGATACGATGATCGTACTCGGTGCTGAGACGGATTCTTACATCATTGGTCCCGTTATTGGTGTTAATGGTGCCACACACGGCTGGACGCTCCACACAACAGGCACACAACCTTACGTCTCCTTTCTTGGAGCGACATTTCAGGAATATACCCAAATAATAGATGTAAAGGGAGTTAAAGAACTCGTTACTCTTTACATCAGACCTGATGCGACGGATGTGGTTACGGGACATAATATGGTAGCGCCTTTGTCAATTGTGGAAGGTTCGGCATTCAGTTTTAATATTGATACGTCAACATTATTCACTCATACAGATAACACAGATTCACTCGCGAATCATAAGTTCGCCTATACTCTGCTGTCGCCCTTACCCAATGGACTTTCATTGAATTCTGCTACTGGCGTAATCTCTGGAGTTCCCATTGACTCTGCAGGACATGAGATCGTCGGTTCTTTTCCAATTACGGTTAAAGCAACCAACACCGATCCTGCCAATCAATTCGATCCTCATTATTCAGCCACAGCATCTTTTACCATCAACGTCACTGATGCGCACAATGAAGTGAGTGCGAATGTAGCCCCATCGCCTCTCGCAGCTCAGGAAGGTGCCTCAGTATCGAATCTTTTCAGTGCTTCAACACTCTTTACGAGTGATGATTCTTTGACATATATGGCTGATCCAAGCCATCCGCTACCCAATGGTCTCACTATTGATTCCAATACGGGAATTATCTCTGGAACACCAACGGATTCAGGCGGCGAAGTTGTTGGTCCTTATACGGTTGATATTATTGCGACTAACACGGATAGCAATAATCCAGGAGAAACCATAGCTAGCAACTCATTCGTCATCAATGTTTCGGATGCCACTGACACAATCGTCGCTGGAAACCCAATTCCCTTGACACCCGTTAACCTGGGAACAGAAGGAACAGCGATTTCAAATTACGATGTGTCTCAATTCTTTGCCCACAGCAACCCCGCTGAGAATGACGATGCTATAACCTATGCCGTAACCTCAGGATCGCTGCCTGCTGGCGTCACATTACAATCTAATGGTATGCTTACTGGAACCCCAACAGATGATATCTTGAGCTATACAGTTGGGATAACAGCAACCAGTCAAGATGCTAACAACGGTAACCCATCTCTCGCACAAACATTTACGTTTTCCGTCAATGATGCGGTGGATTCGATCGTTGCTGGAAATCCAATTCCTGTAACACCCATCAATCTTGGTACAGAGGGAACAACTATTGCACCTTATGATGTGTCTCAATTCTTTGCCCACAGCAACCCCGCTGAGAATGACGATGCTATAACCTATGCCGTAACCTCAGGATCGCTGCCTGCTGGCGTCACATTACAATCTAATGGTATGCTTACTGGAACCCCAACAGATGATATCTTGAGCTATACAGTTGGGATAACAGCAACCAGTCAAGATGCTAACAACGGTAACCCATCTCTCGCACAAACATTTACGTTTTCCGTCAATGATGCGGTGGATTCGATCGTTGCTGGAAATCCAATTCCTGTAACACCCATCAATCTTGGTACAGAGGGAACAACTATTGCACCTTATGATGTGTCTCAAT
>JABDDK010000008.1:4317-49857 GCA_013287665.1 Alphaproteobacteria bacterium
GGTGGATTCGATCGTTGCTGGAAATCCAATTCCTGTAACACCCATCAATCTTGGTACAGAGGGAACAACTATTGCACCTTATGATGTGTCTCAATACTTTGCCCACAGCAACCCCGTTGAGAATGACGATGCTATAACCTACGCCGTAACCTCAGGATCGCTGCCTGCTGGCGTCACATTACAATCTAACGGAACGCTGATGGGTACGCCAACGGATGATATCTTAAGCTATACGGTCGGGATAACAGCAACCAGTCAAGACGCCAACAACGGTAACCCAAGCCTTCAACAAACATTTACGTTTTCCGTAAATGATGCTGCGCCTGTGTACACCAACCCGCTCGTATCTTCGCCAGCAAATACATTTTTAACGACCTCGAATTCGTCCGTTCCCACTGTGGCAACGGAGGCCCTCGCCGTAGCCGCTGCTTTTGTAAATCCTTCTAACCAAGTCAATGCAGGAAATTCTGGAGATAATTTAGCAGTCGGGAATTTTAGTTTTCTCAACTACAACCTATTCCTGACATCAGGGTTTATCAATGTTAATGATGTTAATATTGCCGGGGGGAATGACGGAAATGATTTGATTCCAGCGGATACATCAAGCGCTACTCCTGGCCCTTCTTTTCCAACGATCACTTTTGGAGGCACAACCTATAATTTATTTAATGGGGATGAAAAGCCTGTCGCTAACGAAACGACAAATTTAAATGCGTCGGGCAAAAATCTCTTTGTTGGGGGTGATAATTCAGCTGGAATTAACTATACAATCACCGCGAACGCTACTGCTACCACTGATACGAATATCCTCATTGGGGGGACCAATTCAGGAGCAGGGAATTATACTCTCACTATTAATGGTAATGGCATTGGTATCCTCGTAGGAGGGAACAACTCGAATTTGTTTAAACTCGATGCTAGCGGCAGCAGTGGAAACAATGTTCTCGTGGAGGGTACGAATTCAGGGAACTATTCGCTCCAGGGCGGCACGGGCAACGATATTTTCTTTGCAGGAAATAGTACGGGCACTACGACTTACACAGGAGGCGGTGGTGTAGACACACTGTCTTTTATTGCGGTTACTGCAGGCATATCAATCGATTTGGGCAACATAGGTAACCCTCAAACTACGGGGGGTGATGGAGGCGTTGTTTTAAATTCTAACTTCTCCATTCTTCAGGGTAGCAACTTTGATGATACCCTCATGGACACACAATCATTAACAGGGACAAGTGGTGGACTCGTTGGAGGACCTATCGCTGTCACGATTTCGTCAGAAAGTATAAATGGGATGGGTGGGAACGACACCATAAAAATTGATGGCACAGCCACAGGGGGAAGTGGAAATACGGGGAATGAAGCAACAACGTTTAACCAAACGAATGCTCAAGTTACCTTTACGTCAGACACACTGGATGCAGGTACTGGCACAGGTGGGCAATTGATATCCCTAATCGGAACAGCTACAGGTGGAAGTGCAACCGTATCCTTTGGTAATCATGCAGCAGCAGGCTTTACAGCTATTTCTGCCCAAGTTGACATTACTGGAAGTACATTAGCCTCAGAAAGCACCGCTACCTCCGATACCTTTCTCATTCAGGCCCTTTCAACAGGTGGGAATGAAGGGCCTGCAGCTTGGAATCCTATGATCAACACGGATGCAAACTATAGTGAAGGGACGGGTAGTATAGCCATCTCAGCACAATCTATTGTTGATGGTAATACTGTTACCGGTGGAGCAGCAGGTGTCACAGGCGGGGGTATTAACTCTTCTATGATCGATGCACAAGCTCATGGAGGGGATGCAACGACGCACAGTACCAATGGACTATATGCAAACCAGGCAATTAATGGTGCTGAAGCTATTTCAGCTCAGGTAACTGTTGGTGACCCAAATAACTCTTTATTAGGCAATCATCTTGATGGTCATGGCACTGTGAACAGTGACAATCTCCTCATTACAGCTATTGCAGTGGGGGGCAATGGAACCTCACCTGGGTTCTCAGCGAACGTTTCTGGCTTTGATCCCGATGGCAATACTGCCCATTATGTAGCTGGAGGGACAGCCATTTCAGCTCAAACGATCGTGGCTAATAACGCTCTAACCGAACATAGCACAGACAATGCAACCTTAGGGATTGATGCCACTGCCACTGGTGGGAATGGACAATTTTGGGGAAATTTGGCCATTACTCAGGGTGCAGCTTCCTCATTGGCTATTTCAGCGGATGTTCTGGTAGACAATAACTCCCTCACATCGGGAACTACTGGTAATGATATACTTGATATAAGTGCCACTGCCCAGGGGGGATTAGGTAAAAATGGTGCGTATGTAAATTCAACCGCCATCGACACAAGACTTGATGTATCTCACAACACTCTTACGGCTGGAGGTGGGGAAGATAATTTAGGAATTACGATTACTTCAACTCCTGGTGGAGTCAATGCAGTAGGTACAGGAGGTGCCGGAACCTTACATCAGGCCCAAATTACCGTGGTAGACAACATGCTTAATGGGGGGACTGGCAATGACACACTTTCCCTACTGATAAATTATACATCAGATCCATCAAATTCTGTGACTATTACGGGCAATGATCTGGTTGGGGGCAGTGGGAATAATATCCTCATCTTTAACGATCCTACGGATATCCTAAACCCTACAAACAACAATGTCTTGAATGGTGGTGTGGGTGGATTCAACACCCTTATTGAACAAGTCATTGGAGCTAACCTGGATTTAACAGCTGCCGGAGTTGCAGGAGGAACGGTCCAGAATATCGAGAAAGTTGATCTGACAGCCTCTGGTACAAACTCACTGACTGTGAATGAATCTGCAGTATTAAATCTCAATCCAACGCATGCCCTATACGTCACAGGTGTTGCTGGAGATAGTGTACATGCGACTGCAGGAGGATTTGTCGATCAAGGATCGACAGTTACTGGTGATGGACTTGGCTCTGATGCTGCGATTATTTTTGAGCACTATCACAGTGCAGGCGGGGCAGATCTTTATGTACAACAAGTCTTAACAGTGATCTAGAGAGTCTCTCCCGAATATTCTTTACTCGACGTTTCAGCTGTTGTTGACTTATATCTTATTCCCGTGATTTAATTACACCCTTAACCCTGACATTGGAGGAAATCATGCACCTTTTACGATTTAGAAGCTGGTACGCAAACTCGAACACTTTGAAACCAACTTTGAAAAGGAACCCGTCATGTCGAAAACGAACACTGTAAAACAAGTCCTCAAAACTCTTCTCCTCTCACTTTCTCTAAGCAGTAGTTTAACAGCTGCACCTCCTACAAAGCACATCGCAATTACCCAATACATAGAACACGTCGCAGCAGATGCTGTGCGCGAAGGTTTATTAGCTGAGCTTAAGGAAAAGGGGTATACACTCACCGTAGACTATGAGAATGCGCAAGGAAGTGCTGCGACCGCTGGTCAGATTGCGCGTAAGTTTGTCAGCCTTAAACCCGATGTCATTGTCGCGATTACGACGCCTTCTGCCCAAGCGATTGTTAATGCGGCGGGTAAGAATACAATCCCGATTGTCTTTAGCGCAGTTACCGATCCTGTGGGAGCAGGGCTCGTGTCGTCTCTCAAAGATCATAAAGGCATGGTCACCGGTGTCATGGATGCGCCTCCTATTAAAGAACAGATGGGACTTATTAAAACCCTTTTGCCGAACGCAAAAACAATTGGAGTGCTTTATAACCCAGGCGATAATGGATCTGTAGCTTCCCTTGCCAGCATTAGGCAAGAAGCGAAAGCTCAGGGTTTTGCGATCATTGAAGCTACACCTGTGAAATCCTCGGATATCCAATCGGCGATTCTTCTCCTCGTTGGGAAGGTAGATGCCATCTACGTTCCTTTGGATAACATGGTGGTTTCAGCCATGACGAGCGTTTCTGGAATGGCTCTTAAGCACAACATACCTTTGTTCTCTGCGGATAGTGGATCCGTTAAAGACGGTGCGTTTGCCTGTCTTGGATATAGCTATGTTCAAACAGGGCATAAAACGGGCAAAATTGTCGCTGAAATTCTTGAAGGGACCCCTCCGAGTGAAATTCCCGTTGCATCTCCTGAAACAAAGGATATATTCATCAATCGACACGTGCTTGAGGCGTTAAAGATACCTCTTACCGAGGCGATTCGTAGCCAAGCTCATTTTTATTAGAGGGAGTCATTCACATGAATTTGATTCAATTCATGGGCGCTATTGAGATTGGCCTTTTGTATGGTTTAGTCGCCATGGGCGTTCTTTTGTCCTTTCGGATCTTGGATTTCCCTGATCTAACCGTTGATGGCAGCTTCCCTCTGGGAGCTGCTGTGAGCGCCATTTTAATTGTGTCCGGTGTCAATCCGTGGGTTGCTACTTTCTGTGCCATTCTTGCGGGAATGTCAGCCGGGTTTGTGACAGCTTTTATAAGCGTTCGCTGGAATATTCTGCACTTGCTTGCCAGTATTCTTACCATGACAGCACTGTATTCCATTAATTTAAGGATTATGGGGAGACCCAATATTGCTCTTCTTGGTGAGCGGACAATCTTTTCACCGATTGAAGATCTTCACTTCTCTCACCTCATCACAATGCCAATGGCGATGTTCGTCGTCGCTGCGGTGGTGCTGATTGTTATGTATCGCTTTTTAAGCTCTGAAAAGGGTCTTTCGATGCGGGCCACGGGTGCGAACCCCAGAATGGCAAAAGCGCAAGGCGTTTCGGTTAACGCTCAAATTCTCTTTGGGATTGCGCTCAGCAATGGACTTGTTGCCCTTGCTGGGGCTCTCTTTGCTCAAAGCCAAGGCTTTGCTGACGTCACCATGGGTGTGGGTACGATCATCGTTGGTCTTGCGGCGGTAATTGTGGGGGAGGCCTTCTTCAATCCTAAGTATATCCTCGGCGCACTTCTGGCCTGCGTTGTTGGATCTATCTTTTACAGGTTGGTGATTGCCATGGCATTAAACGCAGGATTCCTAGGGCTGCAGGCCTCTGACCTTAACTTGGTAACAGCCCTCCTTGTTGGATTTGCGATGATTACACCGAAACTCAGAGCCAAAATTCTTGACTTTAAAGCGGCAAGGAGCTGATCATGATATTACTCAAAGATCTTCATGTGACCTTTAATCGCGGAACGGCAATGGAAAATAGGGCTCTTCGCGGTGTGACTCTCAATATAAAGCAGGGTGATTTCGTCTGTGTGATCGGTGGCAATGGGGCGGGGAAGTCGACTGTGCTGAACGCGCTGTGTGGGGACGTCTCCCCTGAAAAGGGAACGATTTCTATCGATAACAAAGATGTGACAGCTTTAACGTCATGGCAAAGAGCAACCGATGTTGCGCGTGTCTTCCAAGATCCAATGGCGGGTACATGTGCAAACCTTACGATCGAAGAGAATATGGCTCTTGCAATGGGACGGGGCACAAAACGGACATTTAAGCTTGCCTTGAATAAAAGCTATCGTGAGAGTTTCCGCCAACATTTGAGTCGCTTGAATTTGGGACTTGAGAATCGTCTTCAGGACCCGATAGGGCTTCTCTCCGGTGGCCAACGTCAAGCCGTAAGCCTCATCATGGCGGTTGTACGCCCCATGAAGATTCTAGCCCTTGATGAGCATACGGCAGCGTTGGATCCGAAAACGGCAGCCTTTATTTTAGAGCTGACAAAGGAAATTGTGGCTGAAAATAATTTGACAGCCTTAATGGTGACTCACAGCATGCATCAGGCACTTGAACTCGGAAACCGTACGGTGATGTTAAATGAAGGCCGGGTTGTCTTCGACGTCCGTGATAAAGAGCGTGAAGGCTTAACAGTGAATGATCTGCTGGACCTCTTCCATAAAGCCAGCGGCCTAGAATTAGATGATGATAGCTTGTTGTTGAATTAATGAGGAATAACAATGACTTACGTAGTAACTGAAGCGTGCATTAAGTGCAAATATACGGACTGTGTGGAAGTCTGCCCTGTGGATTGTTTTTATGAGGGTGAGAATATGCTCGTCATTGATCCCGAACGGTGTATCGATTGCGGTGTGTGTGAGCCTGAGTGTCCTGTGAATGCGATTGTGCCTGATACAAAGCCTGGCATGGAGAAATGGGTAGAACTCAACGCGAGTTACGCCAAAGTTTGGCCCAATATTACGTGGACAAAGCTCCCCTTGCCGGAAGCTGATCAATGGGCAGAAGTTACGGATAAATATCCTGAACACTTTAGTGAGCTTCCTGGTAAAGGAAAATGAGCATTATTCCCGAATATCTTTTAAACCGTCCCTTTCTCCCCATAGTGACAGATCGGCTCATCATCAGGCCTTATAAGGAAGACGACATTCCAGAACTTGCAAGGCTTGCCAACGATATCCGAGTTGCTGAAAATCTAACAAGGATGCCCCATCCTTATAGTAAAGGTGCTGCTGAATATTGGGTTGCATATACACGTGACAACATCGAGCAAGGGCGTGCAGTCAACTTGGCCATCGTTAGAAGACAAGACAATGTCTTACTAGGGAGCGTAGGACTTGAAGGCGAGCTTGGCTATTGGTTGGGCCATGAACATTGGGGTCAGGGGTATATGAAAGAGGCTGTAAAAGCCTTTCTTCACTTTGCATTTGTAACCCTTCGTGTGAAGGAAATTAAAGGAAGCGCTAAGATAAACAATACAGCTTCCAGGCAAATATTCGAGCATTTTGGCTTTCACGAAACAGGAACAAAAGAGGTGACATCCGTTGCGTATGAGGGCACGAAACCCGCTATAACCTATGCTCTTACATCTCAAGCGTTCTTAGCTCACTATAATTCAGTGAAGAGGCCCATTGTTTGGGTTGTCGCTGCAGCTCTCGTAAATGATAAAGGACAGCTTCTTCTCGCAGATCGTCCCCCTGGGAAAAAGCTCGCCGGAGTATGGGAACTTCCCGGTGGAAAGCTCGAGCAAGGTGAGACGCCTGAACACGCCATCATCCGTGAGCTTAAGGAAGAGCTTCACGTTGACGTATCTGAAGAAGATCTAGAGCCCTTAACCTTTGCCTCATACGGTTATGAAACCTTCCATTTGATAATGCCATTTTATCTCTGTCGTAGGTGGAAGGGAGACCCTCATGGAGCCGAAGGCCAGAAGCTGGCATGGGTGAAGTACGAGGATCTAGTAGATTATCCGTTCCCACCCCCAGACATCATGCTAACCCATCGCCTTGCAGATGTTTTGAAGGGGCAGGGGATTTGGTAACGAAATATTAACATAAATGCTGTTTTATGGTTTGGTAATCTCGTAAGAAAAGGAACCGCGCAATGCATAAGAAACTTCTCCAGATCATTATATGTTTATCCGTAGGCCTCTTTTCGCAAACGTCACTCAAAGCTGAGTTTGATTGTGAAGAATATTGCCTTTGCATGGAGCATTGTAAGAATTCAAAGTTCCCAAACTGTGAAGAGTATTGTTGTGCTCGGATTGAGTGTGACCCTGCAGCAGCAGCGAAGTGTAATTGCCCCGCTGCGACGAAAGAAAGCGATTCCTATATCAAAGGCTTGTAGCGTTCTTTTGAATCCACGTTAAGAAGGACTGTGCAAATTTTTCCAGATGCTTTTGTGTGCCTTCATTGATGAGTTTGCCAGTTTCGTCAAATAGATTATAGGCTCCCCCGATGTAAGTTTCGGGAGTGGGCATTGTGGAAACATTTATGGTCACAAGGCACTGCCGCAAATGATGGTTTGCTCCAAACCCCCCTATCGGCCCCGGAGACGCACTTATAACGGCAGCCGGTTTACCGCTCCAAACATTCTGACCATAAGGGCGTGAGCCAATATCGAGGGCATTCTTCAAGGCTGCGGGGAAGGATCGATTGTGTTCCGGTGTTACAAAGAGAACAGCGTCAGCAGCTTTGATCCCTTTTTTAAACTCGACCCAGGATGTGGGTGGTGTTTCTTCCAAATCCTGATTGAACAACTCTAATTGGCTAATATCGATGAGCTTAAGTTTCAGCTCACTAGGCGCTATCTCTATAAGTGCATTTGCAACTTTTCGGTTGACTGAGTCTTTCCTGATGCTTCCAACTACCACGGCGACGTTATAGGTTTTGGTCATGGCATTTCCTTTCAAAGTAAATTATTACCATAAACTACACTTTCGTGTTTAAAATTTAGTTAAGACCTTGACAATCGCCTGATTTTACCCCATTAATAAACTCTACTTAAGAATCATTCTTAAGTGCAAAAGCGAGTGAAGTTAATGCGTACTTATAAAAATCCCTTGTTGCAGGGTGTGTGTTTCCGTTTGGTTTTGACTGTTTCTCTATTGTGTATTCTCTGGATGGCCATTATTTGGGCACTCTAAAGTATGGAACATCAACCCAATCGTTCTTGGAATCCTTTTAAAACAAATCATTCCGCCATTGAACAAATTCCTGGGCTTCCCATCGCTATTGATATTCAAAACCTTTCCGTCTCTTATCCCAACAATCGTGTTATCGAGGGGTTGACCTGTCATTTTGAAGCCCCTGAATTGTGGGCGATTGCAGGCCCTAATGGGGCGGGTAAGAGCACTCTTTTGAAAGCCCTCTTAGAATTACAGAAAAACAATGGGGGTAAGATTGCTTTTCATGGCTTTTGCCCGTGTGATATCGCTTACCTTGCGCAACAAAATCAACTGGATCGTCAGTTTCCCTTAACTGTTGGAGATACGATTGCGATGGGCCTCTTTCGCGAAGTTGGCATTTTCCGGAAATATACACCCGAACAAAGAGACAAGATGCAGGCCGCTCTTGAACAAGTGGGTCTGGGTTCATTTGCAAAGACGCCTTTGCGTGCCCTTTCCGGGGGTCAATTTCAGCGGGTTTTGTTCGCGCGCCTGATCCTTCAAGACGCTCCTGTTATCTTCTTGGATGAACCCTTCACCGGTGTTGACGGCAGGACTATTGATGATCTGATGAAGCTTTTACAGTTTTGGGTGAAGGAAGGCCGCCTTGTTATTGCTGTCTTGCATGGGGTTGACTTGGTTCAGGATTATTTCCCGAAAACCCTTCTTATTGCGAGAGGCTTCTATATGGCTGGGCCCACAGAAGAGGTTATGACGAAGGAAAATATGAAGTTGGCCGTATCCGCCTCACGCCAATGGGAATCGGAGTTTATAACATAATGTATGAATTTTTCATTGCCCCATTCTTGGATTATATATTCTTAAAACGAGCCCTGCTTGCCTGTACGGCTCTAGCTTTGGGCTGCGGTCCTGTGGGTGTTCTACTTGTGTTAAGGCGCATGAGTCTTATGGGCGATGCGTTAGCCCATGCGATTCTGCCAGGAGCGGCCATTGGATTCCTCGTTGGGGGATTGTCCTTACCCATCATGGGGTTAGGGGGCTTTCTTGTTGGCTTTATTGTGGCCCTTCTTGCGGGGGCAATCTCTCGATTTACCATCCTCAATGAGGATGCAAGTTTTGCGGGTTTCTATCTCGTATCCCTTGCGATCGGTGTGCTTATCGTCTCCACTCAAGGGAGTCAAGTAGACCTTATGCATCTTCTGTTTGGAACTGTATTAGCTGTTGATAATATATCTCTCATTATGGTTTCAAGCATTACAACAATTACACTTGTTGTCTTAACCATTATTTATCGTCCCCTTATTATTGAATGCTTCGACCAAGGATTCCTGCGGGTTATTGGGGGGAGGGGGAGTCTGTATCATTTCATCTTTTTGATCCTTGTCGCCCTCAATCTTGTGGCTGCTTTTCAGGCCCTCGGAACACTGATGGCGCTCGGTATGATGATGCTCCCTGCCGTATCCTCACGCCTTTGGGCACATCATGTTTGGTCGCTCTTCCTCTTCTCAAGCTTCTTTGCTGTAATCTCTGGTTATCTGGGGCTTCTCCTTTCCTATCATTTGGAATGGCCATCCGGTCCTTCCATTATCTTAATTGCGGGTGTTATATATGGGATCTCACTCGTCATCGCTCCTTTTGGAGCCCTTAAACAACAACAAGGTATGGCATAATGCGTAGTTTATTCATTCTTCTCCTTCTTTCCTCGAACTGTTTTGCAAAACCCCTCGTGGTGACGACCTTTAGTATCCTGGGCGATATGGTTCACCAGATTGGTCAAGATAAGATTGAAGTCAGAAATCTTGTGGGCCCCAATCAAGATTCACATGTGTATGAACCAAGGCCACAAGACGCTAAGGAACTGGGGAGAGCGGATCTCGTTATCGTTAATGGACTCGGATTTGAGGGGTGGATCGATCGTTTGATAGAAGCCTCCGGATTTCATGGAAAAAAACTCGTTGCGACAACAGGTATAACGCCTTTGCAAATCACTTATCATGGCAAGGTTTATCTTGATCCCCACGCGTGGCACAGTCTTAAGGCAGCCCAAGTTTATGTGGATAATATTGTGAAGGGTCTTGTCGAACTTGTTCCTGATGAGGCTCCTTTTTTTAAAAAGCAAGGTGAGGCTTATAAACAAGCCATTGCTCAACTCGAGAAAGACACACAGAAACAGTTGGAATCTGTACCGCTTGATCAACGCAAGGTGATTACAAATCATGAGGCTTTTGGGTATTTGGGTCGCGATTTTGGGCTCATCTTTTCTTCTCCGCAAGGCATCAGTACCGATGCTGAACCTTCTGCAAAGGTTGTTGCTGCCCTGATTCGCCGCATTAAGGAAGAACACATACAAGCCGTGTTTATTGAAAACATCTCAAATCCAAGGCTGATGAATCAAATTGCGAGTGAGACGGGGACAAAGGTTGGGGGTGTTTTGTACTCAGATGCTCTCTCAGCACCCGGAACAGAAGCAGATACTTACCTAAAAATGATGGCCTCAAATTTGGCGACCATCGTTAGGGTCATGAAGAAACAATGACACTCAATACACGCGATAGAGTTGAACTCGACCATTTCCAAAGCCTCAGTTCCACCTGGTGGGATGAGGAAGGGCCTTTTCGGATTTTGCATGCGATAACGCCTTTGCGGTTGGCTTTCATTAAGGAAAAAGTCCACAAGCCTTTGAAGGGCCTTCGTATTCTTGATGTAGGCTGTGGCGGTGGTCTTCTGTGTGAGCCACTTGCTCGTTTAGGGGCTGATGTAACAGGTATCGATCCGGTTGAGGAGAATATACGTGTTGCAAAAGCCCACGCAGAAGAGATGGGGCTGTCTATAGCTTACCTGCCCCACGCCATTGAAGACATGCCGTCCAACAGCAAATTCGATCTTGTCATTGCCTCTGAGATTATTGAGCACGTCGCTGATCCTGACGGGTTTCTCAAGGCATGTGCATCTGTTGTCATACCCTCAGGGGGTATTGTTATCACGACGTTTAATAAGACATTCAAGTCTTATTTTTTAGGTGTTCTCGTTGCAGAATATGTCCTTAAATGGGCTCCCAAAGGGACTCATTCCTGGGATAAGTTCATTCCCCCTCAAGACCTTACGAAGAAACTCTTGAATTTAGGCTTCGGTCATCAAGATATATCCGGGCTTGAATATTCACCTCTCACAAGAGAGTGGACGTTGTCCTCAAACATAGATATAAACTACTTTCTTTGGGCAACAAAAACGGAGATATAAATGAAGAGAATTCTAACTCTAACAGGACTCACACTTATACTTTCTTTTAGTCCTGTTTTTGCGGCTTCTCATTTTCTCGTTATAAGTTGCAGCTTAAGTAAAACGAGTCATAGCGCACTTCTTGCTGAACAAGCAGTTAAGGATTTAAAGGCCCAAGGGCAAGATGTTGACTATATTGATTTACGCAACTATAAGCTCCCTCATGCAGATGGCCATGAAGGATCGGCTTACGACAACCGCCAAGTCAAAGAAATTCATGATCGCATTGAAAAAGCTGATGGAATCCTCATAGCGTCTCCGATCTATCTCAATAGTGTTGCCTCAGTGACGAAAAACCTTGTTGAGCTGACAGCTCATCCTCATAAAGGCGTTTTGCGAGGTAGGGTATGGCAGGGTAAAGTCGTCGGCTTTCTGGGAGCCTCGGGGGGCACTTCAAGTACATATTCCTTTTTTCCTTTGTTAACGAGCTTAATCGTTGATTCAAAGGTGGTTGTTGTCCCAACATTTGCTATGGCATCGAGCAAGGACTTTAATGATAAGAATCAAATGTCTGAAGAAACTCTCAAGAGAGTTGATGATACGACGAAAGAGTTGGTCCGCATCACGTCGGCTTTGAAGCGTTAAGAAATTTGGGAGGAAAAAATGGCACGTTCAAGCCAAAATATGGAATTAGAAAATCTGCCACAAATTTTATGGCAATCAGGGTCGGGCGTATCTCTTAAGGCTTTTTCAGGAGAAGGGGCGAGGCCTTATCTCAATCAAATTGCTGCCTTAAGGATAGACCATTACCGAGAGTTTCCTTATCTATATGACGGATCATTTGAGAATGAAAAAAGATATCTCGATCCTTACTTTAACTCTAAAAATAGTAAGATATTACTTGTGTTTGATCTTGATAAGGTCGTTGGTTTTTCGAACTCACTTCCTCTTGCTGAGGAGTCAGATTGGTTAGTGAAACCCTTTGAAAGGGCTGACTTAAAGCCTAGTGATTATTTATATATGAGTGATTTTATTCTAAAAGCTCCCTACCGCGGGAAAGGGCTCTTGCGACGTTTTTTTGAGGCCCACGAAAAGAATGCTCACATAAATGGTTGTTCCAAACTTGCCATGATGACTGTAAAGCGTGAGCCTTCCCATCCCCAACGCCCTGAAGGATATCAACCCTTGGATGATATGTGGCGGCATTTTGGAATGGATGTGGTGCCAGAATGCGAAATTGTGTTTTTATGGAACCAAGTCGATACAAAGAAAGAAGAGCATAATCGCCTGCAAGTCTGGTCGAAGACTTTGTAGGTGAGGTTTCTTCACCTCTCCCCTTCGTGGGAGAGGTCGACGCGTAGCGGCGGGTGAGGGGGAGATATGACTGTAAAGAAATATCAAAGAACACTGCGTACGGCCTACCCCTCACCCGCCCTAAAGGGCGACCTCTCCCACAGGGGGAGAGGTGAAGGTGCCTCACAAATTTCATGAGGCTCACTTTCCCAAAGTTATTTACGATATATTAATCTTCCTATGGTTGTATTATAATGGATAAAAAATAAAGCTGGAGAAGCGAAAATGACATTGCGGAACACATTAATAATATTGCTTGGCTTATCTCTTCTTGGGCTAACTTACATGTTTATCTATAAAACGGCCATTCAGCTTAGTGATGCGGGTGGATCACATCAGGTGTGCAACCCTCAAGAAGAAACTAAAATGCCTGAAACGTTTAATTAAGGAATTTCCTGTATACTAATATTATTGAACGGGAGATAAGTATGCACATTATGGATGAAGGTCAGTTATTATCCGAGCAAGAAAAAGAGGCCTATTACAACCTCTTAAAGAAACACCATCATGATATTCATCAATTTCGGCTCGTCGTGACCGAAGATCAAAAGCCCATGGATATGAATGATCTTAATTACGTTATTGTTGTTAAATTTAAAGTGACGCACCTCAAGAGCCATATGACAAAGATCTATGAAAGCAGTGCGAATTCTGGCATTTGGCTTGGGGAATTTGAAGAAGATTTAATAGCCAAAGAGTTTACGAACCACTAATCGCTGATATTTCTATAAACTTTTCAAAATCTTTTGCCTCATGGAAATCCTTATAAATCGAAGCAAACCTTACATAAGCAACAGGATCGAGTTCGAGGAGCGCTGTCATCACAAGCTCACCAATAGCTGAGGTGGGGATTTCCGTTTCACCACTGGTTTCAAATTGGCGTACAATGCCTGAGGTAACGCGCTCAATCCGTTCATCGGAAATAGGTCGTTTGTGAAGGGCAAGACGAATGGAACGTGTCAGTTTATCCCGGTCAAATTGCTCAATTTTATCGTCTTTCTTTTTAACCAAAAGCTCACGTAGATAAACACGTTCAATGGTTGTAAAGCGGGACAAGCATTCCGGGCATTGACGGCGTCTTCTGATAGAGGTCGAGTCCTCACTGGGTCTTGTGTCCTTAACCCCAGAATCCTCGTGACTACAGAACGGACAGCGCATAATGCCTCACGTATATATAGGGAAACGTTGACAGAGCTCTTCAACTTTAGCGCGAGTTGTACTGATGGTGGAATCATCACCTTCTAAAACATCCGCGATCCAATGGCCGATGTTTTCAAACTCAGCGACCCCAAAGCCTCGGGTTGTGCCTACTGGCGATCCTAAGCGAATGCCTGAGGTTATGGTGGGGGGGAGGGGGTCAAATGGAATAGGATTTTTATTACACGTGAGAGAGGCACTTTCGAGTTTTGCCTCAGCCTCAGCACCCGTAAGTTTAAAAGGACGTAAATCAACAAGAAGCAAATGAGTATCAGTTCCCTCTGTAATGATATTCAGTCCGCGCTTAACCAAAGTATTTGCTAGAGCTTGGGCATTCTTGATGACGGCTTTCGCATAATCTTTAAAATCAGGCTGAAGAGCTTCACCGAAAGCAACCGCTTTAGCCGCGATGACATGCATGAGTGCCCCACCTTGAAGGCCAGGGAATATAGCGCTATTTATCTTTTTACCAAGCTCAGGGCTGTTGCTTAAAATCATGCCTCCTCTTGGCCCCCGGAGCGTCTTGTGGGTTGTCGTCGTCACGATATGGGCATGGGGGAAGGGGGAGGGGATAACACCCCCAGCAACAAGTCCTGCAAAGTGGGCCATATCAACCATGAAAATTGCTTCAACCTCATCTGCAATAGCTCGGATACGCTCAAAATCAATAAGCCGAGGATAGGCAGACCCACCGGCAATGATCAACTTAGGAGAGTGGGTAAGGGCTCGATTTCTGATCTCTTCATAATCAATCAGATGGGTCTCTGGATGGACACCATAAGACGTTGCATTAAACCATTTTCCCGAGAGGTTCGGCTTAGCCCCATGTGTTAAGTGACCCCCAGCAGCAAGTGACATCCCTAAGATGGTTTCCCCTGGTTTTACACAAGCAAGGAAAACGGCTTGATTCGCTTGTGATCCGGAATGAGGCTGAACATTTGCAAACGAACAGTTAAAGAGTTTACAAGCGCGATCAATTGCAAGGTTCTCTGCTTCATCAACCCATTCGCATCCACCATAATAACGATGCCCAGGATAGCCTTCAGCATATTTGTTTGTCATGACAGAGCCTTGTGCTTCAAGGACGGCATTTGAGACAATGTTTTCTGAGGCAATGAGTTCAATTTGATTTTGCTCACGCTTTAATTCTTTTTGTATCGAATTAAATATTGCTGGATCTCTTAAAGATAAGGGATCTGTAAAAAATTTGTGTCTATTAACCATTCGTAAAGGGATCTCCCGTAAGATTCTTGTAGGATTATGGATCCTAACAGAAGAAGTTTTAAGAATCCAGGAGAGAATGAGATGAAAGAACAAGAAGTACGTAAAAAAGTCAAAGCTTTAAAAGGGCTTTACTTAGAGTTGATGAGCTATTTAGGTGTGAATGCAGTGTTGATTCTCATCTGGGCAACTTTCGATGCAAATGATGTCTTTTGGCCTAAATATATTTTGGTTATTTGGGGACTAGCATTGACATTTAAGGCTTACCGGATGGGTCTTGTTCCCCTTGTATTCCATCGTCTTTCTTTTTTGACGCCTGAGTGGGAAGAGAAGAAAATTAAAGAACTGGTTGGAAAAGTGAGCACCCAACGCAAAATTCAACTCAATCGTAACGCAAAGAGGTAAAAAAATTTCGTCATCGCGAGCTTGCAAAAATTCGAGATGACGTGCTATTTTTTTTACCTCAAAAAAGATTAATTATTCGAGGAAATGGAAAATGAATAAATCAACTCTTACAGCTCTTGTTGTTTCAGGTTTTTGTATGGTAGCAGGTGAAGCGCAAGCTAAGGATATGGAAAAATGCAAAATCGTTGGTACTGATGGGAAAGGTTTGATAAAACCCAAAATGTGTGATTGTGCGGTAAAAGGAGAATTTTCTTGTGCGGGTCAGAATCCATCCGGTGATGCAGGTGCATGGATCTTTGTTCCTAAAGGGGTTTGTGAAAAAATACTTGGCGGAACCGTCGTAAATTAGATCTTATATATCCGCGAATGCTTATGAACTCTGTCGGCTCTCCCTCATGAATGGGCGAGCCGCGAAGTCTTTTTCTTAATAGCGCTCTACATAGCAATTATAAGGGTTTCCCCAGTAATCGTAAGAGCAAACTGTCCGCTCATAAACGGGTCTTGAATAATACTCTCTATAAACCGGATAAGAGGGTGGAGCATAATAGGGTTGATAGACCGGTGCCTGATAAACGGGATAGGGAGTCGCATATACAGGATAAGGATATGATGGACCTACATTCAATGAAAAATTGAATTTACTCTTTGCGTCTGCTGGGTTTATTCCGATTACGAAGGTTGCTAAGAACCCTATTGATAGGCACTTTAAAATATTCATAAAAAATCTCCTTTAACCAATTTAATACCACTAAAATATGATAACATATAAAATTCTCTTAATCCATAATAATTTTTAATATACCCAAAGGGTATAGAGCCCGAATAAATTAGACTCTATACTCTTTGTATCTCTAATCAGGTCAACTGACAACTGATTTAGTAGTAATGAAAGACTCTGCGACAATGACGTATCCCATATCCATCGAAAAAGCAGTGTCTGGTATAATAACCAGGGACAGTGTTATAATAAACGGGAGGGTATACGCCAACGCCTAAGCCGACGCCACCCCAGCCCCATCCACCATGTCCACCCCAACCGTGGTGACCATGCCAACCGCCATGACCATGCCATCCTCCGCCATGCCCATGCCAATGTGCCTGCAGAAGGCTAGCATCTTGTGTGTTTGACGTGATAGGTTTAATGACGGCAGCTGTTGAGGGTTGATTAAAGTTAAGCATCAACAGAGCTCCAGCACCTATAAATGTAATTAATCGACGATTCATTTTAATCTCCCTCTGTGTGTGTAAATATATATAATACAGCAATATAATTTATGATTTTCTAATTATTCATCGTCATAATTACAAACTGTATTTCCATATTCATCAATCCAGCAGTCATTTGTAGTTGTGACAGTGGTTCCAAGGACGCCGAGTCCAACGCCTACACCCAATGGTACGCCATACCCATACCAACCTCCGCCGCCACCGTGCCAGTGACCGCCGCCACCGTGCCAGTTGCCTCCACCGCCGTGCCAGTTACCTCCATGGCCACCGCCTCCGTGAGCGAAACCAGCATGACCGCCACCTCCGTGGAAACCACCACCTCCGTGATGTTCACCTCTGGCTTCAAGAAGATTAGATTGAGAAGCTTCAATCATCAATAAAGCTCCAAGTACGATTGATGTTTTTCCAAGTATATTCATAGTATCCTCCCTGTTATATAAGTTGCTCTTTAATTTCCGTAGCAGTGTTGAACGCCGTTTGAATCTGTCCAACAGCCTTGATTCAATGTATCGTAACCACCTACACCATAATAACCCTCGCGATTATCAATTCTGACATCTCTATTCACGTCCTTGCCTACGGTTGAATCAACGTTATGCTCACCAGCATCTTGTCGTGCGTCTTCGTGAGGCGCGACCTCTGCTCTACCTTCTGGGTGTCCTCCCATTTCATGACCACCACCGCCGTGACCACCTCTAGCCAATATAATATTTGATTGGCTCAGTTGTTGTCCGACTGGTGTTATTGATGCTGCCTGGGTTGTATGATTAGCTTCGAGCACGAAAAGAGCTCCAAGAATCATAGAAATGCTAATCATTTTGTTCATAATAATTCTCCTCATTAGTCTTGTTATGAGAATTATACAATAAGAGTATATAAAGAATCGTTAATTGTGAGAATTATATATATAGTTATTTAGAAAACCTCAGCCGGACAAAGCCTTTTTTTACGTATAAGAATATTTAATGGTTTTTTTCAGCGGCCCGATGTGTAAAGAATTTTAAGCATAAGCCTATAAATATAATTAAGACCAATGAGGCTGTGTAACGACTGAGTGCTAATCCACCCTTATCTAACGGTTTATCAAGTAAGTCGCCAAGGACAGCTCCCAAAGGTCTGGTTAATATAAAGGCAGCCCAGAACAATAATGTCCGTGAGATGTTTGTCCAAAAATAAAGAGCAGCCAATAAGGCAAGTAAGGAGCCAAAGATAATCGCACTTCCACCATAGCCAAAACCGAGCGCATCGGACGTCCAATCGCCCAACGCAGTCCCCAGTGTTTGCGAGAACATAATTGTAACCCAGTAAAAGATCTCCTGCTTTGGGGATACAACAGTATCGACTGATATTGATCCGAGTGTTCGGTACCAAATTATTAAAGAAGCCATGAGTAATAAAAATAAGAGTGAAGATCCCCCTGCATAACCAATGCCGAGAGACCGATCAGCAAAATCAGCTAATGTAGTTCCTACCGTCGTTGTAGTGATAATTGTTACCCAATAAAGAACAGGATGGAATTCTTTAGATCTTATCTGTATAAAAACAGATATTATAAATAATACCGCAAATATAGCAGTTCCAACAAGATATCCTAGTCCCAAGGACATTGAAACAGCATCACCCCCTGTTTCCCCAAGTGTTGTTGCGGCTATTTTAATGATCCAGAAGAGCAGCGTTACCTCTGGAACTTTGCTTAAAGCGTTTTTATCCGTTTTCTGCATTGGTATTATGTGTTGAAATGCTTATTGAACACTTCCCTTAACGTTTCAAATCATGCACTAAAGTCTGTTTCGGATGACCTTGCAAACTCCGATAATTCGTCACGTTTTCAAGGACGCGCATGACATAGTTGCGGGTTTCATAATAAGGAATCAGTTCAACCCAGTCGACCACATCAATTTTTCCAGACCGTGGATCACCCAGTTCCTTAACCCATCTTTTAGCAACATGAGGCCCTGCATTGTAAGCTACAGCTGTCAAAATGTAAGAGTTATTAAAATTATTAAGCATGCGCGCTGCATGAGCAGATCCTAGATGAATGTTATGCTTTGCGTCAAAAAGCATATTTTTTGAGTGTTTGATGCCTAATCTTTTTGCTTCATGAGCTGCTGTCGCCGGCATCAATTGCATAAGACCCATCGCACCCGCAGAGCTTTGAGCCGTGGGATCAAATCGTGTTTCCTGGTAAATAACCGCCATAACGAAAGCTTCTTCTGGCGTTGATTGACCGCGTTTTGGGATTGCGTAGGAAGGGAACGCTTTTCTTAATAAGACAGGTTCAGCGTATCCAGCCTTTTTAGCCGCCCAAACAACTTGTTTAGGGGAAAGACTGTGAGCCAACTGAACGGCGAGTTCGCGTTCGCCTTTGGTTTTTGCTTTCGCTGAGACTTGAAGTAAGAACTTGTCGAGTTCATGGGAGGCACCAGACCCAAGGCCTTTGAGGATATAGGTAGCCTTTACCAGGTCTTTTTCTTCAAATCGTCTTTTTTCTTCCGTGGAAGCCTTTGATGCGTTCGCAAGTATTGGATAAGCCTTCTCACCAATTTTAGAGGCGGAGAGTTGTCCATAATAGGTGGTCTTGTAATGAGCACCTTGTTTGTACCATTTATGAGCCATTGTGTTATTTCCTTGCGCTTCATAAACCCGTCCAACCCAATAAGCACCACGTGCCTTACTAATCGCACCTTCAACGTTAGCAAAAAGGCTTTCAAAGTGTTCCCTGGCTTCCTTGTGATTGTTCAAGTATCTCAGGTCAAGCCAGCCCATCAGCCATTTTGCATCTGAGAATCCCTCGTCTCCGGGTTGAAGTCCATTCTTCTTTATGACATCATGGGCCGTTCTAGGCTCACCCATGGCAATGAATTCGCGCGCTATGTAATTTCTTTCCTTCCACCATGCTTGCGCATGCTCAGGACTAGAGGATGTTTTGATAAGAAGCTTTGCGGCATCCTGAAAATCACCCCGTTTGCGATGCCATTTGGTCGCTTCATAGATTAATCCTTCATCCTGGAGGGCTTGTGGGGGAAGGGCTCTCATCTTTTGAAGAGCATCCGACTTCCCCCCGAGAAAAGCCATACGGGCTTCAGCAATTTTGCGTGTAGAGATGGGAACATGCGTTAGCATGCGTTTTGCATCAGCGACGTTTTCATTCCAGAGTAGGAATCGGACACGTGCAATATGGTCCTTTTCTTGAAGGAGTTGGCCAAACCCGCATAAAATCTTTGACTCTTCGGCTTTTGAGAGATCCAGGGTTCTCCAAGCTGCGGCTATAACTTGTGCTGCTTTGTCCCTTTGTTTGTTAGAGCTCAACGTTTTGGCATAGATAATTGCCGTTTCGGAAGTTTGAGGCGGATGCTTTTGAAACCAGGCAAGAATTTCTGCCGGTGATCCTCGTTTGGCAATGGTTTCTTCTGCCTTTGCGCAAAGTTTCTCATGCTGAGGCCAATGGTCATGCGTGTCCAGAAAGTTTGCAAGTTCCTTTGGTGTAAATTGTTTGGGTTCTCTTAAGATGCCGAGCCAGGTTACGAGCTGTTGTCCAACAGGGCAACCGATGGCGGGCAAGCGCTTTTGCTCATTAAGCTGCGCTAATAGAGCCGTTTTACAAGCCTTCAGTTCTTGAGTGGCTGATCCAGCATAGAGTGAAGGAGAAAGGCAGAGTCCAAGAGAGAATATCTTGTAGAGCTTTTTAAAGAGAGGTATGTTCATAATATTAACAATCCCTGTTTGAGGACAAAAAAATGTTTCATGGCGTTTATACAGCTATCATTACACCATTCCGCGATGGATCGGTAGATGAAAAAAAACTAGAAGAACTCGTAAACTTTCAAATCGATGCGGGGATGAAAGGCATTGTTGCCTGTGGAACGACAGGTGAATTTATTACACTTAACCAGGACGAGCAAAAGCGTATCATCACGATCTGTTCAGAGCTGTGTAAGAATAAGGTTGAGTTTATCGTGGGAACAGGTGCGATAGAGACGGCTCAAACCATTGCACAAAGTCAGTATGCCCAAGAAGCCGGTGCAGATGGGGTTCTTGTGATGACGCCGTGGTATGTAAAGCCTTCCCAAGAGAGTCTGTACCAGCACTATAAAACACTTAATGATGCGGTTGATATTCCAATCATTATCTACAATAATCCAACACGTACAGGCGTTGAGATCTCCTTTGATACGCTTGTTTCCCTGGCTGCCTTTAAAAACATCAGAGGTTACAAAGAATCTGGTTCATGTATACAACGCATTTCAGCCCTCAAATGCCACCTAGGAGATCGCCTATCTCTCTTGGCCGGAAATGATGACCCATTTGCCGCTCATTTGGCTATGGGAGGGCACGGTGGCTTTATGATGGGGTCTAATGTCGCTCCCCACCTCTTTGTTGATCTTATGAAGGCTTGGGACGCGAATAACCTTAAAGAGTTTAAAGAACAATGGATCGCCATGTATCCTCTTCTCTCTGCGCTTGCACTTGAAACAAATCCGGCCCCTATTAAGTATGCAATGGCTCTCGTCCATGGTGTTTCCCTTGAATCACGTCTTCCTTTTGCGCCCTTAAAGGTCACAACCCAAGCCGCTATTGAAGCTGCTCTTGAAGAACTGGGGCTTTGGAACCCCATCCGTGCCGTGAGAGATCAATGACCGTCCCCAAGAAAATAATAGCCCTTAACAAAAGAGCGAGGTTTGATTATTTCATCGAAGAAAACATCGAAGCCGGAATTGTGCTCTATGGAAGCGAGGTAAAGTCCTTACGAAACGGGCAGGGGAGTATTGCTGAATCCTATGCGTCAGATGAAGGTGATGAGCTGTTCCTGATTAATGCTTTTATCCCCGTCTATAATGAAGCCAGTCGCTTTAACCATGAACCGCGCAGGCCCAGGAAGCTTCTTGTTCGTAGACGTCAGCTTAATAAACTTCTTGTCTCCATTCACAAAAAAGGCATGACGCTTGTGCCGCTGTCTTTCTATTTTAACGAGCGGGGCATAGCAAAAGTTGAGCTAGGTCTTGCAGCAGGTAAAAAGAAGCACGACAAACGCTCAACCGAAAAAGCAAGGGATTGGGAGCGCGAGAAAGGCCGCTTGGTTCGGGATAAAGGGTAGCTTACTTATGAACCTCAGCATTTAACCAGGTTAAGTATTTGTCATTAATAGAGTTCACCTTAATTTCCGCAATACAATTCAAATAATCAATATGTTTTGATATGACTTTTTCAATGAGGTCTCTTTTTCCTTCGGTTGTTTTAATAATCAAGACAAACTCTGACTCGGTCTTGATCTCGCCTTCCCAGCGATAGGCACAATTGATAGGAAACCAGTTCGTGCAAACTGCAGCGTGACGTTCGAGAAGGTCGAAGCTAATCGCTTTTGCTTCAGCATCTGTATTAAGAGTAACGTAGTAAATTTTCATAATATTTAGCTCCTTAAGAATGTCTTTGTTTAGCAGGTCCTAAGGCTTTATTCAAGAGTAAGCGAGCGCGCCATCACCTCTCCCCAGCGTGGGAGAGGTCGCCCTCCACTGCCATTAAGTTAAGAAAACACTACCAAAAAAAGGCCCGTCATTGCGAGCGAAGCGAAGCAATCTGGTGCTGCAGCGTTTCTCGATCGCGAAGCGATCGACACTATAATTCCCAGATTGCTTCGCTTCGCTCGCAATGACGAGGATAGGGCCTACCTACTTCTTAACTTAATGGCAGTGAGGTGACCACCATTGTTCCCAAAAAGACGCGCCCAAACTCTCTCTAAATTTTTTTTAAAATAATTATTTGACATTTGTTTAGAATTAGGTCTTTAAGATGGTAACGTAAATGCTTACTTGTAAAACATGGAATTAATGTCATTTGAAAAGTTAGGATTAAATACGAAAACATTGCAAGCCATTGCAGATGTCGGTTATGAATCCCCAACGCCTATCCAGAGCCAAACAATCCCCCTTCTCTTGGAGGGTCGCGATGTTATTGCCTTGGCCCAAACAGGCTCTGGGAAAACAGCCTCCTTTATCCTTCCTTTATTGGATCTATTAACGCGAGGTCGCGCTAAGGCGCGTATGCCACGGTCTCTTATTATTGAGCCAACGCGTGAGCTTGCAGCCCAAGTTGAGCAAGACTTTGCCGTCTATGGTAAATACCATAACTTTACAGTCGCATTGTTGATTGGGGGAGAATCCTTTGCCGATCAAGAAAGAAAGCTTGCCAAAGGCGTTGACGTTCTGATTGTCACACCTGGCCGCTTGCTGGACTTATATGATCGCGGGAAGATCCTCTTGAATGACGTTAAAATGTTTGTCATCGATGAAGCTGACCGTATGCTCGATATGGGCTTTATCCCTGATATTGAACGTGTTGCCGCCGTGTTGCCACCCCATCAAACAGCCCTTTTCTCAGCAACAATGCCAGCACCCATCCGACGTTTAACCCAACAGTTCCTCAAAAATCCAGAAGAAATCACCATTTCCTCACCCACAGATGCCGCTGTGAATATCGAACAGTTTATTGTGCGGGCCTTAGAGAAGGATAAGAGAGATGCTCTCAGAGCGCTTCTCCTTAAAGAAAAGCTCAAAACGGCCATTGTTTTCTGTAATCGGAAACGTGAAGTCGACGTCGTCTTCAACTCGATGAAGAAGCATGGATTTAAAGCCGCGGCTCTTCACGGTGATTTGAGCCAAAGTGAGCGTAATGCGACTCTAAAGGCCTTTAAAGAAGGGTCCATTGATATTCTTATAGCGAGTGATGTTGCAGCCCGCGGTCTTGATGTCGAAGACTTGCCAGCTGTGATTAACTTCCATGTTCCGATTAATCCTGAAGATTATATTCACAGGATTGGACGGACGGGCAGGGCGGGAAAGCTTGGAAAGGCTTTCACGCTCGTTTCACCCCATGAGGTGAAATATTTGGATTTTATCTTTAAAATGTTAAACAAAGAAATTGAGGAGTATAAGTTGGTAACTGATGTTAAACAGCTTGAGACAAAGCAAAAAACCCACGCTCAGCCTAAAAAACAAGCCCATCCCGTAAAGCCAGTGGTTCAAAAAGAACAACCTGTGTCATCAGCGCCAGAAGTCGGATTTGGAGATCATCTACCAGCCTTTATGCGGTAAGTCACTGAAAACAAACAAAAGATCGTCATTGCGAACCCACGAAGTGGGTGCGGCAATCCATCTTGAAAAGGAAGAAATGTTAAGCTGACGACTACTCTCCCTCTTGCTATAGACACCAATCAATAGTGATCCACCACGTAGATTCGATCTTTATATAGCTTCCGTATCTTTTTGCCCACATCGTTGTTATTGTTCGGTCCTTCCTCATAAACTGTCTCGCTTACCAAGGGCAGAATCACGCGGTAATCTTGATTGATCCGCATACTAAAAGCCTTTTTTGCATGTGGAAAACCAGGAATGGGACGGTGCAAACGCTCAAAATTAAAGCCACCCGGTAATTCCCCTAACAGGCCAATGGCTTCTTCAAGTGAACCCGCTTGTTGGATAGTATGCAGAATAAGCGTAGCATTATCCATCGCTGTATCTGGTACGATTACTTTTTTCTTCTTCTTAATACTAATATGCGAAAGAGGCCCCTTTCTGGCGACTTCTTGGACTTTTGAAGGGGTATTTTCCAGCTTAGCGGATTTGGTGCAAGTAGCACTTACCTTTTGTTCTTTTTTAATCGTTTTCCGGTTTTGAGCAGCAAGTATTTCTGAAGCTTGGAGCCTAACAGCTTGGGATTCCAGACGAGCATCATTAGGGCCGGCAACCTCTGGTAGTCCCATGGCTGATCGTTGCTCGACCATCATTTCCCTAACACGTTGATTGTTCTGCCTATCTTGCTTGGTCAAGAGGATCTTTTCTTCCACATTGTTCAATATCTTTCTGAAGGTCCTAACAGCTTTTAGCTGTTCAGCAAGAGTCATCTGCTCTCCCGTTCCTTTAGTATAGGCCTCGTGGGCTTTCTCGAGCTGACAAGAAAAAACGCTTATGTCCATATCCTCTGAATTCATTTCCCTCGCGAGGTTATCCATTACAACCTTATGTTGCATTTCAATTGCAGCTTTTCCTTTGTCAATCTTAGCCTTCATAATTTTACTGGTTAAGCCAGCGTTTTGTTTACCTTGATTTGATGCTTGAGTTTTTCGCTTTTCGTTTAACCCATTAATTTTCTTTGTCAGTAAATCAATAAGTCGTTGTGATATAGTTTTATCATATTGCTTGGCTCTATTATAATGCTTAACTGCTTTTATCAGGTCATCTTTACTAGGATTAGCTTTACTGCAATAGATAGTGGCTAAAAACTGATGTACAGCGCCACCTTTACGCTCATATAACCTTAAATAGCTAAGGGCTAAATCATGATTCTTGTTGAACCCATTGACTCCATTATAATAAATCATGCCTAGGTAATATAATGCAGATTTATAGCCTTTCTCCATAGCTTTTTTGTACCAAAAGACAGCCTCATTCATTCTTTCTTCTGGTGATAAACTATAAATTTTATCTATCGCTTGACCGCCATATTTATCCCTCTCTTGATAGTTATATCCTATTTTCACTAAAGAATATCCGTTTTCTTTCTCTACTTTCTTGTTCTTAAAATTAATTAAGTATTGTTTTCTTTCTTTTTGAGTAGAGTCAGGACAACCGATGCCACGGGCAACCAAATCCTCAAGCCTAATAATTTCTCCACCTCCGCCGAGAAGAGCGGCCTTTCTCGCCCAACTTAGAGCGAGACGCCCTCGTTCTGACTGCTCAATGTTTGTGCATCCAAGACCTTTCTCTAATAGGACGCTTAAAACATACATTGAGTAAGCCTCACCCTTGTCCGCGGCGTGTAAGCACCATGAGTAAATCTCCTCATTTAGGGATTTGCTTCCTTGTTCTGGATTTTGAATGCGTTTATACAAGATCTCAGTCATATATGACATAGAGGGTAGGTGCCCAACGGCAGCAGCCTCCTTGAATAATTCAACGGCTTTCACCTGGTCATTTTCAGGCCTGGTTGAGCTAATGTAGCCCTTATGCATTAAAAAGGCCACTAAGTGCTTGGCATGAGTGTGTCCCATGGCCAGAGCTTTACATAACAGCTTTATGGCCTCTCTGTCTCTAGAGAGATTTATCTTGTCCATTGTGCCATTTGGAAACAGTAGGAGGATGGCATGAAATACCATCGTCTCTGGATTGTCATGACGAGACCATTCCTGAAGTTCATGGAGTTGTTTTGATTCTCTTTTATGGCAACAACGTGTTAGTTTGGACCAAGCACCCTTCATAAAGTCCCAAGTGTTATCTAAGAATGTGTCAGGAATTGCGCATATGTTGGTATTGTTGTGGTCAACCCCATATTCGATTAGGCATCGAGGAGTGAAACGCACTACAGGGTTTTGTACTTTAATTTCTTCCTTTGAACTCATAGATTTACATTCATGGCTCGAGCATAAAACTGTGCATAAAACTGTTGAAAATAGGAATAATGAGGACAATAATATGTGACGTTTCATAGAAATCTAACTCCTTAGAAAACAATAAATAGCAAATTTAGGGCCCAATTCAAAATACAAGATTGATCGGATACTTACATTATATAGAAACGATTTAATAAAAATCAAGTCATATGATTATAAAAGAAACTTAGTATTTTTTAGACTGACAATATATGTGTGTCATATTGATTGTATTGCATAGTACAAACACTTCTGGACAAAGTAAAAATCACAGCTGTTCACGAAAATACCTAAGTTTTCTTCTTCTTCGTAAAGTTCTCAATCAGTGGCATTAACTCTATCGGCAGAGGAAACACAATCGTTGAATTATTCTCTTCCGCTATCATGCCCAAGGTTTGAAGATACCTCAGAACCATCGACTGGGGTTGTTTTGAAAGGACTTCAGCGGCTTTTGCAAGCTTTTCGGATGCCTGAAGTTCTCCCTCAGCATGAATAACCTTCGCTCGGCGATCGCGCTCGGCTTCGGCTTGTTTTGCAATGGCGCGGATCATGCTTTCGTTGATGTCGACTTGTTTGATTTCAACGTTTCGTACCTTGATTCCCCACGTTTCGGTTTGCGCATCGAGAATGCCTTGAAGCGACGCATTGAGCTTATCGCGTTCAGCTAAAATAACGTCAAGCTCATGCTGACCCAAGACGGAACGCAAAGTCGTTTGAGCCAATTGGCTTGTGGCTTCAAAGTAATCTTCGACATTTATGATGGCCTTTTTGGAATCGACAACGAGGAAATACAGTACAGCATTCACTTGAAGCGAAACGTTGTCCCGAGAAATAACCTCTTGCGTCGGAATATCGAGAACGACAAGTCGTAAATCAACACGGACCATTTTCTGAACGATAGGGAAAACAAGGATGAGTCCAGGTCCTTTGACCTTCCAGTACCTTCCCAGCATGAAGACGACACCGCGTTCGTATTCCCACAAGATGCGGAAGCTTCGAATGATAACAAGCAGAACGATGACTGAAATGATTCCAAGTAAAGTGATTCCATGTGAAAAATCAAAAAATTGCTCTTGCATGAGTGTATCTCCATACTTATCTTTATATTATCAGTCTATCATGTTTTACGTTCACGGAACAGAGCTGACCAGCCAAGAGAAATGAAACTTGAATTTATGTCTTGATTTTGGGGTGAACTCCCTGTAAACAAGACGTCATCTGTCCCCTTCGTCTAGAGGCCTAGGATACCGCCCTTTCACGGCGATGACACGGGTTCGAATCCCGTAGGGGACGCCACTGCCAAAGGCAGTGGCCAGAAATCAGTAATCAGAAATCAGATCTAAAAAAAGGATAAGCCTTCAAAAACGACCTTTTTCGATCCTCATATGTACTTGGGATCAATTCCTTCAATTGTTGAATGAGTGGGCTTAATTTCTCGCGATCTTTTCGAATTATGTCGAGTCCGCTTGTTAATGTCTCACGTTCCTCTTTAAACTTTTCTTTTTGAGACGCGAGTTTTCTTCTTTGACGAGAATCCTGGGGGTCTATCTTTGCTTCAGCTTCTTTTTCTTTTTCAGTGTCTTCTGTGATTCTAAGTTCAAGTTCTTTAGTAAATGCATCATGTGCTTCTTCATAAGCTTTGAAAAGCGCATCCACTTCCTCAAGGAACGCATCAAAATTGCGGGCCGTCTTAACATTGGCTTCATCCCACGTTACATCAGACTGAGTGCAGGATATAAAGGATGATCGTTTTAGGCTCTGTAGAGCTTCCAGAAAGGGTGGATGAAGTTCAAAGCCACACACCTTGAAACCAGGTTTTAAGTTTAACAGAGAGTAGAGTTCTTCCGAAAGTCGACTTTCAAAAACATAGATGTTCTCATATCCTTTAATACCACATAGAGTTTGATGACTTTTCGATATACAATGCGCTTTTTGGTATAATTCTAAAGCTTTCACGTTAAATCTTAACTTCCCGTCATTTTTGGCTGGTGTGAGAGGGAATGTGGAATTCATAAATAGATAAGCTTGAGGACACCTATTTAATGCGGCTTGAAATATCCATTTCAAACCGAGATCGACATTCCGTTCAACACCGATTCCGTTATAGTACGCACGACCCAGGATCCATTGAGCCAGCGCATTCTTTTCTAAGGTTGCAAGCGGATTAAGCGCAGCTACAGCTGTTTTAGGGTCCTTCTTAAAACCCGTCCCCGTAAGTGAAGCATTAGCTCCAATGCATTGAGCTCCTGTATGGCCTTGATCAGCATATCGTTGAATGAGTATACGTGTTTCTCTGTTTGTATCTTCATCTCCCTCCAAATATATTTCATCGCCCGTTTCAACAAGGACTAAACGCCTTCTGAAAGCCCACTCAGGATCTTTAAAGGCAAAGGTTTTGTCACGGGAATGTTCCAATGCCTTCTTAAAAAGCTTCATACCTTTGATGAGATTCTCTTGTCCTGGTCTTGATAAATAACAAAATCCAAGCAGTTTTATGACGGTTGGATCGTTCGTTTCTTCCGACAATGATAGAAATTCAAACCCAGTCTCACAAACCTCGTTAAATTCCATGGGGTCAAAAGAAAGCGTGTAGAGGAGTCTTTCAGACTTTATGAGCATAAAAGAGACGATACCGATTAAGCCGAGAACTTCTCGGTCACCCATACGGGCTTTGTTGATAAGCTTATTTAAATCAATCCCAACAATGTCTTCCATTGCCTTTTTAAGCTTTGTAGAGTCTTGCATTATTTCTAGCAGCCCTTCCAATTTTTCCGTTTGGCGAGCAGGAGGAGTAGGGGAGGGGCTTTCTTTCTCTACTTGTTTAGAGGGCTCCCTATTAAGAGCCATTTTAGGTTTAATAATTCTCCACTGGGAAGTTTCTTTTGTTTCCGAAGGTCTCTCCGTACGCTTTTTAGAGCCTTGTTCCTCTGGGATACTTGCCTTACGACTAGAGGCAATACATTCTGTTCCTCCCATAAAAATATAAATAAGTAATGATAAAATAAAACGTTTGTGAGCGTAGGGTGACATATACATTTGGGACTCCTCTATTCTTATCTCAACTCTAGCACCATTTCTTAAATAAACAACAGTGAGTCGTGAATTTTACAACCACCCTTTATACTTAAATAATTTATAGGGGAGAAAGCCCGATAGAATCATTAAGAAAATGGCAAAGGGGTATCCTATATACCAGTCTAATTCCGGCATGTAATGAAAGTTCATGCCGTAGACACTTGCAACCAAAGTTGGAGGCAAGAACACAACAGCAGCAACAGAGACGATTTTAATGATAGAGCTCTGTTCAATATTAATCATTCCCAACGTTGCATCGAGCAAAAAAGTCATTTTCTGAGAGAGAAATGTCGCGTGTTCTATAAGGGACGTAACGTCTCGCATGACAGTGGTTATTTGTTTCTTCTCTTCACTGTCCTGGTAATAAGGGGACTGAAGAATAAACCCCAGCATTCTTGTCAATGTGAACAAACTTTCGCGGGCTTTGGATAAGAGATCCTCACTGAGCCCAATATTAGAAATAATATTTTTGAAGTTAGGAATACCCGTTTTCGAAATCCCATTATTTGTGTAACTATATTTAAAAATTTGATGACTGGTTTCTTCAATTTTATGAGAGATATGTTCTATCGTATCGGCGAGATTTTCAGTAATATGATCAAGCATGATGCCAAGGAGATAGCTCCCGGTTATTTCATGGGATGTATCAAGTTTATCTCTTGTAAATAAGGCTTCATATGAAGGCTCTTCCACATAACGAATGCTTATGAGGCAGTTACCGTGGAGGACAAAGGAAACGGAATGAGATTCTGGGTGAAGTGAATTTATATTTGTTACAATTGTTATCGTTGCAAAAAGTGTACTTTGACGAACGTATAATCGACTTGAAAGCTCAATTTCATGCATTTCTTCCCGGGTTGGAATATTAATCCCGAGAAGTTTCTCAATATAATCTTCTTCTCGTACGGATGGGTGATAAAGATCAATCCAAATGGCTTTGTCGATATTGTTTTCTAAGGTTCTGAGATTAAGCTCAGATATATTTGGACCTTTAAAAGTATATGCTTTTATCATTTACCCTGCTGCCGTTGTTGTTTGTTTTACGAGTCTACAGCTATTCTTTTAACAGATTGTAAACGGGAGTCAAATTAGAGGTCTGTCCATTTCGTTTTGATATGACAGATGCGCTCTTCTGTTTTTCTGCCATTCGTTGGGCTTTGAGAAGAACACTCAATGGATCAACGGCCTTGATGATCTCAACTTTCTGAGGCTCATCTATGGCTTTTGCCTTCTCTCGTCGGATACTCTCTATTCTCGCCTTATTAGCATGAAACGAAGCTAATGTTGTTCCTGAAAGCTTATTGCTTGCGAGTTGGGTCACTTTCGTGGGATTCACATGTTTCCCGTTCTGAATCACCTCAAAGTGGAGGTGAGGACCTGACGCACGTCCTGTAGCGCCCACATATCCAATAATTTGACCCTGACGAACCTTTGTGCCGGACTTCATGCCCTTAGCAAATCGACTGAGGTGAGCATAGGCCGTTTTTGTATTGCCATTATGACGGATGCACACATAGTTTCCATAAGAACTATAAGGACTGCAGCGCTCAATAACGCCGTCTCCCGCCGCCATGATGGGGGTGCCTTTGGGGGCTGCGAAATCGACGCCTTTGTGCATCTTTGTAAATCCAAGAATTGGATGTTTCCTATTCCCAAAACCTGAGGAGAGGCGTGCACCGTCGACAGGTGTTTTCATCAGCATCTTTCGGACAGCTTCACCTAGGGCCGTATAGTAACTGGGAACGCCGCCAGGCGGTTGATAACGGTAGACCTCATGGACCTTTCCATCAATAACAAGTTTTGCTGAGAGAAGCTCTCCTGGTCGTTCAAGGCCTGATTCCTCATCCTTATAGGTATCATAGAAGAGAGAAAAGGTGGTGCCGGGCTGGATATCAAATTGGAAGTTTACATCATGACTGAAAACTTTGATCATATCATTGAGCATTTTTGGCGAAGCACCCGCTTTCAAGCCATCTGCGTAAAGGCTAATCTTAATGCTGCCCTCAATAGAAGCATACTCATGTTTAAGTTCTTTTTTGTACTTCGTGGCTTGGAAGACACCCCCTCCTGATCGAACAAGTTCTACGTCATGGTCAAGATCCGCTCGAATGCGCAAGAACTTTAAGTCATAGCCCTCTCCCTCAAGTTGGGAATCATAGATGATATAAACTTCTTGATCCGTTTTGAGGTCTTTGGGGTTAAATACTTTTGAAAGAGCTGTTATCGCCTCATGAGCCTGGGCTTTAGGGATCCCGAAACGGTTAAGAATACTTGCGAGCGTATCACCGGCCGTGATGGTTAAGGTCTCATCATAGGGGCCATCGTCTGCAACGATATCTTCATCTGTTTGTTGTGTTTGAGCGATGGGTTCTGCAACGGCTTCTTCACCCTCAGCCGAAGGGGTCCTGAAGGCCATATAAAAGGCGAGACCATAGGCTAAAACGAGACAAATAAAAATGGCTATGAGCTTAGCTGAACTTTGTCTCATTGACCCTTAAGAATTACGTGGAACGAATAGGCTAACTTTGCTTTTTTAAAAGTTAAAGTCAAGTGTTATAATGTTAATGTTGCGTGTGGCGGATTGGTAACAGTCTTCACCTCTCCCCTGCGTGGGAGAGGTCGCCTCGCAGAGGCGGGTGAGGGGGATATATGATTTTAATGAAATGTCAAAGAACTCTGTGTACGGCCTACCCCTCACCCGCCCTAAAGGGCGACCTCTCCCACAAGGGGAGAGGTTATGCTCCTTCAACATCCTTTTTAACCTTAGGAGACTTAAGGAGCTTTTCAATGCGATCCGCCTCATCAAAAGAGAGATCGGCTTGGAAAACAAGGCGAGGGGTCACGCGGGTTGTCAGCTTACGGGCAACTTCCTTACGGAAATACCAGGATTTTTCTTTAAGAGCCTTAAGGATCTCAGGGACATGTAAGCCACCAAGTGGCAAGACATATACGGTTGCATTCATAAGATCCGGGCTGATACGAACTTCTGAGACAGTTATGGAGGCGCTATCAATGATTTCATCACCCGAAAGCCCGCGTGAGAGGACTTCGGCTAAAATATGACGAATCTCTTCTCCAACGCGCAACTGGCGTTGACTTGGGGCCTTTGCTTTCACCATTAATCAAGTGTCCGTATGATTTCTTCAATTTCAAAGCACTCGATCGTATCGCCGGCCTTGATATCGTTATAGTTTTCAAAGGCCATACCACATTCGTAACCCTCTCGGACATCCTTAACTTCGTCCTTAAAGCGCTTGAGTGTTTTGAGGCTTCCTTCATGGATAACAACGTTGTCTCGTAGAAGCCTGACTTTTGCTCCCCGTTTGACGACACCTTCTGTGACCATACAGCCAGCAACCTTGCCGACTTTCGTGATGTTAAAGACGTCACGAATTGTAGCCGCTCCAAGGTATTTTTCCCGCAGTGTGGGAGCAAGAAGGCCGCCAAGCGCTGCTTTTACATCATCGACAACATCGTAAATGATTGAATAGTAACGAATTTCGATAGCGTCTTTTCGTGCGGCATCTCTCGCTTGAGGATTTGCACGCACATTGAAGCCAACGATCATTGCGTTTGAGGCTTTTGCAAGGGTTACGTCACTCTCTGTAATTTCACCGACACCGGAGTGAAGGATGTTGACCTTAACTTCATCGGTTGAGAGCTTGCCTAAACTGCCACTGATGGCTTCCATGGATCCTTGCACATCGGATTTGATGATTATCGGAAGCTCTGTTGCAACGCCTTCGGAGATTTTCGTGAACATTTGCTCCATCGTTCCGCGGGCAGAAAGAACGGACTTTAACTCACGTGCGCGACGTTGCCTAAATTCGGAGATCTCGCGGGCACGGTTCTCATTTTCAACGACGACGAAATCATCACCAGCATGAGGAGCCCCATTAAATCCAAGAACTTCAACAGGTTCGGAAGGTCCAGCAGAGACAACTTGATTTCCTCGATCATCAACAAGGGCACGCACACGTCCATATTCAGCGCCAGCAACAAAGAGATCTCCGACCTTTAGTGTCCCTTTTTGAACGAGTATAGTTGATACCACGCCACGACCCCGTTCAAGCTTAGCTTCAACAACGACACCTTCTGCTGACCGATTTGGATTTGCTTTCAAATCAAGAATTTCAGCCTGGAGGAGGATTGTTTCTTCTAGCTTATCAAGGTTGATCCCTTTTTTGGCCGAAACCTCGACGTCCAGAATATCACCACCGACTTTCTCAAGGAAAATCTCGTGTTGCATCAACATGTTACGTACACGTTCAGCATCTGCCTCAGGTTTATCAATCTTGTTAATCGCAATGATAATTGGCACTTTTGCTGCTTTTGCGTGGTGAATCGCTTCAATCGTTTGATCTTTCACACCGTCATCAGCTGCAACGACAAGAACAACGATATCTGTGACATTGGCACCGCGAGCTCGCATTTCCGTGAAGGCTGCGTGACCCGGTGTATCAATAAAGGTAATCTTATCCTTCGAGCTTAAAACAACTTGATAAGCGCCGATATGCTGGGTAATCCCGCCCGCTTCGCCAGCAACAACGTCCGTTTTGCGAAGAGCATCAAGAAGAGAGGTCTTCCCGTGGTCAACGTGTCCCATGATTGTAACAACCGGAGGACGTGTAACCATAAGGCTTGCATCATCTTCCTTAACATGCATACCTATTTCGATATCGGCTTCAGAGACACGCTTCACTTGGTGTCCAAATTCGGTTGCAATGAGCTCAGCTGTATCTGCGTCAATCAGTTGAGTGATCGTTGCCATCACACCCATATTCATCAATGCTTTGATAACGTCTGCACCTCTTTCAGCAAGCCTGCTTGCAAGGTCTTGAACGGTAATAACTTCAGGAATAATGACTTCTCGGATAACTTTTTGTTGAGGCTTTTCAAGTCCAGCCATTCTACGCTTTTCGCGTTGACGCCGCATCGCAGCCATACTGCGCCCTGGCTTGTCTTCCTCATTCGTTAAGGCCTGGACAACCGTTAGTTTTCCGCTACGACGGCGAGGTTCAGTTCTTTTAACGACAGGAACTTTTACTTTTCCTCGACGGGATTCTTCCTCTTCATCTGCATAAGCGGAGTAAACGCTTTTCTTCTTGTGTGTTTCCTCTGTAGAAGGAACGAACTCAGGTTCAACAATGGATGCAGATGTTTCAGAAATAACGTCCTCAGCACCGTCTTCAGTTTGTGAAGGGGAGGGAGTTTCTGCTTGTTGAATTTCTTGAAGGCGAGCTTGCTCTTCTAAAAGTTCTTGGCGTGATCGTTCGGATTGATCCACTTGCGATTTCATCGTTCCATGAATAGACTTCAAGCGCTCTTGAACTTGTTCGGGAGTTAAGCCCGCACTGTTAATGGATTTTCCATCAGCAGATTTATTACCTGCACCTTGTTGGCCAGGTAAAACGATACGCTTTTTCTTGACTTCAACCGTTACGGTTTTGGAGCGACCGTGGGTAAAGCTTTGGCGTACGTGTCCGCTTTCGGCTCCCTTTTTTAAGGTGAGCGTCTTTGCAGAAAGCGTCAGAGGCTTTTTATCTTCAGTCTTTTCGTCCGTATCCGTCATGACCACTATTTTCCAGTTGATTTTTCCTCAGCCTCAAACCAATGAGCTCGGGCTGCCATAATAATTTCTTGAGCTTGTTCTTCTGTCAGTCGACCTTGAGGTAGGAGTTCAAGGAGCTCATCCCCCGCTAAATCAGCAAGATCATCTAGCTTCTTAATTCCTTTTTCCGCAAGGGTAACAAGAATATCAAGATCAAGTCCCTTCAAGGATTTTAAATCAGTTTCTACTTTGAGCTCCTTTACGCGTTTTGTCAAACGACTCTGTTGATCAGCGAGGTAAGCTTTTGCGCGGTTTTGGAGCTCTTCGGCTAAGTCTTTATCAAATCCTTCAATGGAGGAGATCTCAGCTATATCAATATAAGCAACTTCTTCAACCTTTGTGAAACCTTCACCGATCAGAAGATGGGCAATCATCTCGTCCACGTCGAGAGCCTCAACAAAGAGTGCAGAGCGTAGGTTCACTTCTTCCGTACGGCGTTCCGATTCCTGAGCTTCGGTAAGGATATCAATTTTCCATCCGGAAAGCATGGAAGCCAGACGGACATTTTGTCCGCGCCTTCCAATAGCAAGGCTCAACTGTTCATCAGGAACAACAACATCGATACGTTGGCTGTCCTCATCCACAACAACTTTTGCGACTTCCGCAGGAGCTAAGGCATTGACAACGAACGTTGCAGGATTAGCGGACCAAGGAATGATGTCAATCTTTTCGCCTTGAAGTTCAGAAACAACCGCTTGAACACGGCTTCCGCGCATACCCACACAAGATCCAACGGGATCGAGGGAGGGATCGGAGGAGGTCACAGCAATCTTTGCGCGGCTTCCTGGATCGCGGGCAACGGCTTTAATTTCAATGACGCCATCATAAATTTCAGGAACTTCTTGGGCAAACAGTTTTGCCATAAATTCAGGACGGTTACGGGAGACGAAGATTTGAGCTCCACGCGGTTCTTCACGAACGTCATAAATGTAAGCACGGACGCGATCTCCAACCCGGAAGTTTTCCCGAGGAATCATTTCATCGCGACGGAGAAGGGCTTCCGCTTTTCCAAGTTCAATGAATATATTCCCAAATTCAATGCGCTTGACGATGCCGCTGACGATATCATCAATTCTGTCTTTGTATTCTTCATACTGACGTTGACGTTCAGCATCACGAACTTTTTGGAAGATAACTTGTTTGGCTGTTTGTGCAGCAACGCGTCCAAAATCAATGGGAGGAAGGGTTTCTGACCAGAAGTCACCCAGTTTTAATTCAGGATCAAGGGCTTGCGCCTCAGCAAGCGTTAACTGAGTTGTCGGATTTTCAAGTTCTTCCACAACTTCACGGTAGCGCATCAAGGATATTTCACCTGTTTTACGATCAATTTTCGCACGGATATCATGCTCGTAGCCATATTTTGAGCGACCAGCCTTTTGAATGGCTTGCTCCATAGCTTCTAAAACTTGATCTTTTTCAATCGCTTTTTCACGAGCTACTGTTTCTGCTACCACTAAAAGTTCACGACTTCCGGGACCTGTATATATATCAGTCATCTTTTCCTCAATTTGACTTGGGCGTTTCATAATCTGGAATCAGCCTAGCCTTTTGTATGTCAGAATAGGCAAACTCCGCAACTTCCTTTTGGGCTTCGAGTTCAATTTTTACGACATCTCCTTCAATTCCCAATAAAATACCTCGAAACCGCCGGCTGCCCTCATAGGGCATCTTAAGCTCGAGTTTAATCAATGAGCCTGCAAATCGCTCAAAATCATCTTTTTGGACGAGAGGGCGATCTAGCCCTGGAGAACTCACTTCTAATATATAGGGCTCATGGATCGGATCGTCTAGGTCTAACAACACAGAAACCGCGCGACTGACGTTTGCGCAGTCATCAACGATAATATTAATGTCATCAAGCCGTTCAATCATGATCTGTAAGGTCTTTCTCCCGCCACCTTGGACTTGCACGCGGACAACACGAAACCCGCGCTCTAAAAGCGTCGGTGTAATGATGTCATATATGCGTTGCTCAGTCGTCATAATCCTCACTTCATTAAGGACAAAAAAAAGTGGGCCCCGACCCACTCATTCTTATTCTTTCAACAATTTCATAGGTTTTATAGCTTATTTTTTTGTGGCAAGCAAGAACTTTTATTGGTGATGTATGACCTTACTTTAAGACTCTATCGTGACAAACATAACAAACCCCTGTATAACGTCTAAAGCGAAAGGATTTACACATGGCTTTTATCGATATTATCCTGCTGGCGGCTCTTGCGGCGTTTTTAGGATACAGGCTTTGGCTGGTCCTGGGGACTCATAGCAAGGATCGTCCGATACGTAAAAGGCGGACGACTGAGGATGATGTTGTGATTCCGATAAGACCCCGTGCGACGTCTCAGAAGAAAGAAACAATTGTTGAAAAGGAAGAAGAGGAAGCAACAGCTCCTCAAACGGACTCTCTTTTCCTTCAGGGGGCAACAGCTGCCTTTCGTCAAATTGTTCAGGCCTATGCGGATGGGAACGCTCAAACCCTAAAGAAACTGCTGGATGGCCCCCTGCTTGAAACTTTTGAAGACGCCATTGCAAAACGTAAGAAGTCAAAGAAAACGCTTGAGGTTGATATTGCACGCATTGTCAGTGCAGAAGTTATTGATAAGGATGAAGAAAAGGGTGAGGCGACGATCACCGTTCGTTTTGTGTCCGAGCAATGTCTAGTCACCCGTGACACCAAAGGGAAGGTCGTTGCTGGTGATCCTGATCGCTATGCGGAAGTGATCGATATCTGGACTTTCGCGCGACCCCTCAAAAGTTCAAATCCAAATTGGAAGCTTGTGGCAACACAAATCCCAGAAGCGAGTTAGTATAAAAGGAGAAGAAAATGGAGTATTTATCACGAATCTTGACCACGAAGTCAAAAACCCTTAATGACCTAATCGTCGTTTTTGGAGGTGTCATCCTTCTTTTTGCGGCCTCACAAATTGAAATTCCTCTCAAGCCCGTTCCGATTACGCTTCAAACCGTTTCAGTCATGCTGATTGGTTTGACATATTCACCAAGAAAAGCATTGGAAACCCATCTGTTATGGCTAGGGCTCGGTGCGGCAGGCCTCCCCGTGTTTGCAGGCTTAGGGAGTGGTATCGCCCATTTCAGTGGCCCCACGGTTGGATATTTGGTTGGTTTTGTCCTCTCAACTTATCTTATGGCAACAATTAAACAAAAATTTGAGCTCAACTCATTTCTCTCTGACGCCCTCTTGTGCCTGATTGGAACAGTGATCGTCTTCACCTGCGGTGTTATCTGGCTTTCACAGCTCATTGGGAATATGAATGCGCTGATGCTTGGTGTTGTTCCTTTCATCATACCCGGCCTTGTTAAAGCCGGTATACTCTGCTCAGCGCTTCAAATACTCCGTCATTTCCGCCCGAAGTGAAGATCCGTTTTCGGCCTCACCACTTCCTCTGTACGCTTGGGTTTCAGGGGAAGGGGTATACCCCCCAATATGTTGAGAAGTATAGAGAGATCGTTGAGTCTCTTCGGGATGATCTTGATATTGAGGTTGTTGGGGAAGGGGATTCCATCTGCGCGTTTTGTCCTCATCTCGGTGAGACCGGTTGTGCTCAAGAAACCAAGGTTCAAGGGATAGATGAGCGTCATCGTCAGATTTTAGGCATTAAGACGGGAGATGTTTTGACATGGGCGGAGGCGAAAAGGCTTCTTAAAGATAAGATGACGCTTGACGCCTTTCACAAAGCCTGTGAGGGCTGTGAATGGAAGGCACAGGGGATGTGTGAATCAGCGCTGAAAAAGCAAGCGAATGAATAGGCCCGCAATTTGCGGGCCTATAACTTGGTTATTTATAAATTAATGTCGCCAAAGCTGCCGTAAACTGTGTTGTTTCCACCTTTTACAGTTATCTTATTCCCACCAGATTTAATATTGACTCCACCACCACGAATATTTATGGATCGACCACTTCCATAAACGACAGTCTTTCCCTTTTCGTCGCCCGTTACGTTTATCTTGTTGCCACCCATAATTAAAGTGGTTGGAGTTGAATCGGCATCTGTTTCAATATTAATATCTTCTGCAACGCCGCCATAGACAACAGCGTGACCTCTGGTATGAACATTAACCTCATTGCTACCGATGATAACGACGTTTCTTCCATCGGTCACGAATTTCGCAATATGATCTCTAACCCAAGCCAACTCTTCTGGCAGTGTTTGTTGAGCTTCAGGAGCCTTAGGTTTAAGACGAAGGACAACTCTTTGTGGTTTTTGGTCGCCATCATTCGTTGGGGTGTTCTTCGTCTGTCCGGCTTGAGCAGCCGTTGCTAATAATAGGCTCGTTAAGGTTAGTGCAGTCATTGTAGATTTAATATTAAAAATAATATATTTCTCCTAAACATATGTTAACTTAACCTATACATAGGAATAGAAATTCATAAATGCAAGTTTTTTTATTGCTCCGTCGATGTCGCCCATGTGACGAGTTCGGCGGTGCCCATCATATTGTCCACAAGGTTGCAAAAATTCTTTAGCGTAAGATCAGACGTAAACCCAGAATAATCAAGCGCACCGGAGCCATCCGCCTTCTTCTTTTTAAATCCTTTTGAGGACAATGAACTGATAAAGCGCTTATGCCCTCCCGTTCCTAAAAGATCTTTCATGCGCTTTTCAAGAAGAGTTGCAATGAAAGATGCCTTTTTCTCTTCAGTGTAGTTTGAAAGCTTATACGCAATCTCCTCATCCTGCAGGACACACCTGGAATCTAATGAAAAGGAAATATAATCGCCTTTCTTCGGCTTTACCTTCAGCCCGAATGAAAAGGTGTCAGACCCTTGATCGTAATCAAAGAAGACCTCTATGTCTCCATAACTTCCTTGAAACACACTCATTTTCCGGAGGCTTGGATCTGCTTCTGTAAAGAGAAGAGCAGGATCCACAAGAAACGCTTGAAGAGGTAGATGGGGGGGAAGTTTTTCCTTTAAGTCTGTTATTGAGATTTTAGGGGGGTGTTCGAGTTTAAATAATGAAGATTGTACGCGCTCAAATATCTTCGAATATAATTTTTCTAAGTAATAGTCTGTTAAAAGCTCCTTGAGGGGTGTTTGTAGCAAGCGTTCTCTTACCATTACTGAAGAAATCATTTCATCTGGTATAGAATGTTTATCAGATTTTAACCCCATTTTGCTTAAAGCCTTTGTATCTAAGATAAGGTGATACGCCTGTAGAGTTATATTCCCATTTCTTTTCATACCAATATCTAAATATGGTCTATTAGTATATCTATCAGTATAAGAGTGTATATCTACTATTGTTAGTCTCTCTTCATCTATCTGTGTCAGGCTAAATAATCCGCGATTAGGGATTTTTCGATCCTCATCGCCGGAAATATCGTTGGTCGCCATGAGACTTGCATTGAATAAAAAGGTAACGGCAACGAAAACGAGTGATTTTTTTAACATAATACATATTCTCCTACATAATAATCCGAGGCCGTTTCATAACAGCAATTTAAAAAAATATAACGGTGGGATCTCGTTTCGTCAAAAGGATTTAGAGGGAGCCCTTGACTTCCCCTTTGGATTCAATCACCCTCTTTAGAATAAATTAGGGAGAACATCATGAATTTAAAACATATTTTAATTGGGAGTCTATTCCTCGTCAGTTCTTTTGTGTGTCAGTCAGTATCAAATGCTGCTCATTTTGATGAAGAGGGAAATCTTGTCGTATCTGTGAGAACACTCAAAAAGGCATTTGAGGAAGGCGAGCTCACCTTAGAGGATAAAACAAGATATACGGTTATGGAAACGTATTTTCAGATGACGCCAGATAAATGGGCTGAGCATTTTGAAAAAGGTCTTGAGGCCATCATCACAGGAAAAATGACCATAAACGGTGCTTATCAAACGTTCTATCATACATGTAATATAGAAGGTAGAGCAGTGCCTGTGATCCATTTTCTATTTATTACGCTTGGAAAAGCTGCTAAGGAGCCTGTAAAATATAATCCGTCAAAACATTCAGGTCTCTATGTTGAATGATGAAAAAACTCCCGCCTGAGGACGTCCATCTCTGGCTCACCCATACGAAAGATGTGAAGCGGAAGCCAAAACAGAAAGTGGAGACGGCACCCAAACCCAAAAAGCCTGTGATTCAGCCGCATCTCTCCAAACAAATTCTTGAAAGGCCTTTTACAACAACTCCCCCCGGATCCTTAGGGCGCCGAGAAATGCGTCGCGTGATGGTTGAAGCAAAGCTTGATCTCCATGGCATGACGCTTGACCAAGCCTACGCGGCCCTTGAGAGATTCCTGCTCAATGCACAAGTCAGAGGTGTCCGAACGATCCTTGTCATCACGGGCAAGGGATCCTTAAGCGCAGATCTTACGATACGAAGCATGCTCCCTCGATGGCTGACCGAGACACCTCTGCGAAATCTTATCTCCTCTGTTCATCATCCTGCAAAACCGGAAGATGGAGGGCAGGGCGCCTTTTACGTGGGAGTGAAGAAAAGATTCTTCACCTCTCCCCAGCGTGGGAGAGGTCGACACGAAGTGTCGGGTGAGGGGGATTAAAATCATCTTTTTCAAGAACGCGTGTCCGGTATTATGACCTCTTGGTCTGATTGTTGTCCTCCATCGGATTCGATACCCAGTTTTCACTAGGCAAATATACCCCTCACCCGCCGCTGCGCGTCGACCTCTCCCACAAGGTGAGAGGTGACCATTACAGCTTTGCTTGACATTATTGAAGTTCATCATTAAATTACACATAAATATACGCCTTAATATTCCATGGTTCTTTTTATGAAAAACATTTTATTCTTTAGTATGTTGTCTTCTCTATTCATAGCCCCACACGTGATGGCGATGAAGGGTCCCGATGTCGTTTGTGAAGAAAGAGAGCCCGCTGCCAAGCACTTTCCAAGGTTTGAAGCTTTAGAAAAAGCCTTGCAAGACACCTCATTTGACGCTTACGCGCATGCACTTCATCTTACGAAGATTCGGATGCAATATGCCATGATCATCAAGCAACTCTTGTTGTCTAAGGATATATCTTATGCAGATAAAATGAGGTTCGTATCAATAGTCGATCCTCGATTTCAGGAGTATTCAAGATTAAATGATAAAGAAAAAGAACGATATCGTAAGGAAAGAAAAGAATTTCTCAGGATATACCCTGAGGCTGATTCGGTTGAAGTCAAGCTTGCTCTTCCAACGATAGATTACGCCATTGCTCAATGGCGATATTTGCATCAGTCTCTTGTTCATCTCAAAGGATCTGCCTCTGAAGGTGAAGGGGTACAATACTTGCTCAAAGAGGCGCTCTTTGCCTCGACATGCGCTGATGTTGACATTGAAAATGTACAGGGCCATTCTTATTACATAGACGAATGTTTCTTTACAAGAAGTCTTGTTGATTCACTTGCATTCTATTTGTTTACAAAAAGACAAATTGATGAAAGGCAACTGGGGCTAACCCATTTTTGTGTTTGTCTTCCATCAACTGAAAAAGAGGAGTTTAACGGTTTAGGAGAGTGGATGGGGAAGAGCATTTTAGATCCAGAACTCGTGAGCCGGATTAAAGAAAATAATGAAACTTCGTTTTATGAGTATAGTTTAAGTTTGATAAATCATTTAAAACTAGATGATTATTTTAACACAGAATTTAAACATATTACAAAAGGGCAGGTGGTAAAGCCGACGCACTTGCTGGGGATGCATGCTTTCGCCATCAAAGTGCGGAATATCTATACGGCGTCTCTTCAAAAGACATCAAACTTTGTACGTATCAAGAAAGCATTTGAAAATGCAGAATTGCATTCTAATCCTTTGCTTCAAAAATTATGCCTCGTGCCGGAATTTCCAGGTTATATACCGAATTTATCTAAATTTGAAAAGCATATCGAACCCAAGGATAAAGCTGGCGTTAAAAAGGATGAGGACGCGAAAAACAAATCATTTTTGGAAGGTACAAAACAACCTGTAACGAAAAATAGAAACAAGGGGGAAACAAAGAAAAAGGGCACAGGAGCTCTTCCTAAAGTAGCCTCTATAACTTATGTTGCTCCCGTGACTTCTGTTCCAGCCAAGGCCCCTGCAGTAACAAAAGCAACGCCATCGAGAAAAGAAATCAGGGACGCCCAGCTACAGCAAGAAAAACAAGCACTCATCCAACAAAAGATGGAAGCCTATGACCGCAATGTTGAGTCTGCCCAGGCTGCTTTGGCCGATATCCGCTTTAACTTTGAGGAAGCATGGGAACCCTCAGTGCAAGAACTTGAGCTCTATAAACTCATTTGGTCATCAAAAAGAGAGACTGACACCCTTTCTTGGTTGAACCTCTCCTCCCATCTCAAATCCTACGGATGGGCAGAAGACGCGCGAGGCGGATCAAGCGTATTACTGCTTCCCCCAAGCTGGCTTGAGCACGTGGCAACAGAAGGGACAGGCGCATTAAAGTTAAACAGGGCGGGAATGCTTCTTGATCACCCTCACCAACGAGCCGTAAAGCCAATGCCGGACTATGTTTTCTACTTCCTCAGACAGAACCTTGAGCACAACGTTGGCCTATCAGAAGTTATGATTGAGGCTTTGATACAGCATGTGAAATCAAAGGGAAGTGCACAAAATTCTAATAATGAATAACCTGACATGTGGACGGGTATAACAAGCTAAGCCTAATCTTTTTCGCTAAAGAATACACTAGTTCGGGGAAACTTTTTCGTGCCACACGCGCAAGTGTCATCCTTGGCAATAATACCTTGATTTTCCTACGGAAAATCTTTAGGTCGAATTCGCCGAGGATCCATAAACTTCGTTTCATTTTGTGGATTCTCGGGAAAGCAATGCTAATGTTTTTCTTCGAAAAACAAAGCATGCGCTTCCCAAGAATGACACCTTTTGGGTTGTTAGTTGGGTGCATTAACTTTCCCCGGACACTAGTGATAAAGAATAGGAAAGACATAGGGTTAATCTATGCAGTCAAAAAGCGGCATCAGGGTACATGCGTTTGAATAAACTCCTTGTAATGTCGTTTTCATAAGGCAACGATAGATAGTTGCATGATACATACAACTATCTATTGGAGCAAAATGCAATGCAGAGCATATAATTCAAAGTATGTTTCTTCGAAGGTTGACGAAGATCGTCCTGAGAAATAAGTTTCCCTTGTTTACCATCTCGCAAAAGCTGAACATGGAGGGCAGGGCGCTCTTTACGTAGGAGTGAAGTAATGAAGTAGATTTACATGTATCCGCGTTTCTTCTTCTACGCTAAAGCATTGGAAGACAAGACGAAACTTCTATTGGTTATTCAAGCATCCCTGGGATTGGAGAACACAAACATAATATTTGGTCGTGAACTTAAGTGTTATACCTAATTGTTTTGCCCGATCAAGAAGAAGTTGTCTTCTTGCCATCGCAAGTTTCTGTGCAGGAGAAGCTTCACTTATTTCAAGGTTTGCAAGGTCACCTATAAACTGACTTTTGAATTTTGGTTCTATTGGAAAGCCTTGAAAAGTTCTGGGACCTTGTTCATCCGCCAAAGGGGGCAGCCAAAGTGGCTGTCTCGCTTCTACTTGCCCTTGTTCTTCTTGCTGTTGAGGTTCAACCTGTTGTTGCTGCTGTCTTTGTGCAGCCCTACCTTCCTCTTCATTTGGGGGAGTTGGACTTCCATCTCCAATTCCTGCAAAAACAGTTGGTGCCATTGCAAGACTGGCAAGAATTACTGTAAGTATAAATGCTTTTGAACTACTCATATTAAGCTCCATCAAAATATATTATCATTTAAATCATATCATATATAAAAGAGAAGTCAAGTAGTTTTGGTGCCAGACAATCTCTTATATTATTTATCAGAAAATTGGGTGATGGTGCCCGATACGGTGTCGATTTTGGGAGGCTAATATAGATGGTTGCATGATACATACAACTATCTATGGGAGTAAAATGCATGACGCAGGAATAAATTCATGCGCAAAACATCTGTCCAAAAGAGATCGACTTTATCTGTTTGACATGTCTAAAAAATAGATGCATGATACATACAACTATTGGAGGTAAGTCATGAATGAAGGCGAAAGAATCGATATCATTAGGAAGAGCACACGAGATATCGTGCTTCACCTGGGTTATCTCAATAACCAATTTGGACACATTGGATCGGTCTCTCAATGTTATGCCATTCATCAGTTAAACGAGAGGGATATGACACCACGAGAACTCAGTGCTGAACTCCTTTTGGACAAGACAACGGTGAGTCGGCTGGTGAAGGGATTAGTCAATAAAGGGTATGTTAAAACCGAAATACAGCAAAAGGATCGCAGAAGCCATATCTTAAAGCTCACGGTTTTAGGGCGAGAGAAACTCTTTGAAATTAACCGGATTGCGCGGGGCCAGGTCCAGAATGCTCTGAGACAGGTCCCAGAAGAGAAGCAAGCGCTGATCTCAAATGGACTTGCTGTTTATTCCCATGCGCTGAAGGAAAGTTCATTTATGAAGGCTCACGATGGATCCTAAACTTCAAGAGTTATCTGACCTTTGCGTCGG
>JABDDK010000009.1:0-49340 GCA_013287665.1 Alphaproteobacteria bacterium
AACACTGGCTCGTGGGTCATAGTTTTTATACACCCGGTGACCAAAACCCATGAGACGGAAAGGATCCTTCTTATCTTTTGCGCGTTTGATAAACTCTGGAATTTTATCCTTATGACCGATTTGCTGAAGCATTGCCAAGACCGCTTCGTTAGCCCCTCCATGGGCTGGGCCCCACAAGCAAGCAATGCCTGCTGCGATACACGCAAAGGGATTTGCCCCACTTGATCCTGCCAAACGGACGGTTGATGTGGAGGCATTTTGTTCATGATCCGCATGTAGAATAAGGATTTTATCCAACGCATCGGCGACAATCGGATTGACTTTGTAGGGCTCAGCTGGTGTTGAGAACATCATATAGAGTAAGTTTTCTGCGTATCCCAGCTCGTTCTTTGGATAAACGAAAGGTTGACCCGCTGAATATTTGTACGCCATGGCCGCAATCGTCGGCATTTTCGCAATGAGACGATGGGATGCAATCTCCCGTTGTCGCGCATCATGAATGTCAAGGCTGTCATGATAAAAGGCTGAAAGGGCTCCGACAACACCCACCATAACGGCCATCGGATGGGCATCCCGCCGAAATCCGCTAAAAAAGCTCTTGAGTTGCTCATGAACCATTGTGTGGTGTGTAATATTGTATTTAAATTCATCATACTCTTCTTGAGACGGGAGTTCACCCTCCATAAGAAGTGCGGCAACTTCTAAGAAGTTACTCTTCTCGGCAAGTTCTTCAATGGGGTAACCTCGGTGCAGGAGTATACCTTTTTCCCCATCAATAAAGGTTATTTTTGACTCACAACTCGCAGTGGATGTGTAGCCTGGATCATAGGTAAAACAACCCGTTTCACTATAAAGGCTTTGAATATTCAAAACGGCAGGCCCTAAGGTTCCATGAAGAATAGGAAGATTTACATCAATTGAGCCGCCAGGACGTCCGGGCAAAACCTCGAGATGTGCCAACTCATCATGATCTTCTAGAAACTGTGGTGCCATTTCATGTCCTCTCCTCAATAATTATTGCTCAGTGTAGCAGTGTTCCGATGCTCATCCAACAGCTAAACACAACCGATCCCTGCCCTCATTTTTCGCGCGGTATAAAGCCTCATCTGCTGAATCGATAAGGGCTCGTGCTGTTTTTCCATGTTGAGGAAATATTGAAACACCAAGGGATATATTCATTTCCTTCAAGGTTTGATTTCCAAACTTAATGGGCAACTTCTTTACAACTTCTCTGAGCGTTTCTGCACGTTCGAGGACTTCGCTTTCATGTGCATCCCTCAAAATAATGACAAATTCCTCGCCTCCAAAACGACAAACGATATCGCTTTCTCTAAAATAGTCTTTGAGGAATTGTCCTAAAGTAGAAAGAACTAAATCACCAGCTTCATGCCCATACCTGTCATTAAATTCTTTATAATGATCAATATCGAACATAATAATTCCAAATCCAGAGCCATTTCTTTTTGATTTCGCTATCTCTTGCAGAAGCATTTCTTCCATATACCGTCGATTATACAAACCTGTTAGATAATCACGAATCGACAATTCCTGGAGGGTTTCCCTGAGTCGAACATTTGAGAGCGTGAGGCCAATATCACTCGCAAGCCTTGCCAAAGTTGTAATTTCATCATTAGACGCAGACAATGACCCAAAGGAAAGTGAGATAAGTCCTAAGATCTCTCCACCTACTGTAATGGGGATACAGGCATACCCCCCCTTCGTTTCGATATGATTACATCTTGGCGTATTTGACCCAGGCTTCACTATATAAAGCTGATTTTGGAGGAGTGCCCAACAATCTTGCGGTGTAAAATTAATATCAATTTTATTTTTCTTATCTCCCCAACTAGAGACACATTCAAGATCAACTTTGTTTTCTGAATAAACATACAATTGACCCTGATAGTGGGGAAATAATTTGAGGGCATAATTAGAAAAAACCTCGTAGATTTCATCATATTTTGTACAAGCTGGTAAAAGCTCGCCGATTTCACTGAGTAACTCTATGAGACGAGATTTTTGTTCTAACGCCTCTGATTTTTTTATGAGTTCATGATTTGATAAGACTAACAATTTATTAGCCTCAACGAGTGCAGCTTCAGCCTTTTTTACTTTAAAAAAACCTGGAATTTCAAAGTTCTTTACATCCTTAACAAGTTCAGGCTTTTTCTTAAGATAATCCTCAAGATATTCTTGGATACGTGAGGCGTGAGCCATGATAAAATGGCATGTTTCATCCCCCTTTGCGCGACAGGTTAGCTCAACAGCAACGAGGGGAATTCCATAGCTTTGCTCACACCATCCCGAAGAATAGCCCGCACTCATAATACAAACAGGGAGGTCGCTTTTTTTTCCAGCCTTAATCCACGCATCCGCTTCAAAAGAAAAGGGATGGTCATAAATATTAATGAAATTCTCGTCTGGGGTCGGATTTGATTCTGGATATAACTTAACGTTTGCCCAACCGGTGTAAGCAAAGTGAATCGGACCTGCTGAAAGTTTGTCAATGGGATCTTTAAGATTCATTTGTTTGTGAAAATGTTCAGCATCTTTCATACCAATCGCATGACTAATATCAAAGAGAAGTTGGCGTGTCGTGAAAGCAGCTTCCTTTTTATCTTTGTCTCGATATAGTCCCATAACACATTCAAAGAAATCAACGGAAAGTGAAGAAGCTCTTACGAGCAAATAACGCTCACCCGATATCTTAATCGTCGCCTTAGCTACATCAATCTCTTTATTCTCAAAAAACTGACCCACTGTAGTCTCAGCCTTTTGAAAAATCTCTTCAAATTGTTTAGGTACGGTTACTGTTTTGAGCATGTTTATCTTTCATTGTTGATATAGGGTATCATACAGGGAGAAGAGTTAATTTTGAGTAAAATAAGAAAAATTCAGGACTTCTGTATTTTTTATCGGCTTTCTGATAAACTCTAAAAAAAGGATAACGAACACAACATGAACCAAGTCCAGATTTCAGTCTCTCTCTTAGCTGCTGATTTTGCCCGTTTGGGCGAGGAGATCAAAGCTGTTGAGCCCTTTATTGACATGATCCACATCGATGTCATGGATGGTCATTTCGTCCCTAATTTAAGCATGGGTGCACCTGTTATTGAAAAACTGAGATCATGGACAAAGCTCCCTTTTGACGTTCATTTGATGATTGCCCCTGCTGATCCTTTTCTCAAAGACTTTGCGAAGGCTGGGGCTAATATTCTCACCGTTCACCCAGAGGCAGGGCCTCATGTTTACCGTACGCTGCAAGAAATTAAACACCTTGGATGTAAGGCAGGTATTGCTTTAAATCCCGGAACGCCTGTTGAGGTGATTCATCCTCTTTTTGATATCGTAGACCTCATTCTTGTGATGACTGTAAATCCTGGCTTTGGGGGGCAATCCTTTCTGATGAGTGGCCTTACAAAAATACGTGATGTCCGAACGCTCATTGATGAATCAGGTCGAGACATTCAACTCGAAGTTGATGGCGGGATTACGCCTCAAACTGCTCCCCAAGTTATTGAAGCTGGCGCAAATATTCTCGTTGCGGGTACAGCCATTTTCAAAGGAAATGATTACGCTAAGAATATACAAGATCTGAGGGGAAAGCATGGTTGAGAAACTTACCCCCACAGAACGTAAAGAAGCTCTTACAGCCCTTACTTTTTGGAATGAAAGCGATAAGGGGGGCTCGATTACAAAAAGCTACCAATTCGAAACTTTTACAGATGCCTTCGACTTTATGAAGCAAGTCGCTGAATTCATTGAAGAAATTAACCATCATCCGACCTGGACAAATACACACAATAAAGTAACGGTTATCCTCACAACCCATGACGCAGGCGGCGTGAGTGCAAAAGACATTGCCCTTGCACATCACATGGAAAAAGTTGCTTATTTCATTTTTAATCGCGGTACGATTGATCCTTCTGATCTAATTTTCTAAGCAAAGCCGTAAAGTCCCGAATCCCAAAATCAGGCTCAAACTCCCTCACATCAAGCGCCGCTTGCTCACAGACTTTTGCAGGAGGAATGGTGACCTTCTGACCACTGGAAAGAGCCGTAACTTGAACCTTACAGGCTTGCTCAAGGAAATACATATAAAGGAAAGCCTCATGAACCGTTGCCCCGCAGCTCAAGGTTCCATGGTTGCGCAGGATCATGGCCTTCTTGTTCCCCAGGTCGTGAGCCAGATTTGCGCCTTGGCGATCATGTTCAAGCGTCAATGCATCATAGGAATGGTAGGCGAGACGATTATAAAAATGGAAAGAGAATTGGCTGATGGGAAGAAGGCCGCACTCCATCGCTGAAACTGCGACACCAGCAATTGTGTGGAGGTGGAAGACGGCATTCACATCCTCACGGGCCTTATAGATATTCCCATGAATCACATATCCCGTTCGATTGTATTGGCTTTCTTTCCCTTCCAGAATTTCACCGTCTAAAGACACTTTGAGAAGCGAAGACGCTGTGACTTCCTCAAAAAGTTGGCCAAAGGGATAAATTAAATACCAATCCACGCCTGGAAGGCGGGCTGAAAGATGGGTATAGGTCAAATCATCCAACTTCATCTCCGCAAAAATACGGTAGGCCGCGGCTAATCTTATGCGCAGCAGTTTCTCTTGCGTCGCTTCTTTAATATCACATAAAGATAAAACAGATTTCATAAAAAACTCCCTAATTCATTGTTATCATTAATTGGATTCTGTGAGGCCGTAAAGCATCCACCGTGCAATCTTATCAGACGATAAATTTGTTTCAACAGTTTTGATAGTTTTTTGAAATATTTTTTAATTTGATGATCCCTGTCACCTAATTACAACTTGATCTTTAAGACAAAAAGAATAATCTGAGATCAGCATCTCAAATGAGATGCGTGGCGCCCAAGTGCTAAGAACACTTGAAACGCCACTAACCATAACTAACCAGGAGTTAATCATGGGTAATGACAGAGTAGCTCAACTCGAGCGCATTTCTCAACAAATAAACTTCCAAATCCAAAATGTGAACCATTTAATGGCACAAGCAGGGTTTGAAATGGAACTGACTCACCATCTTATAAAAACAATGGGGGAGACGTTTAATGAATTTGTGGAGGGACGACAGCCTATTTGACTTCCCCCGAAAGAAATGTAAATTATGAAATATAAGATTTGAGAAAGTTTCCTGAAACCCATCTCAGTCGGTCCGACTTGCCAAATTCACGTATAAGAATGGTGATAATATGAAAAACAACCAAACATTGCCGCCAAACGACATCGTATTTTATGAAACTGATGATGGAAAAATTTCCATAGCTGTGAGAATTGAACATGAAAATTTCTGGCTTACCCAAAAACATATGGCGGAGCTATTTGAATGTTCTACTGATAATATTTCTCTACACTTAAAAAATATCTATGCGACTGGGGAATTAAATAAAGAAGCAACTACCGAGGAATTCTCGGTAGTTCATTCAGAAGGCAAAAGGACTATAACTCGGAGTGTATTATTTTATAATTTAGAAGCTGTGATTTCAGTTGGTTATCGCGTTAATTCAGAACGCGGAATTGCATTTAGAACTTGGGCGACAGATAAGCTTAAAAACTATATTTTTAAAGGATTTGCAATCGATAGTGAAAAATTCAAAAAAGGTTCAAAATTTGACGTACGTTTTTTTGATGAACTACTCGAAGAAATCCGCGAGATCAGAGCAAGTGAACGTATGGCCTATCAAAAAATAACTGATATTTATGCTACCTCAATGGATTATTCACCAAAATCGGACAGTGCAACGACATTCTTTGCGACTGTTCAAAACAAACTACATTTTGCAATTACAGGGAATACAGCAGCAGAAATTATTGCCAATAGAGCTGCTCATGAGAAACCAAATATGGGCCTCACCACTTGGCGGAAGGCACCTACTGGAAAGATTTTTCATTCAGACGTACTTGTTGCTAAAAATTACTTAAGGAAAGAGGAAATTTCAGCGTTGAACAAGATTGTAAATATGTACATCGATTACGCTGAATTCCAAGCCGCCAGAGGTAAAGTTATGAAAATGAAAGATTGGTCAGAAAAACTTAATGCCTTTTTGATTTTTAACGAACAAGAAATATTGGAAGGATTAGGGCAAATATCCCACGAAGTTGCAGTGGCCTTAGCAGAAAAGGAATACGATATTTTTAAGAAAAAACAGGACCAATTCCACCAGTCGGATTTTGACAGACTCATAGAAGTTAGCTTAATAAAAAAACTTTAAATTATTGAGGAAGAAGCAAACCACTATTTATTTAGGTAAAGCCTAACCTCACGTCCAAAACGCGGGCTTGGGTCTGGTGTCTATATGAACAAAGTTAGATTTCGGATAGTACCCCACTCCCCCGGCTTTTAAGGACCGTGCAGCGTTACTAAGCTCTTTGAGGGAGACATGCTCAAGCCGAAGGTCAATCGCCTTTCCTTGGACATGCTGGCTGTTCTTTGCAACGCCTTTGCTGGCCTTATGCATTTTGGCGTTAGATTCTGCCGAGCGGTATCCACAAATGATGTGGTACGGATCCTTCGTTCCCAGGGTGGATTGAAGCTTATGCATAAGATCAAAGAGCTTTGGGTCTATCGGATGCCTTTTGTTGTTTCTGCGGTCCCTCAACACATGGGCAAGCCGCATGAGGGCCTTTTCATCATAATGACCGCCTCGCCAAAAGGCACCTTCAAAGTCCTCACCCGTATGGATATTATAAAGAGAAAGCTTACGCGCCGGAACCAACGCCCGAGACGTTGCAGCGCTCAAAGGGGAAACAGCTGTCACAGCCATAAAAGAAGAAGCAAGAACAAGAAACTTACGTCTTGATAGGACTAAGTCAGTCATAATACCCTCCTTTGAATAAAACACATTCTTCCTTAATACTACCCATACCCCTTCAGGGCAAGGTTAAAATCCTGTATTGAGTCCACCATCGAATCCTATGTATAAACGATTTCTCCTTCCATGCTCGCAATTAGCAAAGTCCTCCTTTTGTTTAAGAAAGACTCTGCTTTCATCCTTAATTAATTGAACAATTTCAACAAAAGGCTTTTCGGACTTTAGCATAGCCTCAACGCGCCATATGAATCCTGCATTTAATTCATTTGCACTTGTACATTTTGCCAGACAATCAAACGCAGGAAGGACGTCCAGAACAAGGTCTGTATGATCAGGAGCATAAGCAACAACTTGCTTTACTCGATCAAGATACTCTCTTTCATCCTCGTTATAGATAGACGCGAGATTAAGGCAAAGATCACGGAAGAGCTGGGCTCGATAAGGTGTCAAACACTCTGGAAATAGACTCACTAATGAATTTAATTTTTCAAGTCTATTTTCTCCTACCATATTAGATAAGATATACCCAAATGGGTTTCTTACCCCATAAATTCCGAATCCAATTAATTCCTTTCTCTCCAAACCTTTTCGTATTTCTTTATCACTCTGGAGAGCTGAAACGACAAATTCAACTTCTGAATCTGTCAGACTTTTAATTTGAACCCAGTATTCAACACCAGTTTTTCTGCTTAGAGCACTCAATACAGATGGAAAATGTCTGAAGAGAACGAAATGGTGGGGTTCTAAACTTTGCACAAAATTGAGCAATTGAGTGTTATCAGGACTTGGATCAAGCAAATCCAAAATATTCTGATCATCAATATATGGACACCCATAGGAGTACACGGAAACATGGAGGAGTGGAATAATTAACGCTTGTCTTCTTTGTAGATTACGAGCAACAAAATCCCGAGCCGCTTGTCCTATCTTCGATTGGCTTTCTAAAAGACAAAGCATTTTAAACTTTGCGGCATATGGAAGATTGATGAGGCCTGATTCGGGAACAGCGGTATAACGCGCAAGGCGCTTTGAGACTTCTTGTTCGATAAGCGTACAAAAAGTGAAATGACAGCTTGCGGTCACACCCAAATAAATTGCTGGAACATGACTGAATACAACCGAAAGGGTATCTTTTGTAAGTGGATCGTATGTAAGCCCTCGTTTTTGACCGGGTAACATTGTGAGCTTTCCTGAGTCTGGTTCTGGAAAAGGTAAATCCCTAAGTTTGGGCTTCGATTTTGTCGTTACGGAAGGTCTAGGCTTGGAGAGCTTTTCTCCTGGTTGCTTATCATCACCATCTCTTCCACGTGAATAGGCTTGGTGAGTTGTAATCAACGTAAGCGAAAAAAAAGCTAATAAAACTAAATGCCTCAACATATTTTCCTCAAAATTCAAATTATAAATTACAAATAGTAAGTTCTTAGAAAATTTGCAAGTCTCCCAACCGGTAGACCTAAAGACGCCCTCTCGACGGCCCATCAGAAATCTGATAACGTACTGAAAAACGGAATGGAAACCAATGAATAGATCTGCGCTCTTAACTCTCACCTGTTTCTTAACTGGATGCTCAATTCTAGGGGGCGACCCGTTACCTCTATATACCCTTAAAAGTCAAACGATTGAGCCGACTCCGGTTCTCAACGACACGATTGCTATTGATGTTCCCCTCAGCGAAGCAAGCCTCAACACTGACCGTATCGCTGTCACCTTGCCCCCCTACCAGAGGGATTACCTAGCTGATGGTCAATGGCCAGATCGTTTGCCAAAGGTCGTCCAGGAAGTCCTCATCGACAGTTTGAGTCAACGCTGGGGCGGAGCCCATATCACACGTTTGAGCGCAGGCCTACAGTCTAAGTATATCCTGCAAACGGAAATTCAGGACTTTTCGGTTATGAATCTGGGAACGGAAAAGCCCATGGTTCATCTTAAAATCATGATGAAGCTTGTCGATTTAACTGGCAGAAAAGTCTTAACCGCTCAAACCTTTGAGGAAACCATGTGCCTGAGAAGTGCTACTGTGACAGGAATTGTGGAAGGATTTAACTGTAGCCTGCATGCCTTAATTGAAAAATCAATTCCGTGGATGGAATCTGAGTTTTTAAAAGAACGCAGTCTTAACTCCCGTAATGATAAATTGGGTCGCGAGAGCCGTTAGAATAATCCCAAACACACGGGTGATTACGTTTGATCCTGTTACACCTAGCATTTTTTGAATGAGGGAAGCAGAGCGCAGGAATCCATAGGTAATAATCATGATCACAAGGATAATCCCCACCAAAATAGCCTGATGCATCCAGGAGGACTCGCCTTCTTGCATCAAAAGGACGACAGTCGTAAGAGCTCCAGGGCCTGAAATCAATGGAATGGCTAAAGGAAAAACAGTGATGTCCCTTCCGCTGCTGGCTTCCTTATCCTCACCCGGTGTCGTAGATGTCATGCCTGTATGGTGAGCGATCACCATTTCAACGGCCGCAATCATCAACAAGAATCCACCCGCAATTTGAAACGCAGCCTCAGAAATGCCCATGAGCTTCAAGAGAATTTCTCCCCCAAAGGCAAAAACAAGCAAGAGAATGAAGGAGATCCAACATGCCTTACTGGCATTCTTATTGCGGTCCTGAACGGTCATCCGCCCCGTCAGAGAAATAAAGACAGGAACAAGCGCCACCGGATCGATGATCACTAAAAGACTGATGAATGCATTGAGGTATGAGTTAAGCATTCTCTATTCTACAAGATGAGGAGGGCGTAATTCAAGCTCATTCATACCAGGGCAAATTAGCGGGGTGTCTTCACCTCTCCCCTTGTGGGAGAGGTCGCCCGAATGGGCGGGTGAGGGGTGTCGCCAACACAAATGCATACATACAATATGTATTATGGATATCTTTATCCTTACTGACAAACAGAGAATCTTACTGATATTACGACCCCTCACCCGCCCCGAAAGGGGCGACCTCTCCCACAAGGGGAGAGGTGATGGTGCCTCACAAATTTCATGAGGTGACACCATCATTCACACTTCTTTAATATAATGCAACTATATTTAAGAAAAATAGCATGAGGTGTGACAATGCATACGACTCTTGATGTACTCATTAAAGGTAAAGGGGCCAACGTTGTTTATGGGAAACCAACGGATAGCGTCTATGAATGCGTCCTAAAAATGAAGCACGCAAGAATTGGTGGTTTGCTCATCCTTGAGAATAAGACAATCGTTGGCGTTTTTACAGAACGTGATCTTATGCTCAGTATCGTTGCTAAAAAGAGAGATCCGGAAAAAACATTGGTTTCTGAAGTCATGAACAAGGAAGTCATTTGCGTTAAACCAACCACCACGACAGAAGAAGCCATGTTCATTATGACCGAAAAAAGAGTGCGCCACTTGCCCGTTTTGGAGGATTCAACCCTCGTTGGAATCATCTCCATTGGGGACGTCACGAAATGGCTGAGTTCAAGTCATACGAAGCAAGCCCAAGACATTGATGATCTGATAAAGTTCATTAATAGTGGGTATAGTGGGTAGATCAGTGTTCAGTGTTCAGTGTTCAGTGTTCAGAATGAAAGGTCGTCATTGCCAGAAGGCAATGACGATTTTCCTAAACAAAACGAATCGAAAGCGGATAGCGATAGATACCGCCGTCTTGTGCCTTTAGGGACGCAACGATAATAAATATGAATTGCATCAGTATTAATAACGGAATGAGTATAAATCCAATAAATATAAATATGAGCAAGAATGCTACAAACATATATATTGTAAAACTTATTTGGAAGTTCAAAGATTCTTTACCTTGAGCATCAATAAAGGAGGACTCCTCCCGTTTCATCAGCCAAATAATGAGGGGGCCGATAATATTTCCAAAGGGTACGACATAACCCGCAAAAGCAGCTAAATGACAGAACATCCCCCAATTTCTTTCATCCTTTGACACCTTTGGTTTTGAGTGAGAGACGACTTTCTCTTGCACTGATTTCTTAGGGGCTTTTTTGACGGGGGTCGCTTTTTTCTTAGGCTTTATTGTTTTTTTCTCGGCCATTTTTTTACCTCTTTTTTTCTTTGACTTTATCATTTCTGCCTAAAATTTCAAAGCAGTAAATATTAAACAACTTACCACCCGACAGTGAATACGTCGGATGGTAAGGATGTTTGTCATTACTTCACGTCTTCAACAACGGCACCCTCAACTTTACCATTAATTTTTGCTGTTGAACTTTTCTTAATCACGCCTTTTCCAGATTCGAAAACAATATTTCCTGTAATATTATTCTCGCCTTTTAAGGTAAGGACTTGAGGCTTTGAGGGAACATTTTTAACATTAATATTATTTGCATGTACGTTTTCAAAATTAATTTCCGTGCCCGTAAACGTCAAGTCATTGAATTTACTATTTTGAGCGCTTAAAGCCCCTGTTATGTCAAAGTGACCCGTTACTTCAATATAGGAAACGTCGGCATTCCCTTTTTGGGTAAACTGATCGATCCTCACATTTGAAGCCTTGAACTCTCCTGTTTGAGTTAAATTCTTGAATATCCCATTATTGCCTTTCACAGGACCGGTAAAGGTAGCGTCACCTGAGACAATCAATGAGTCAAATGTTGTTGGCCCAGAAACAGTTAAAGAGGTCGTCTCAACATAAGCAAATGTAGAAGGTCCGATCACATTGAGAGTCTTTGCTTTGACATGGTCAAGGGTTGTTGGACCTGAAAATGAGCTGTCCCCAAGAACCTTATTGGTGAGATTCGTCATACCCGTAAAGCTCTGTTGTTGCGTTTCTGCTAAAGCTGGTTGAAGTGAAAGGAAAATAGCTGTGAGTAAATAAATGGGTTTTTTCATTGTTGTCTCCTATTGTTTTTCTTGGATGATACACTTTTCCTAAGAGATTGACAAGAAAAGGATATCCCTCTCCCAGGGTCACCTCCTGAAAATCGTATATTCTTTCTTAAGGACGAAGTCCTTCACCTCTTCCCTACGTGGGAGAGGTCGACGCGCAGCGGCGGGTGAGGGGGATATGACTTTAATGAAATGTCAATGAACATTGCGTACGGCTTACCCCTCACCCGCCCTAAAGGGCGACTGCCATTAAGTTAAGGAAAAATGCCCACCACCTGGGTCGTCCCGGAAACAAGAATATCTTGAGCGAAGCTCAAGTTTTCTTGTTGTCCGGGATCCAGGGAAAAAACTCATTGCGAAGCAATGGTGACTGATCTTCTCTCAAAATAAAGTTAAATTGCTCCGCAATAAGTAGTTGTCCTGGATCCCCGACCCGCGCTTCGCGCTCTCGAGGACGACCCTAGGGGTGGGCAGTTTGCTTAACTTAATGGCAGTGGCCCTAAAGGGCGACCTCTCCCACAAGGGGAGAGGTGACGATCGACCCCGTCACACTATTTGCAAATGCCTTTTCAATGACAACATCAACTGTCTGACCAAAAAGCCGAGGGTGAGCCTCAACGTAAACGGATTGAAGATAGGGTGTCTTCCCTAAGTACTGACCATCGGTTTTACCCTTTCGATCGAGTAACACAGGCATTGTCTTCCCTATCGTTCCCTCATTAAAAGCTTGTTGTTGTTGATTCAACAGCTCTTGAAGACGTGCCAGCCGTTCTGTCTTAACATCCTCAGGAACTTGGTTGTCCATAACCGCACCCGGTGTTCCTATGCGAGGACTATATTTAAAAGAATAGGCTTGAGAAAACCCAACCTCACGAACAAGATTTAGGGTGTCTTCAAAGTCTTGCTCTGTCTCTCCTGGAAATCCAACGATGAAATCGGATGAGAGGGCAATATCGGGACGAAACGTACGGAGCTTTTCAATAATCCCTAGATAATGCGAACGGGTGTGCTTCCGATTCATGGCTTCTAAAATGAGGTCCGACCCTGATTGAACGGGCAAATGCATAAATGGCATCACTTGAGGAATGTCCCGATGGGCAACCATCAGCTCTTCTGCCATGTCCCGAGGATGGGACGTCATGTACCGAAGTCGCGCAAGACCTGGTATGGTCGCCAAGTGCTCCATGAGCTTTCCTAAGCCCCATTCTTGTACGTTAGATTCACCATGGTAAGCATTTACATTTTGACCCAACAACGTGATTTCTTTAGCACCTTGCTTCACAAGTTGCTCAGCTTCTTCATAAATGGCTTGAACAGGCCTTGAATACTCAGCACCGCGCGTATAGGGAACAACACAAAAGGTACAGAATTTATCGCATCCCTCTTGAATCGCAAGAAAGGCTGAAGGACCAACGTTTGAATGTGCTTCGGGCAAGTGATCAAATTTCGATTCAACAGGAAACTCAACGTCCAAAACCCCGCGTCCTGGCCCATTCTTCTTATCTTGTGAACGATGCGCACGAGCAATCATTTCAGGGAGACGGTGATAGGTTTGTGGACCTAAGACAATATCGACGTAAGGCGCGCGACGCATGATCTCTGCCCCTTCAGCCTGACCCACGCACCCCCCAACGGCAATGATCATTTTGTCATCTTTAAAGGGGCGAATACGGCCCAGATCTGAGTAAACTTTCTCATCTGCCTTTTCCCGAATATGACAGGTATTCAGAATGACCAAGTCAGCACCTTCAGGGCCATCCACTAATTCATAGCCTAACGGTTTCAATATGTCTGCCATACGACCAGAGTCATAGACATTCATTTGGCATCCATAGGTTTTTATATAAAGTTGTTTTTGTATCATGCTTTGAGCCTTTGCTGCGAAATTGGACTCGCAAAGGCATTGACAAGCCCTTGTTGAACAGCTGTAAAACTTGCCTGGGCGAGTTCTTTACGGGAAGCAAAATCTTGGGGGTTGAAGGGCTCGTGAAGTTCGACAACAACTTGAATTGTGCCAATTTGAACGAGCGACCAAAGATGGGGAAGGAGACTCGTGTCAGGGCTAAACCAACTGCACAATTTGCGCATGAACCTCGGCATAGCTAAACCGTCCCACCCCGCATAGCTCACTGTAATAGGCTGAACGACAATATTTTTCTTAACAGCGACATCAAAAAAAGAACTTCCAAAAGGAAGGATCCGACAGCTATCTGATGTAGTTCCTTCAGGGAAAAGAATGAGACTCTCCCCTTTATCGAGAAATTCTAAAAGCTTGTCTGCGCCTTCCGCGATCGCATTCCGACTCCGGCTTATATAAATTGTCCCTTGATTCGTCGCGAGCCATCCCATAATAGGCCATTTTGCAACATCATCCTTGGATACAAAACGTGCGGGTACAAAAGTTCCCAAAACAAGAATATCGATATAACTCGAGTGATTGGCGACATAGAGAGTCGGCTTAACTGTTGAAAGTTGGCCTTTTATGATAAGCTCGTATCCTAAACACTTACGCCACGTTGAAAGGTAAAAACGGCCAAATCGAAATCCGAGTGGCTGATTTATCTTCAACAAAACCCAATAAATCGGTGTAAAAGCTAAAAAGACCAAAACGACTAAAAAAAATCGGAAAGTTGCAAGTATCGGTGCGCGTGGCATTAGAACCCCTCGTCCAAGGGTGTGTACCTTTGAGAATATCGCTCGGTTACGGTTTCACGTTTAACGATAATGCATACATCTAGACAGTTAAATTCATGATCAACAGAGACACCTTCACCCACATATCCTCCGACACGCAAATAGCCTTTGATGAGAGGAGGGAGTTGACGCATGGCCTCTTTCCGATCCACTTGATCGGCCGGCATCAAATTCATTTCTTGATAAAAAGCTGGGAGTGCTTTTGCTCTCAATTCAGGAGGAGCTAAATGGAAATGATAGAGATAAGACAATGCCTGTTTATAGGACTCTGGATCTGTTCCTGGAAAACTCCCACATCCAAAAAGAAGTGAAACCTGGAAAAGTTGAACATAAGATCCAATACCGCGCCATAAAAGCTGTATAGTGGGCTTTGTTCGATAACTCTTTTCGACACATGAGCGTCCGAGTTCCATGATTTGTCCGGGAAACGCGATAATTTTGCTGATCTCAAACTCTGAAGCTGTATAATAGTCTCCGTACTCAGCCGCTGCCTCTCTCAACATAAATCGGTAGGTGCCCACAATTTTATTATGAGCATGGTCAATGACTAAAAGAACGTCACAATAATCATCAATTGGAGAAACATCTAACTTTAGACGTTCTATAGTAGGATCCGGTTTAGCCCCACATTCTTCGTAAAACACTTCATAGCGTAGTTTCTGTGCAGCCCTAATATCTTCCTCAGATTTTGCAAGGCGCACCTCTAAAGATCCTGACATCAATTTAGGAAGCGTTTTTGAAAAACGATCAAAGGGAAATGTTTTAACGTTAGACTTCATTGTGCTCAAGCTCTTTTCCAGTTCTTTTCAGTGGAACTCCGTATAATTCAAGGCGATGACCGACTAACTGATACCCCAAATCCTGTGCAATTTCTTTTTGAAGGGCCTCTATCCGCTCATTATGAAATTCAATAATCTTACCCGTATGTGTATCAATTAAGTGATGATGGTGCTGACAAGTTGCTTCCTCGTACCGCGATCTCCCATCACCAAAATCATGTCGACTTAAGATATTCACTTCTTCCAGTAAGCGCAAGGTCCGATAAACAGTTGCAAGGCTAATCTTTGAATCAATTTGACTCACACGTTTATGAACCGCATCAACATCAGGATGATCTTGTGCCTCAGACAAAACACGTACAATGATACGTCTTTGGTCGGTCATCCTTAAGCCTTTTTGTTGGCATAGTTTTTCTAAATGTGTGGAATTCATAGATACCTTTAATAAAAACACCGATGCTGCTTAGAGCGACATCGGTGTCATACTGACTATAATTTAATTCGAAGTTTTTATGTTCTTTACGCGGCTTTTCCCTAGACCAAAATCTTTTGCAAGATGGCTTCGACGTTTTGCGTAATTCGGAGCAACCATTGGATAATCTGGAGCAAGCCCCCACCGTTCCCTATATTGGTTAGGTGTCATGTTATAAGTTGTCTTAAGGTAACGCTTTAGCATTTTCAGGCGACGTCCATCTTCAAGACACACGATGTAGTCGGGGTGAACAGAATTATTAATGGGGACAACAGGCTCTGAACGCCCTTGATGGACATAAGCACTGCTTGATCCTACCTCAGTTAAACTTCTGTGTATTTGTTGAATAAAGCCCGGCAACTCTGACGTGGGTATATTATTTTTTGAAACATAGCAGGCCACAATATGCGCAACCAAGGATATAGTATCTAATGATTCTGTTTTTTCTGTCATTTTTATAACCTTTTTCCAAATCTAATTAGATTTCTATATATTACATTTGAAAAGTGTAATCAACACAAAAATTTAGAGCTTCTTTATGTAATTCCATGCTGAAACATATTTATTTTCTTCTCGTTGGTAATAATTTGGTCTTTTGCTTATTAAATTAAACCCCTGTTTTAAATAGAAAAGATGAGCTCCTTCATTATCTTCAGCCACTTCGATAAAGAGAGTTGAAACCCCTTGCTCCCCAAGACGTTGAAAAAGGGCGTCTAACAAATGACTTCCCAGCCCCCTTCTCTGGAAATCTGGGGCTACGACAAGTGTTAATATTTCAGCTTCCTCTCCAATCTCTCGCCACAGGATGTAGCCACATAGCTTTCCGCCTTCCTCACTCTTCAACCCTTGAGTGAGAGGATCCGCCAAAAATTCTTCGAAATCCTTTTCCGACCAGCCTTTATAAAAGGACAGCTGGTGAAGACGAGCGGCGTCTGGACAGTCCGTGAGGGTTAGCTTTTGGGTGCGCATTTTTCAACGGGAAAGGATACATCGGCTTCTCGCACGTAAAAGGGAGCAGGATCACCGAAAAGGTCTGGTGTTTTGAAATAAGCGTTTGCCAATAGTTGTGCCCCTTGTAATGAAGGCTGAATTTCTTTAAAAGATAGCCCGTCTAAGAGGGGATGAACACCACTTCCTGCAACAATCGAAGTGATGAGCTCTTTTTCAATTTCCTCTCGCGTTAAACTACGCGCTATTTGAGGAATCCCTTTTTTAAAGCGCCTTGCATATACGTCTTGCCGCCTTGCCTCAATGAGGATAAGAACATCATCCTGCGGTTCAATTCCAAGGTAGTTTGCCGTAAAACTATCGATTCCTTTGATGGGAATATTCCACCCCAGCCCAAGCCCTTTCGCAAAAGCAATTCCTAAGCGGATACCTGTAAAGGAGCCAGGCCCGACATTAACAAGGATTTGATCAACCTTATGATCGCCCATAACTTCTTTTACAAGCTCAGGCAAAAGGGCCGCTTGACTCCTCTCTTGGTCCCGTTCTCCAAAAGCAATTTCATGATGATCTTCCCACAGGGCACATGAGGCAACCCATCCAGCGGTATCAATCGCAAGAATCTTCATACGTCCTTCCACCGACGATGAATCCAAAGCCACTGACTAGGGCGCTCTTTCACCCATTCACCCACCATATCATTGATGTGGAGAAGCAAATTATACATATCCTTTGGTTGATCCCCACTCGGTTTAAAATCAATCATCGGATAAAAAGTGACACGAAATTTAGCATTATCAAGACGTTCACTACGTGCAGGAAGCAAAGGACAATCTTGATTGAGGTACATTCTTGCAACACCCTTAGCGGTCATGGCCTCACGCCCCAGAAAAGGAACGGAAATCCCTTCACCCATCTTTTGATCAATCAAAAGAAGCGCATGCTCCCCATTTTTAATAAGAGACAGAAGGTTCCGAGGGCCATCCCCCTTCTTCGTTATCACGTTCTTAACGGCTAGCTTTTGACAGTAAAGCATCAACGCATCCACGTAAGGGTTATTCGCATTCCGGTACATTTGAGTCAGGTCAAACCCAACAGATTGAGCCGCAAGTGTTATCATCTGCCAATTGCCCGTATGGGCCGTAAACATAATTCCTGGCTTGCCGTCATTTTGAAACTCTTTCAAATGCTCAAGCCCCACGATTTCGATATTCTTCAGGGTTTTTCCGTCCCAAAAAGCATCCGCATTCGCGTATTCTGCCGCAAGCCGACCATAGTTATCCCACATATCCGCAACAATGATCTCAATCTCTTGTGAGGTCAGTTCCGGAAAACACTTCTTCAAACTTGACCGCGCTCTTTCACTATAGGGAAGCAACGGCCCTGCCTTACGCCCAATCCATCCCCCAAAGGCAATCGAAGGCTTAGACGGCAGCAAATAATGGAAAAGAATGAAGGCAATCCAAACAAAGAAGGCTTCAATTAAATGCCTAATTTTCTTGAAATAACGACGCTTCACTTGTTCACCTTTCGTACAACTATTTAGTTAAACAGCACATTATAAAGTAATATGCAAGATAATCCTATTCATCACGGTAAACGCATCTAAATAGTAAAGAAACCCTATCCCCACTGGCGTCGTCCTCGCGAACGCGGGGATCCAGGATAAACAACTCATTCCGATAGGAATGGAGGGCTCTCTTTTATAAAAGGATGTTGAATTGCTTACGCAATAAGTCATTTGCCCTGGATCCCCGCGTTCGCGAGGACGACGCCGTTGGGGACGTTAGGTGCTCCCTAAACTTTAGATGCGTTTACCCTGCCTATTCATCGGTTTATATAAATTGCTCGGGATATGTTAAGAGAAATTCATCGAGAGGGATATTCTGAACGTTTGTACATCATATCTCCTAATTTTACTCAATACATTGAGCAATTTTGCTCATTATGTCAAACAATTTCACTCAATATCTTTCCAATGTGTTGAAAAACAACAACAAATGATTTGGTATGTATGTGAGTTTGATCTAAGTGAATTTGTTCAATTTGAGGATGACTTATGTATAAGACTTGGAATTCGGTTTCAGCATAACAGTTATATAAACCCTTAAGATAAAAACTTCTTTCAAACGTTAGATTTTTTTGGTAGAGTAATAGTAAGAAAGTATTCTTAAATGAAGTGCACAAAATGAAACAAAATACAATTCTCAACTCATTAAAAAAAGACCAGAAATACCTCACAGCTAGCGGAGTGCAGTCGTTATCGATTTTTGGATCATTTGCAAGGGGTGAAGAAAAGAAATCGAGCGATATTGATCTTCTTGTAACTTTCAATAAGCCTATAGGATTATTCGCATTTCTTAAGCTTAAAGATCATTTAGAAGGAATTCTTGGACGTCGTGTTGACCTCGTAACTGAACAAGCGCTCCATCCTCGCTTACGCAATCAAATTCTTAAAGATAAAATAAATGTCCTCTAGAGATTAATTCGACTCTTAATAAACTGATAAATCCCTTCAGGATCCTCAAACTCGATCTTGATATCAAGGACGTTCACCTGATCTTGCCAATCTTTTGGAAGTTTCACCCAGTCCTTGCGGGTTGTAATCAATTGCGCGTTATGTTCATTTGCGAGGGTTAAAAGCCACTGCAGATCCTTATCTTCATATACATTGTGATCGGGAAAACTTTTCTTCGCAATCAAATCTATCCCTTCCTTTTTCAAGGAATTATAGAACTTCTCAGGAAAGCCTAACCCACAAAAGGCAACAACACGTCCAACTTTAAGAGGTTGGGACACGGACTTTGCATTAAAAATCTGTCTGCCAAGCTGAGTCTCAATTCCCCCAATTCCGATAAAGGCATCGGTTCGCTTGAACCCCTCACTCAGCGATTCCCTTAAGGGTCCAGCGGGGATCACCTGACCATTCCCAAATCCTTGCGTCTTATCCACGACGACAAAAGAAATGTCCTTATAAAGACTTCTTGTTTGATGTCCATCATCGAGGATGATCAGCTCAGCCCCTTGATCAATGGCAGCTTGAACGCCGGAGGGTCTATGCTTCGCAACCCATGTGGGGGCTTGCTGTGCAAGTAAAAGAGGTTCATCTCCCACCTCCTGATAATTATGGTGTGAAGGTTCAACCCGTAAGGGCCCCTTTACACTTCCCCCATAACCCCGGGTTACAATATGAACATTCTTCCCCTTTTCTTGCAAGAGTAGCGCAAGCGCTATGGCAGTCGGCGTCTTTCCTGAACCGCCACTGACGATATTTCCCACGCTTATGATTGGGACTGAAAAATGCTGTGGTTTTGCAAATGAGGAGAGAACTTTTCCACCCCATCCATAAAGCCATCCTAGAGGCCGCAGAAGGGTCGAAATAACACCTGGCGGTTCATGCCAGAAGGATGGAGTTCTCATTCCCGTACCTCCCGCAAGGAGCTTAAATAAGGGTTTAAAAGTATCGTAAGGTCCTTGAGTCCCTTCTCCCGGTACTTTGCAAGAGGAGAAGGTTCTTCATAGGTTTCCTTTTTACCTTTAAGCCAAGGCGCAACATGGGACGATAATGTGTTCTCATCTGTGACAACCTGGCTCAATTTCAGGCTTGCTAATGTATCATAGAGTTGCGGATTATTAAACGTATGGACCCCGTGAAGAACATAAGCCCCCATTTGGGCAGCTTCAATAGGGTTATGCCCTCCCTTCGGCACAAACGTTGCCCCCATAAAGACAACGGGGGACAGTGCAAAAAAGACACCTAATTCCCCCATCGTATTCCCAATATAAAGCTCAACATCCTTAAGAGATTTTGTTTCCGTTCTGAGGGAGGCTTTAATGCCTTCTTTTGATGCAAGATTTTGGATAACTGAACCTCTTCCAATATGGCGGGGAACAAGGATTGTGAGCAGATCCGGATACATTCTCTGAAGGTCTTTGTGGGCTTTCAAAATAATCTCATCTTCACCGGGCTGGGTACTTGCAGCAAGCCAGAGTGGTCTATCCCCAATTTCCTTTTTAAAGTCTTCATATTTTTTAACGTCCACCCCTCCTAAGGGTGATATCAAGAGTTTTGCATTTCCCATAATAGAAATATTCTCCGCCCCTAAAGCGTGGAAGTATATGGCTTGCTCTTCCGATTGGACGGCGCACAGCTCGAGACGAGACAGAAGAGGTGAAATCATGCTCTTTAGTTTTTTCCAATTTGCATAGCTTTTTCCAGACATCCGTCCATTTAACAAAACGGTAGGAATGGCTCGGACTTGAGTCCCATGCAAAAGGTTAGGCCAAAGCTCTGATTCAATCCAAATTGCAAGATCAGGCTGCCAGTGGTTTAAAAAGCGGTTCACAGCTTGGGGAGTATCAACAGGGCAATACTGGTGGGTTACATTCTTCGGAAGCCTTGCTCCCACAACTTTTGCAGACGTTGGTGTTGTTGTTGTTAACAACACATGAATGCGGGGGTATTCCTTTTGGATGGCTTGTATAATCGTGAGCGCCGCCACCGCCTCACCCACACTGACAGCATTGACCCATAAAAGAGGAAGGTCAGGCCTTGCTATTTTTGAGTGCCCTAAACGTTCATGAATCCGGGTTTTGTCCTCATGTCCCTTGTGCGCTCTCCACGCTAAATAACCTGAAATTAACGGTGCACTTGCCCATAAAAGTCCATAATATCCACTTCGTAAGAGACTCATGCAGTCTCCTGACCACAATAGAGATCCGCCCTTTGCGTAATGTCCTTTAAGCAGGTCTCCAGCTCCAAACGCAATTCTTCTTCACTTTTTTTACTCCCCACAACATCAATCATCGGACCATAAATCACAACGCCTTTCCCAAAAGGAAAGGGGACGAAAAAGCGATCCCAGCTTTTCATAAATTTACCTCTCGTTGAGGAATAGGAAATGGGCATAATGGCAGCTCCACCAAGTCTAGCCATGTGTATAATTCCAAGACTTGCTTGATAACGCGGTCCTCGTGGACCATCTGGTGTGACCCCTGCAGATTCACCTTTTTTCAACGTCTTTACACAATTCAGCAGAGCGCGTCGCCCTCCCCTATTGGACGACCCTGCAATCCATCCATACCCAAAACTTTGTGTTGTCCGAGCAATAATTTCCCCATCGGGATGGCTTGAAATCAGCATGTGCAGCTTATGAAGACCTCCCCAAACCTTAAACATCATGAGAAGGCGTCCATGCCAAAAGCAGGCGATAACGGGTTTTTTGTCCTCCCAATAGGGACTTGGATGTTCTTTCCCATAAAACGTCCATTTTCCAGAGATCCAGATGAGCCTTACATACTGCGTGATAAGAAAGGCCGCAAATCTTCTCATGACAGTTGATCTTCGAATTTTCTTTAAAATAGACAATCCTTACTCTCCTACGACGCGACCTTGAGCGTATCGGTCACGAATTGAAGTTCCACAAGACGGGAATAAGTCTTGTTGTTTTTAAGAAGCTCGTGATGGGTCCCCATCTCTGCAACCTCTCCTTCTTCAATCACATAAATCATATCCGCATCAACAACAGTGGACAGGCGATGAGCCACAACAATCGTTGTGCGCCCTTCCATTAACCGATCAAGGGCCGCTTGGACTTGCCGCTCAGATTCCGTATCAAGAGAAGACGTCGCCTCATCAAGCAACAAAAGAGGTGCATTTTTAAGCATCGCTCGAGCAATCGACAATCGCTGACGTTGACCCCCTGAAAGACGCACACCTTGCTCTCCAACGACCGTATCATACCCTTGAGGGAGAGCCATGATAAAGGTGTGAGCCGCCGCTGCTTTTGCAGCATTCACAATTTCTTCTTCTGACGCTCTCCACCGTCCATAAGCAATATTGGCTCTAACACTATCATCAAAGAGGATCACTTCTTGACTTACAAGAGCCATTTGAGAGCGGAGCGAACTTAACGTCACTTCACGAATATCATGACCATCTATCGAGATTGATCCTGAACTCACGTCATAAAACCTTGGAATAAGATTCAAAAGAGTTGATTTCCCAGATCCTGAGGGTCCTACCAAGGCAATGCGCTGGCCCGCACGAATATCTAATGAAATGTTCTTCAACGCACTTTTACCATTTGGATAGGCAAAACAAACGTTATTCAAAAGAATTTTTCCCTTTTTCACCTCCAAATGAGGCGCCTTAGGAAGTGTTGTGATTGTTGGCTTTAAATCCATAATCGCAAAGATGCGAAAAGCGGCGGCCAAACCTTCTTGCAAGTTTGCATTGAGCCCAGCGAGTCGCTTCATGGGTTCATAGGCAAGTAAAAGAGCTGTAATAAAAGATATAAAGGTGCCTGTCGTCCGATTCCCCGCAATCACTTGAGAGCCACCGTACAGAATCACAATCACGATCGCAAGACCACCCAACGTTTCCATGATGGGATGTGATGCAGCCCTAACACGGCCCCCTTTTATATTTAACCGACAAAGGTTATCAATAAGGCGTGACACACGTTTTTTCTCATAACTTTCCATTGCGTAAGATTTGACAACCCTCATTCCCTGAAAAACTTGATGAAGAAGGATTGTAAACGCCCCCATTTCCTCTTGGGTATTGAGGGAAACTTTCCGCATTTTTTTTCCAATCTTTACAATGGGGAAAATAGCGAGAGGGAAAACAAAAAAAGCAAATGAGGCGAGCAACCAATCCTGATAAAACATCAGTCCAATCAGAAATATGACCGAAAGCGTATCCTTCCCAATCCCGGTTAAGGTCGTTGTAACAGCGTTTCGCATAAGATTCACATCATTCGTAAAACGAGAAACGAGCTCGCCACTTGACCGTGCATGAAAATAGGCCAGGTCCGCCATAACAAAGTGATCAAAAAGACGCTTTTGAATATCCGCAATGATTTTCTGTCCCACATAAATCATACTGACGGACTCTCCAAAACCAGAGATTCCTTTAAGGATAAAAACGGCAAAGACCATTAAGGCAACATGGTAAAGCATCGCTTCATTGCGCGACACGAATACATCATCGAAGAGGGGCTGAAGCAATTGGGCCAAAAATGCTGTCGTCAACGCAGCAACAGCCATGCACACAAGCCCACCCACTATATAAAGTTTGTAGGGTTTTATGTAGTCTTGCCATAAGCGACGCACAAGAGAGAGGCTCGCCTTATCAGAAAATAGGTCTAAAAAGGTCTTCATTTCTATTTTTTTAATCGATAAGATGAGAAAATACAATACCTAGAAACAATAAAAGTCCAATATAGGCATTTGATTCGAACCTTTTCATGCAATTGTCAGGCACATCTTCCCTCAAGGTTAAGACTTGCCAAAAAATCAGAAGATAAATGAGCACCCAAAAGACCCAGTAAATCCATCCCAGATTCGCAACAGCACCTCCCACACCCCAGAAGACAAGGGCCAGACCATAAACCCCACTGAGAAAGAGCCGAGGAGCCCCAGACACGAGTATAGCCGTTGACTTTACGCCTATCAAAAGATCATCTTCCTTATCTTGAAGTGCATATATTGTATCGTATCCTATTGTCCATAAGATAGCCCCACCATAAAACAAAAATGGAACCATAGAGAGCGGTTTTAAACAGAGCCATCCCATGAGGATCCCAATATTAAAAGTGAACCCTAGAAACAGCTGAGGCCAATACGTAATGCGTTTCATCCATGGATAAACAAGGACAAGACCAAGAGCCAGAAACCCCGTTAGGATGACAGGCGCTGGAAGGAAAAACAAAATAACAGCGGCACCCATAAGAAGCAGAATAAGAAACGCCAAGGCTTCATTTTTGGTGAGCTCCCCTGTGGCAAGGGGACGCGTGGATGTTCGTGTGACTTGTGCATCCAAATTCATATCAATGATATCGTTATAAACACACCCCGCACTTCGCATGAGGAGCGCCCCAAGGGCAAAAAGAATGATCAGAGAATTTGAAGGCACCCCATAACTCGCAAGCCCAAGCCCCCACCAAGCGGGGAAAAGCAAAAGCAAAATCCCCACCGGTCGATGGAGTCTCGCAAGCTTGAGGTAGGATGTAATTTTATCGGTAATGGCAGTATTCCCCGTATAATATATGAACTTTATATAAGCTTTAGAAGATAATACCATACTAACGGAATTCGTCAAATTTGGTGCAAGCTTATGCTACGCTTTGATAAAATCAATTATTGTTGAATAAATTTTTCATCTTCATCAACTCTCAAAACACCAAGTCTGTTTAAGACTCGAATAGCTCCTCTCATCGTCATTTCATTTGTTTTCGGATGGAAAGGAGAGTCTTCCTCATTTTTAATAAGAGACTTGGCCACAGGATTTTGGTTTGTGAAAGTAACAAAATCATTAACAAGGGCACGAGGGGTAAGATATTGATAAAACACATCTAAGACCTCTTGCCTGCTCCGTAACATTAGACCAGGGTTGTAATATGATTTCGAGAAATCAAAGGCCGGAGTCTCCTGGTTTTGGGGAACGTTCTTTCCCAAAAGAATCATGAAATAAGTTGAAACAAACCCTCCTGTAGGATTTGGTCTGATATCAAATCGACTCCAAAACAAAGGGTCTTCGCCTGAGAGAATTCTTTTTGTTTTACGATAACAAAGTTCGCAAATGATATCGTGGAGACTCAAATTATCTTCGGTAGGACAATTTTCCCATGTGTTAAGCACTTCAATAAACGAGGGATTGAAGGCAACTCGCATTCCTTCAATCTCTTCTCGTTCTGAATGAATAGAAACGTCTTCATTTTTCTTTACCTGAAGTGATCGATGAATATAAAAGGGAGAATCTGGGAGATCACGGCGTTCAAGGCGGTCCCTTGCAGTCTCAATCTTTTCAAGACTAATTTCGAAAAATGAACAGTACCACTCAAGTTCACTCAACAGTGTTTGTGTTATATTAAGATTTTGAGATGATAATTCTTGATACCAGTGTTTTTTAAACTCAGATTCTAAACGATACTCAATAGCCATATAAGACAACAACTCGACAACATCAGTTTTTTTAATAATCCTGCTAAACCACCAGGGGTGGTCCTCATAAGTTCTCATGATAAGGTCTGCTAAACTTTTCTCTTTTCCATCTTCTAAAAAAGTTTTGAATAAGAGAGGATGGGACCCTTCAAAAAATACTTGCATCATAGGGTTATCCTTGAAATCTTCGATAAACCTTGGAGTTGCTTTAAATCTACCCTTCCAAAATTCCGGATTCCAATTTTTTTTTGCTGAATGAACGCCAATCAAAAAAGCGATATTTGGAATCCAGGCTCTATATTTACCATAGCCAAGTTGAAGAAAGTTCTGAGTATCCTCTACAAATTCCTGACATTGAGGAAGGGGAACATCTTGTAAACCAAGAAGAATTGTCTCTCGCTCAGCAATCGTTGTTTTATCTCTCAATTGTTCGACACAGAGCTTTCGTCTTAATGTTGTTACATCCTGAAGTTTACAGCCTTCTAAAAGAGGACAAAGTGATCTGAAGCATGTAACTGTTTCTGCATCATTATCGATCTTTTTGATAAGAGGAAATACTTCTTTTGCACAAAGCATACGATGCAGAGGGGGAATAGCCCGGGTTCTTATATTGAAATCTTCTTTGCTTTGTTCATCTCCGAGCGTTTTTAAAATATTTTGAGAGCTCGTCTCAAAACTTTGCTTTCCCTTGTTACAATAGAGATGATGATCTCTAATGAGTGTAATAAATGCACTTCCTTTTGTATCCTTCTTAATAAAAGGCGTTATCAAAGTTCGCAATGCTCTCAATTCTAAGGGTGTAAATAGATATAAAACTTCAAGTGCTCTCACTGGTTCAGCGTTATCAAGCTTTATATGAGAAAAATGTTTAAGAAACCTTTGGACTTCCCAAATTTGTTCAACTGCATTTGTATAATAAAGCCCCAATGCATTTCCTTTATCTCCATCAACTAGATCACATGTCAGGCTCGATAAGGCTTGGCAGAGTGCTATTGTTTGATGAGGATCTGACTCACAAAAAGTTCCGATAATCTTTTTTCTCGTACCACTGAACACTCCTTGCATCAAAGGAGCCACGGCTCGTCCTAAATCTAGGCGTGAGCGAACGGGCACCTTAAGAAAAGTTCCAAGAACTTGATCCCTAAACCCAACTCTCTCATATCCAGTGAGAAGAGGTGCAATGCTTAAACAAGTAATAGCTCTTTCATTTTCATGAATTCCGGTAAGAATTGAAAACAAAGAGGATTTCACTGTAGAAAATTCGACCTGTTTACTCTTTGTGTTTTTTTCTACTTTGACAGGTTTCGTTTTCACATAAAAAAGTTTAACTGATTCAACAACCTCAGGAGTCACTTGAGCTTCCGGAATAAGTTCGAGAACACTCAGAACAAACGATCGTAAATCTTCAGATTCTATACTCTTAATAATAGCGTCAACTTTAGGCGGATAAGCGGAAAGAGATGAGACACAAAAGAAGAGTGAAAGCAAGAAAATGACAAATGTTTTGAACATTAAAAACGCCCTTATACAAAACTGATGTTGGCTTTTAGATATATTCATTTAAACAGAAAGTCTCAGCCTTTACAATTGTAGGAACTTCTTTTTAAGCTTATAAAAAACAATACAACTATCGAGAGATGAATGCATCGTTTATACATAGAACAAGCCTTAAGTGAAAATCAACTGATGACTCTCGTTGAGAGCCAAAGCCATTACCTAATTAAAGTCATGCGCCTCAGGCAAGGCGATGAGATCCTTGTTTTCAACGGCGTTGATGGAGAATGGAAAGCTCGGATAACAATGGTTTCCAAGAAATCAGTGATGGTTCAGGCTTTGACGCAAACACGCCCTCAAGCGAAACCCAGTGACCTTTGGCTCCTATTTTCTCCCCTTAAGCCTAAAAGACAAGAGTTCCTTGTTGAAAAAGCGACTGAATTAGGGGTGTCTTGTCTCTGTCCCATCCGGTGTGAGCGAACCTCGATACCAAAGGTAAATAGTGAGAAAATGAAGGCTCATGTGATTGAAGCCTCAGAGCAATGTGGACGTCTAACAATACCTGAGATTAAACCCCTAACCTCATTGAAAGAGACTTTAGCCAATTGGCCTCAAGACCGTTTGCTTCTTTTTGGGGATGAAACCTTAACCTCCCCGTCCCTCTCCAAGATTAAACTTGATCCTGAGCAGTCCACAGCTTTTCTGGTTGGCCCAGAGGGGGGATTCACGGCTCAGGAGTTTGATCTCTTAAGAGCACACGGAACAGGCGTTACGCTTAATGCCAATATCCTTCGCGCCGAAACAGCAGGTCTTGTTGGGCTTGCCTGGTTAATGAGACATCATGGAATAAACCAATAGTCCCAAATTATAGATAATATAAAGAGAAAGCATGATGATGCCATCTCGTTTGCTCATTTTCCCTTTTCTCCAGAAGATAATCATCATGCCGAAAATCATGATAAAGAGCCACGGAAAGGCATAGGAACGCGTAAATGAATCAAGTGTAAGTGGATTTATTGTCGCTGAGATTCCCGTAATAAACCCTAAGTTGAGAATATTAGCTCCCACAATATTCCCGATCGACAAATCAGCAACCTTCTTCTTGGCAGACGAGATGGCTGTTACAAGCTCCGGCAGAGATGTCCCCACAGCAACTGCTGTCAAACCTATGATTAAAGAGGGGATTCCCAGGGCTTTTGCAATTTCAATGCCCGAGTTAACAAGCATCTTACTTCCAACAATGACGAGCACTGCCCCAAATAGAAACGTCGTAATGGCTTTTATTAGGGGAATATCTTCCTCTTTTGAAGGCTTAGGAGCGGTTTCCTTTTTTCGTTCGAGAACAGCTCGCAATGTATTTAAAGAGAGATAGAGAACAGCTATGGCAACTAAAATGAGCCCTGTTCGTCGATCTACAACCAGGTCCCAGGCAAATACGAGGACAAGAATTGCTGATACAAACATCCACAGGGACCGTCTCCTGAAATCTTCCACATCGATCGCGATAGGAGCGAGAATCGCAGATACACTTACAATAAGGCCAATGTTTGCAATTGCAGATCCTAAAGCGTTTCCCAAGGCAATACCAGAATCTCCCATGTAGCTCGCTGTCGTCGAGACAACGAGTTCCGGCGCTGTGGTTGCAAGACTGACAATCGTTCCCCCAATCACAACCCGCGGTATTCCGAATCGCCTGGCAATGGCTGTACTTGAATCAACAAAACTATCTCCGCCTTTTAACACTAGGACAAGGCCTGCTATGAACATTGCTATGTAATAAATCATCGTATCACTCGCTAAAACGGCCCAAAGCTCTCGTCTTGGAAGTTCATTAAAGGACCTGCACCAGCAGCTATATTTACCGCTAGAGTCCCTGTTTGAGGCAACAGTTTTTCCATAAAAAAGCGAGCTGTCTCAATCTTACTCTGATAAAACGCCTTTTCTGAGCTTGAGAGTTTATCCTTTGCAACAAGAACAGCGCGGCACCATAGATAAGCGTGTGCTACTAGGGCAAACAGCTTTAGATAATCAGCTGCAGCAGCGCCTGCTTCATTATGATCAGAGGGCGCTTTCTGAGCGATCAACCCTGTGGCTTGCTGGAGACGACCAAATGCTTTTTCGAGAGGACCCACAAACTCAGCCATTTTCTCATCATTTTTGTGTTGTTCTATAAAGGCTTGGACGGGGCCAAAGAAAGTCTGCACCACACGCCCCCCACCCATGGGAAGCTTCCGCCCTATAAGATCCATCGCTTGGATACCATTCGTTCCTTCATAAAGCATACCAATCCGGGCATCCCTTAAATATTGTTCCATACCGTTCTCGCGAATATAACCGTGCCCTCCAAAAACCTGAACACCTAAGCTTGCAAGTTCAAATGCAGTATCTGTACAGAAAGCCTTAACGATAGGTGTCATCAATTGATTAAAATCTTCAGCCTCTTGCTTGGCAGCAGGATCTTTCGCACTTTGGGAGCGATCTAACTGTAATGCCGTCCAAAGGACGAGCATCCGGTTCCCTTCATTCAGTGCTTTCATCGTGAGCAGCATCCGTCTCACATCAGGATGGACAATAATGGGATCGGCCATTTTATCTGGATATTTAGGCCCTGTCAGCGATCGTCCCTGAAGTCTATCTTTTGCATAAGCTAAGGCGTTCTGATAGGCAATCTCTCCAAGTCCCAGACCTTGAACGCCAATCCCCAGACGGGCGCTATTCATCATAACGAACATATTAGACATCCCCTTAAAGAGATCACCCACTAAATACCCTGTGGCCTCATCAAAGTTCATGACACACGTTGCAGAGGCTTTGATACCCATTTTGTGTTCTATAGAGGCACACGTTGCCCCATTGCGAGCCCCTAGACTGCCGTCGTCATTCACGAGAAATTTAGGAACCAGGAAAAGACTAATGCCCTTAGTCCCCGGAACACCATCAGGGGTCCTTGCAATCACCATATGGATGATATTTTCTGTAAGATCATGCTCGCCCGATGTTATAAAAATCTTGGTGCCAGTTAATTTATAAGTCCCATCTGCTTGAGGGGCTGCTTTCGTGCGCAAGAGCCCTAAATCCGTACCGCAATGAGATTCCGTAAGGCACATCGTGCCCCCCCACTGTCCGCCCACCATTTTAGGGAGGTATTTGTTTTTCAACTCTTCACTTCCGTGCTTTTCAAGAAGATGATAGGCCCCTGTTGCAAGCAAAGGATAGGTTGAAAAGGATGAATTAGCAGAAGAAATCATCTCAGTAAAAATAGTGGAAATCGTAAGGGGCAACCCTTGTCCCCCATAGGTGGGGTTACAACTGAGGGATGACCAGCCAATGTCGACAAATGACTTATAAGCTTCCTTAAACCCTTTGGGTGTTGTAACGACCCCATTCTCAAAGTGACACCCTTCCTCGTCCCCTGTCCGGTTCAGGGGAAAGAGTGTGTTCTCACAGAATTTCGCGGCCTCATCCAAAATGGCATCCATATCAGTGTCTTGCAAGTCTTCATAGCCTGGGAGAGAGCGGAGTTGATCCGTTCCGAAGACTTCTTTCAAGACAAAGGAAATATCCCTCAAAGGTGCTTTATAACTCGGCATAATTGACTCCCGTGTGTGATCTTCTATTTGATACTAACCATGAGAGAGTTAAAAAAGAGATAACAAAGGAATTGTTACGACTCAGGCGTATACCCACTGCCATTAAGTTAAGGAAAAAATGCCCACCACCTGGGTCGTCCCGGAAACAAGAATATCTTGAGCGAAGCTCAAGTCTTCTTGTTGTCCGGGATCCAGGACCAATACTCTTTCCGGAGGAAAGAAGGAATCATTACATTGCTTCGCAATGAGTTATTGCCCTGGATCCCGGGCTATGAGAAATCTAAGCTTCGCTTAGCATTTCTCATCCCCGGGACGACCCCAGCGGGGAGGGCTTTCCCTTAACTTAATGGCAGTGAGGCGTATACCCCGTCCGCGTCGTCCCACCACCTACGGTCGAGTAGTTGCTCTGTTTTTTATTTTCAAATTAACCATATATAAATATATTTATAGTACAATAAAACTAATTAATAGGGAGGTCAATATGAGTGCCTTACGCAAGTTTAAACCAATAGATGAGGATTTCAATTTATCAGCAAAACCTCATATCAATCTTAATCAAATGAACCTAAGTCTTGATGATGTGTTTGAAATGACGAACCCATTTGAGGCATTGCTTATAAAAAATGATGCATGGGTCCATACCACCAAGAATCAGTGGGCATCTCAGGATTTAGACATCACCGAAACGATCGAGATGGAATCTCCTTCTCTGAATACTCTGGCTGGGTCCTTCGAGATTTAAGCCGCGCAACGAATCCCTTTATCGGAAAGAAAGGTTTGTAGTTCGCCGGTTTGATACATCTCTCGAACAATGTCACAACCGCCCACAAATTCTCCTTTGATATAAAGCTGAGGAATTGTGGGCCAGTTTGTGAAGGTTTTAATTCCTTCTCTCAGTTCTGAATCTTGGAGAACATCAATGGCTTTAAAAGTCAGGCCAAGTGTATTTAAAATCTGAACAACAGACGCTGAAAATCCACACATGGGAAATTTCTCGTTTCCTTTCATAAATAAAACGACATCATTCGCTTCTATTTCTTTTCGTATTTGATCAAAAATGAGGGACATCAGTTACTCCTTAGAAACTTGGGTTTTAAGAGAAAGGGCGTGAAGACGTGTTCCCATATGGCCTTGCAGGGCTTCATAGACCATTTGGTGTTGTTGAATGCGTGTTTTTCCCTGAAAGGCTTTTGACGTAACCGTGGCGGAAAAGTGGTCATTATCACCAGCTAAATCCTTAATCTCAATCAGAGCATCTGGAAAGGTCTGAAGAATGAATTCTTTAATTTGTACTGCTGTCATCGCCATAATAAGTTACTCCTAACACTCCCGTTAAATAATTACAAACTATTTGTCTTTTCCTTCTGCTTTGACCTTAGAGATTTTTAGCTGTTCTTTCATATTCACAAGTGAGCTTTTCTTACCTTTTAATTTAGAATTTGCTTCAATTAAGGGTTTAACAATTTTCTCAAATTCTTCAAAGGAAAGAGCATGCTGATAAACCTTCGCATTTATAACGAGTGTTGGCGTGACCGTAATATTATACTTTTTCATGCCTTCAAGACGCCCTTGAACAATCCGATCCAAAAGAAGTTGATTTTTAAAGCAAGCCTCATACTGTTCATTTGTAATGCCATTTTGCATGGCTATTTTTTTCAATTCAGCCTGGGGGTCATCACTTAACAACCATTCTTTTTGCTTGGAATAAAGAACTTTTAAAAAGTCCAAATACTTAAGTTCTCCCCGACACCACGCCAACTGGTGAGCGACGAGAGCAATTTGATCTGATGGATAATCTCGAATGATGATCCGAACAAGACCTGGCTTAATATATTTTTCGTCGATCTTGGGCAGAATATCTGTATGAAATTCAGCACAATGATTACACGTCAGCGATGAATAATCCACAATAACAATAGGAGCCTTTTGACTTCCCATACCCATCTCCGGCATAGGCTTTGCAGCCGGCTTTTCATCAGCCTCTGCTCGTTTGTCAGCTTTTTGTTCTGACTTAGCAGCCGGCTTTTCAGCAGATTTAACGTCCGCAGCCTGTGCACTGACTGCCATGATCGCAACTAAAAAAAAGGTTCGTAATAAAAACTGCATCTGGTTCTCCCTTGCATCCTAAAATAATAAGGAAAATCCGAGCCATTGACAAGCTCAATTAAAACATATCCAGGGAATTTGCTTGATTTTGATTTTCCCTCTTGAAAATCCATTGATCCTCGTTATGATGGCGCCTGTTAGTTTTAAAACAAGCGGGCGTAGCTCAGGGGTAGAGCACAACCTTGCCAAGGTTGGGGTCGAGGGTTCAAATCCCTTCGCCCGCTCCAGTAGGCATAGCATACGTTGTTGCGAACTGGGAGAGGCATATGTCGGAATCAAAAGCCAAACAGAAAATCCTAGACCAGATGACTGAAAACAGCGGGAGTCGAGTGCCTCAAGCCCTGAGGCAAGCCTACGAAACCTTTATCAGAATTTATTTTGCCAATGTTTCCATTGAAGATCTTAAAGAAACGCCCATAAAGACATTAGAGGAATCGGTGTTTGAAATGTGGTCGTTTAGTCTGAACCGCATTCCAGGCAAAGCAAAGATTCGTGTGTTTACTGAAAAGAGAGAGGTTCAAGGGCGATCCCTACCCAAAACAATCGTAGAAATTGTCAATGATAATATGCCATTTTTGGTTGATTCGGTTATATCAACTATTAATAGTTATGGATACTCTATCCATCTTGTCATTCATCCCGTTATACAAGTTAAACGAGACAAAAATCTTTTGGTGTCTGTTACCGATCCTGCTTCACATAATACCCACGAACCTTATGAGTCTTTCATTCATTGTGAAATTCTTGAGTCCTTGTCTCCAAAGAAATGCGAAAAACTTGAAGAAGACATAGATATTGTCCTTCAAAATGTAAGACTTGCCGTTGAGGACTGGAAGTCGATGCGACACAAACTTGGAACAATCATAAAGAATATGGAGGAAATGCCACTTTCTGTTTCCAAGGGAGAATTACAGGAAACGCTTTCTTTTCTCAACTGGATTAAAGATGACCATTTTACCTTTCTGGGTTTTGCAGAATACACCCTCAATCCAGGCAAAACAACTTTAAAAGAGAGTATGACGGCCACAGAAGGACTTGGGATACTCAGGGATCCAGCCGCACAAGAAATTAGCAATATTTTTGAAGGGGTCGAAATTACACCGTCGAATGTAAAATACTTTACCGAATCTACACCTCTGATCGTAACAAAAACCTCAAAGATTTCGCTCATACACCGTCGTGATCCTATGGATTCCATCACCATTAAACGTTTTGACAACGACGGAAGAATGATAGGATTCTTCCAATTTGTGGGGCTTTTTACATCCGTTGCTTACAGTCGAAGTGCACGCGATATTCCGCTCCTTAGAAGGAAAATTTCTAAAATACTTGAAAGATCTGGCTTTTCAGAGCAGTGGCACGATGGGAAAGCCCTCATCCACATTCTCGAATCCTTTCCTCGAGATGAACTCTTTCAAGCGGATGAAAATTGGCTATTTGATACGAGTATGGCCGTCCTTCAAATACAAAACCGTCAACGCCTAACCCTTTTTATTCGCACTGACAAATTTGAGAGGTTTGTCTCCTGCCTTGTGTATATCCCCCGTGATCGCTATGACAGCGAACTCAGAAAAAAAATTAGTGAAATTTTAGAGCAACAACTGAATGCGAAACTTACAAACTGGCAAACCCAACTGGGTGAACTTGCCTTTGCACGTGTCCATTACATTCTTAAACTCCACCATACAGGACCTGTATCCCATGATATTGATGCTATTGAGAGATTACTTGCTGAAGCCTCTCTAACCTGGCGAGATCAATTAAGCCAAGAACTTTATCAAAAATATGGGGAAGTAAAGGGACAGAAACTATGTGACTTGTATGGCAACGGATTCACGAAAGGCTACCAAGAAAGATTCACTCCAGAAAAAGCCATTACTGATATATATGAAATGGAGCAAGCCTTTGCTAAATCTCGTATCCGGGCCAACTTATCTATTGATGGCGCTACAGAGGATGCCATTCTTAATTTTAAGCTCTATTCCCTTGATGGGCCTGTGACTCTTTCAAATGTTTTACCCGTTCTAGAAAACATGAACCTTCGCGTTCTTAATGAAATACCTTTTATCGTCACTCTTTCAAATAATAAAAAAGTTTGGATTCACCATTTTGAGACGGAAACAAGAGGGGGAGAACCCTTAGAATTAGAAACTGTTCGTGATAATTTCTTAGAAGGATTTAGTCGCATTTGGCGCGAAGAGGTAGAAAATGATGGTTTCAACCGTCTTATTTTATGTGCAAAATTAGATTGGAGAGAATGTCAACTTATCAGAGCTTACGCTAAGTATATACGCCAGCTTCAAGTGACATTTAGCCAAGCCTACATGGAAGAAGTCCTCGTAAAGCACCCCCTTATTTGCAATCTCATGATTAAACTTTTCACAGTCCTCTTCACCGTTGATTCTAAAGAAGATCGTGATGCCGCCCATCAAGAAATTAATCATCGAATTAAAGTTCTCTTAACAAAGGTTGAGAACTTGGATGAGGACCGAATTATAAGCAAATTTGTGAATGCGATAAACTCAACTTTGAGAACGAATTACTATCAACTTTTAGACGGAAAGCCGAAACCCTATATATCCTTTAAAATAAATTGTGAGGCGATCGATGAGATGCCTCTTCCCCGCCCAAAATATGAGATTTTCGTCTATTCCAAACGTGTTGAAGCTATTCATTTACGGGGAGGAAAAGTTGCTCGAGGGGGCATAAGGTGGTCAGACCGCAGGGAAGATTTCCGCACCGAAATCCTCGGTTTAATGAAGGCTCAAATGGTCAAAAATGCTGTGATTATTCCGGTCGGCTCAAAGGGTGGGTTCGTTGTAAAAAACTTGCCCGAAAAAGGGGATCGCGCCACGGTAATGGAAGAAGTTGTTGCCTGTTATAGCATTATGATGAGGGGTCTCTTAGATATTACGGATAACATTAAAGGTAAAGACATCATCCCACCCCCAATGACAGTCCGCCGGGATGATGATGATCCTTATCTCGTTGTCGCAGCCGACAAAGGGACGGCCACATTTTCAGACTTTGCTAATCAAATCTCTGCGGAATATGATTTCTGGTTAGGGGACGCCTTTGCCTCCGGTGGGTCTTCAGGATATGACCATAAAAAGATGGCCATTACGGCAAGAGGCGCTTGGGAGTCCGTCAAACGTCATTTTCGGGAAATGGGGATTGATGCAAATCAAGCAGAGCTAACCCTTGTCGGTATAGGGGATATGTCAGGTGACGTTTTTGGAAACGGACTTCTCCTTTCTCGTCATTTAAAGTTAGTTGCTGCCTTTAATCATTTGCAAATATTCCTTGATCCAACTCCGGATCCTGAAGTCAGTTACACTGAGAGAAAACGCTTGTTCGATCTACCCCAGTCAAGTTGGACAGACTATAATCCATCACTCATTTCGAAAGGGGGGGGCGTTTTTGATCGTAAAGCAAAATCGATTCCATTAACACACGAGGTCAAGGCCCTCCTTGATATTAAGGAAGACCATCTCTCACCCAATGATTTGATTCGGTATATCTTAAAAGCTCAAGTTGATTTGATATGGTTGGGCGGTATCGGTACTTACATAAAAGCAAAGAGTGAAACTCAAATTGAAGTTGGGGATCGCATTAATGACTCCCTTCGTATTGATGGACATGAAGTCAGAGCAAGTGTCGTTGCGGAAGGGGCTAACTTAGGCGTCACCCAACTCGGACGTATAGAATATGCTAAAAATGGTGGACGAATTAATACGGATGCGATTGATAATTCTGCTGGTGTTGATTGTTCTGACCACGAGGTCAATATCAAGATTCTTTTAAATCAGCCCCTGACAAAAGGGAAATTGACACTTTCAAACCGCAATGCCCTTCTGATTCAAATGACAAAGGATGTTGCTACTTTGGTTTTAAAGGATAATTTCTGGCAGAACCAACTCATAAGCCTTGTGAGTAGTCAGGGATACCTTTTGTTAGATGAACAGGCCCGTCTCATGCGCGATTTAGAAGACGAAGGACTCTTAAACCGTGCTCTCGAGGGTCTTCCTGATGAAACGGAAATCTCAAGAAGAATGACAGACAGACAGGGGCTGACACGTCCAGAGCTGGCTGTTCTTCTTGCATATTCCAAGATCTCTTTAAACCACCAACTCCTCCAATCAGAAATTCCTGATGTTTCTATATTGCAGCATCGATTATTCAGTTATTTCCCAGACATTCTGCATAAACCCTATGAAGAAGAAATTAAGACCCATCCTTTGAGACGAGAAATTATAGCGACATTGTTTACGAATAGCATAATTAACCGAATGGGTATCACTTTTATCAATGAAATGAAACGAATCGCTGAGGTCCAAGGCGCTGATGTTGCAAGAGCGTATGTGGTTGTAAGAGACCTCCTTGATCTCATTTCGATCTGGAGAGACCTTGAAAGCATGGACACTCTCTCGGATGAATTCCAAACCAAGCTTATGCTTGGAACGTATCAAAACGTAAAGCGGCTTACGGATTGGTTTTTAAAATTTGAAACTGATCATGATATTGATGGAATGATCCATTATTTTAAACCATCATTCGAAATATTACGCTCTGAATTGCCGTCTCTTTTTGCACAGAAATATCGTGAGGAATACGAAGAAGAACGACATGATTATGAAGAGTATGGGGTAACACCATCTTTAGCTAACTGTCTGTTAGGTTTAGAGTCTCTCGTTTCTGCACCTGACATTATCTTGCTCAGTAAAGAGGCGAATGTCGATGTAAAGTACGTTGCCCGTGTTTACTTTGCTCTCGGTCAGCAACTCGGATTTGATTGGCTTCGCACCTCAACCTTCAGCCTTTCTGGAGAGACACATTGGCATCAAGAGGCTGCTAATGCATTGATCGAAGATTTATATGCAGGCCAAAAAGCTCTAACATCTTTGATCATAAACAAGAAGTTAAAACCAGAGACTCTCTTCACATCTGACGGAACGATTTCAAGGGATTTTCTTCACTCATCCGCTGCAGAAGCCAGGTTGCATGATGTGATGAACGCATCATCTGTTGATTTTGCCATGTTAACTGTCATGAATCGTGAGTTACGTATGTTGAGCAGTAATTAGTGAACACGGCACTCTATATCCATTGGCCGTTTTGCCTTTCCAAATGTCCTTACTGCGACTTTAATAGCCATGTGCGAGAAAAAGTTGACCAAAAAAGATGGAAAAAGGCTCTCGTTACCGAGCTTGAAAATTCAGCTGAAGAATCTGATGGAAAGTCCCTTTCAAGCATTTTCTTTGGGGGCGGAACCCCCTCTCTGATGGATCCGGATACAGTGGGAAGTCTTATTGAAAAGGCGAAGTCTCTTTTTAAAACTGACGAGACTCTTGAGATTACCTTAGAAGCCAACCCCAGCACTGTAGAGTCAGAGCGATTCAAAGGATTCAATGAGGCGGGAGTGAATCGGCTTTCCATCGGTATTCAGTCATTAAATGACGAGGCGCTGATGTTTTTGGGACGTCGTCATTCTGCTTCTGAAGCTCTCAATGCACTAAAGATTGCAGCAACTTATTTCCCCCGTTATTCCTTCGATTTGATCTATGCAAGACCAGATCAAACTCCTGAATCCTGGAAGGAAGAGCTCTCAAAAGCCTTAACTTATGCAGGCGGACATCTTTCCTTATATCAGCTCACCATTGAGCCCCAGACAGCCTTTGCAACGCGTCTAAAGCGTGGTGAGAAGATGACCCTTGAAGATGATCCTGCAGCAGCACTTTACGAGCTTACGGACGATATGATGAGGACCGCCGGACTTCCTGCCTATGAAGTTTCAAACTATGCCGCTCCAGGCCAAGAATGCCGCCATAATCTAATATATTGGAATTTTGGACAATATATTGGAATTGGTCCCGGCGCCCATGGGCGGGTGTCACGCTCAGGGGCGAAATATGCAACCTCTCGGTATAAGGCGCCAGAAACCTGGCTTGAATCTGTTGAAACAAAAGGCCATGCTCTACAAGTTTCTGATCTCCTTTCCCCTGAAGAGAGACTTCATGAATTCACTCTAATGGGGCTAAGACTCACGCAAGGATTAGACCTGAATCGTCTGTATGAAGAAACAGGCCTACGTGTTGAAGAAGCATATTCCCCGCAAGCTCTTGCGGTTCTTGAAAAAGAGGGGCTCCTCATACAAACATCATCACACCTCATTGCTACACGAGAAGGCCGCATGAGACTGAATGGGGTCATCGAATTTTTGCTTTCTTGAATTTAAGAATTTTTGTAACTACTCACCACAACCCCTGCCCGTGTCATCCCACTGCCATTAAGTTAAGGGAAAGCCATCCCCGCTGGCGTCGTCCCGGGGATGAGAAATGCTAAGCGGAGCTTAGATTTCTCATAACCCGGGATCCAGGACAACAACTCATTGCGAAGCAATGGTGTAATCTCTTTCTTAAAGATCAGTTGCATTGCTACGCAATAATTAATTGGTCTGGATCCCGGATAACAAGAAAACTTGAGCTTCGCTCAAGATATTCTTGTTTCCGGGACGACCCAGGTGGTGGGCATTTTCCCCTAACTTAATGGCAGTGGAATGACGCCGGCGGGCCAGGGTTTCTTTACTGTGTTGATGCGTTTACTGTGACTAGCAATTTAAGAATTTTACAAAACTATCAAATCATGTACACTGGAATTGATAAAATTTTAGGCAATTCGGGGGAGGGGAAATTTATGGAATTAGACTACTCAATTGGTCTTGTTATTGCCTTATTTTTGATGGGTTATCTTGTTTATTCTTTACTAGAAATTTAACAAAGTAAGAAGCATGACACTTAATGATTGGCTACAAATTGGATTCTTTTTTCTCATTCTCTTGATCCTCACGAAACCTGTGGGTTTGTATCTTTATGCTATCTATGAAAAAAAGCCTTTACCAAAAATCTTAGGCCCTTTTGAAAAAAGAGTATTTACCCTTTGTGGCATTAATCCACAAGAACAAGACTGGAAAGCTTACGCGACCTCCCTTTTGATCTTCAATGTTTTGGGTATATTCATTGTTTTTATTATAGAATCTTTGCAACCTCTGTTGCCTCTCAACCCTCAGAATTTACCCTCTGTTCCTTGGGATCTTGCGCTCAATACAGCTGTCAGTTTTGTTACAAATACAAATTGGCAAGCTTATAGTGGTGAAACAACGATGAGTTATTTCACACAAATGTCGGCTTTGACATGGCAGAATTTTCTATCGGCAAGCACAGGAATGACAGCTTTTTTAGCTCTTGCCCGTGGTCTCACGCGCCATTCAACAGAGGGAGATAAAATCACACTCGGTAATTTTTGGGTCGATTTACTGAGATCCGCTCTCTACGTTTTTTTACCTGCATCTATCCTTTTTGCTCTCATTTTAGTTTCACAAGGTGTCATTCAGAATTTTGATCCTGCTCTTGAGATCACAACTCTTGAGGGTGCGAAACAAACACTCGCCATGGGACCTGTTGCCTCCCAAGAAGCGATTAAGATATTAGGGACGAATGGTGGAGGGTTCTTTAATGCCAATTCTGCCCATCCTTTTGAGAATCCGACCCCTTTTACGAACTTCTTACAAATCATATGCTTTCTTCTTATACCCGCAGGACTCACCTATACATTTGGGAAAATGGCGCATGATAAAAAACATGGCTGGTCTATTTTTTCAGTTATGTTCTTTCTTGCCATCAGCGGTGCCTTTCTCACAACCTATTTTGAATCTCAACCGAACCCCCTTCTTAACGCGCTTCCTATCTCGCATGACCAAGGAAATATGGAAGGGAAAGAAGTTCGATTTGGCGTTGCAGGATCCTCCTTGTTTGCCTCTCTTACAACAGATACGTCCTGTGGCGCCAACAATGCATCACATGACTGCTTTACCCCACTAGGGGGCCTTGTATTAATGACAAACATATTGCTGGGTGAAATTGTATTTGGGGGGGTTGGCAGTGGATTATTTGGCATGTTGCTTTATGTCATTATCAGCGTCTTTCTGGCCGGTCTCATGGTGGGAAGAACCCCTGAATATTTAGGTAAAAAAATTGAAGGAAAAGAGGTTCGCCTCATCGTTCTCTATGTTGCCTTATATCCTATAATCATACTTTTGGGAACTTCAGCATCCTTACTTTCTTCAATTGGACTATCTTCTCTTAATAATACTGGCCCTCATGGATTAAGCGAAGTCCTCTATGCTTTTTCTAGTACAGCCCAAAACAATGGTTCTGCTTTTTCTGGACTCAATGCTAATACTCTTTGGTACAATCTTTTCTTTTCCTTTGAAATGTTTGTAGGTCGTTTTCTTCCCATCCTTCTGGGCCTCGCCATTGCAGGCTCCATGGTTCGTAAGAAAGCAGTTATTGCAAGTTCAGGAACATTTGAAACGAAGGGCTTTCTTTTCATTTGTTTGCTCATAGGAGTCATTATTACCATCGGAGCCTTAACCTATTTCCCAGTCCTCACCTTAGGACCCATTACAGAACAAATTTTCTCTCAAATCGGGAGGACTTTCTAATGGAAAAAAGAATGCATCAGCAAGGAATTTTAAGGGATGTGGTGGGCTTAACCTTCAAACATCTTAACCCCTTATACTTAAAAAACAATCCTGTCATGTTTGTTGTTTTTATAGGAGCATGCCTCACGGCAGCCATTTTTTTAAGAGATTATTATACAAATACGACTAGTCATGAACCTCTTTGGTTCACGGCTTCCATTTCATTTTGGTTATGGTTTACTCTTCTTTTTGCTAATGGCGCAGAAGCCATTGCGGAAGGAAAAGGGAAAGCCCATGCTTCAAGCTTAAAATCACTTGCTAAAGAAATAATCGCAAGACGAGTTTTGGACAATGATAGAGAAGAAAACATTCCTGCAAATGAATTGAGACGCGATGATGTGGTTCGTGTGTCAGCTGGTGATTTTATCCCCTCTGATGGTGAAATCATCGAAGGAATAGCTGCCATTGATGAGTCTGCAATCACAGGCGAATCCGCACCCGTTATTCGCGAAAGTGATAGCGATCGATCCTCAGTGACTGCAGGAACACGCGTTATTTCAAACGCCCTTGTGATTAGAGTTGTTTCTAATCCAGGAGAGAGCTTTTTAGACCGTATGGTGACTTTAGTTCAGGGTGCAAAACGACAAAGAACACCGAATGAAATTGCATTAGAAATTCTGTTAATTGGTCTTACACTCATTTTCTTAATTGTTTGTCTTACGCTCGTCCCTTTTGGTCTTTATTCAGGGAGCAAATTATCTATTACAGTTATCGCGTCCCTTCTCGTTTGTCTCATTCCCACCACAATTGGGGGACTTGTATCGGCAATTGGAATATCCGGTATAGAACGAGCGCTCCAAAAGAACCTCCTCGCTATGAGTGGAAAGGCTGTTGAAACAGCAGGAGATATTGACGTTTTACTTCTTGATAAAACGGGAACAATTACGCTTGGTAATCGAATGCCGGTTGAGCTCATTCCTTTTGAAGGCGTGGATATAAATACGATTGCAAAGGCTGCTCAAATATCGAGTTTTGAGGACAAAACACCTGAAGGGAAATCAATACTCGAATTTATTCAAACCACTTATGGTAATTTCATAGACGACACCTCTTTCGATAAAATAAAGTTTATACCATTTAGTGCTGAAACAAGAATGAGTGGATGCGACATTGAACACGTTCCCTATAGAAAAGGAGCCTGTGATACCATTCTTGCGTTCGTGACAAAATTAGAAGGAAGCGCGCCGTCAGACTTTAAACGAGTCGTTGAGAAAATTGCTCTTCAAGGTGGCACACCCATTGCTATATCTGTTGGCAATAAAATTCTTGGAATTATGCATCTCAAAGACATTATTAAACCTGGCATAAAAGAAAGATTTCTACGTCTTCGCGCCATGGGTGTCCGTACCGTCATGATCACAGGAGATAACCCACTAACTGCGCGTACAATTGCAGAAGAAGTGGGAGTCGATACATATTTAGCAGAAGCCACACCTGAAAAGAAAATGGATTTTATTAAAGCTGAACAGGCTAAGGGATTTCTCGTTGCAATGACAGGCGATGGAACAAATGATGCCCCTGCCCTTGCCCAAGCTGACTTAGGAATTGCCATGAACTCAGGAACCCTTGCAGCAAAAGAAGCCGCTAATATGGTTGATCTCGATAGCAACCCAACAAAGATATTAGAAGTCATAGAAATCGGGAAACAACTGCTTATCACGAGAGGGTGCCTTACGACCTTTTCAGTTGCGAACGATGTTGCTAAATATTTCGCAATCATACCCGCCTTATTTATCGTGACAATACCCGAATTATCCGTCTTAAACATCATGGGGCTTGCCTCCCCCTTCAGCGCTGTTCTTTCGGCCGTTATCTTTAATGCTCTCATTATTGTTGCTCTCATTCCCCTTGCTTTAAGAGGCGTAAAATATCGTCCTGTGGGAGCCAAAAGCCTTCTTGCACGCTCTCTCCTCATCTATGGAGTCGGTGGTGTTATCGCACCCTTTATCGGCATTAAATTAATAGATATGCTCCTCGCTCAAACAGGATTGATATAAATGAATAAAGATCTCTCCATCAGCCTTCGTGTTTCGTTCTTCACACTCCTCTTAACAGGAATTTTTTATCCTTATGTGATAACTGAAGTATCAAATCTTATATTTCACCACAAAGCGAAAGGAAGTCTGCTTTATGATGAAAACAAAACAGTCGTTGGATCAGAATTAATAGCGCAGTTTTTTCAAAGCAAAGTCTACTTTCACCCAAGGCCCTCCGCTGCAGGTAAAGGATATGATGGTCTTGCTTCAGGCGCATCAAATGACTCTCCGACATCAAAAAAGTTTATCAGTCGTGTCGAAATGACAACGAAAGATCTCAAAAAAAACAATGATGAGCGAATCCCAATTGATTTAGTCACAACATCCGCAAGTGGTCTTGATCCACATATCACTCCAGAAGCCGCTAAGTGGCAAGCTCCTCAAATTGCTCTCGCACGCGATATTTCATTACGAAGAGTATTATCAATTGTAACTGATAATACCCAATACCCGCAATTGGGGTTGCTGGGAAGTGCAAGAGTTAATGTGCTGAAATTGAACGTTGCTCTGGATCAATTTTTTGGCCCACCGGTTGGACTCAAATGAATACGCGCCTTATTGATCAAGAAGATTTCTTTGAGCTTCTCGAAAAAGCAACTCGGGGACGACTTAAGATCTATACAGGTCCTGTCGCAGGAGTCGGAAAAACCTATCGGATGCTCGAAGAAGCTCACGCCCTCAAATCCCGAGGCGCTGATGTCGTTATTGCATATGTTGAAACACATGGTCGCAAGAGATTAGATGAACTCTTAGAAGGTCTTGAAGTCATCCCTAGAAAAAAATATGACTATAAAGGCGTCATCATTGAAGAAATGGATTTAGAGGCTGTATTAAAGCGCAAACCTCAAATAGCAATCGTCGATGAAGTCGCCCACACGAATGTGCCACTCTGTCGTAATCAGAAACGATATCAAGATATAATAGAGTTACTCAGAGCGGGAATTAATGTCATCTGTGCTTTAAATATCCAACATTTAGAGAGCTTAGGGGACGTCATTAAAAAATTTACGGGCGTCACCATTTATGAAACCGTCCCTGATAGTTTTCTTAAATATGCTGATCAAGTCATAAACGTAGATCTCGGCGTTGAAGATATCGTTCAAAGGTTAGAATCTGGACAAATTTACAGTGATGATAAGATAACATTGGCGCTCAAAAATTTCTTTAAAGAAGAAAACCTATCTAAACTAAGGGAAATAGCTCTGCGCGAAGTGGCTGAGGTCATTGAACAAGCAGCTCAGCCCGCTGGAGTCCAATCTCTGAAATTAAAAGATGCCCTCTTTATGAGTGATCAAATTATGCTTTGCTTTCTCCCTCAGAAATGGAGTCAAAAGACACTCTTCAAAAAAGTCGCGAGACTTGCAGGTCGAATCAATCGCGAATGGTACCTTGTTTATGCTGAAACTCCCGAAGATGAACCAGAACGGATTGATCTAGAAAAGCAAAGACATCTCTTTTCCGATATACAATTTGCAAAAGATTTAGGGGCACACATTGTCCATCTCAAGACAAATGATAGAATACATGCATGGATGGAATTTGCAAAAAAAGAGAATATTGCTCAAATCGTCATTGGGCGGATAGAAGAAAGTTGGTGGAAAGAATCATTACGCATAAATATATTACAAAATCTGATACAACAAACTAAAAAATTTGACCTTTACATCATGAACTACGACACTAGAATTACCGGTGGTGAATCCTCATGAAGTTAAGATCACAAATTGTTTTTGCCCAACTTCCTTCCGTAATCGTTATTTCATTAATAGCGATTTTGTTTGTTATTACGTTGATCACAATCCAGAACAAATCCTCTACGATTTTAGTCGATGATCTTAAAAGTATTTTAGCTATGCAAAGATTTACAGAGTCCTTAGAAGAGCTCGAGAATATATCCATTAAGAGCATTCGAAGTGGCTCGTTAAATTTGTCTCAAAAAAAAGAATTAGAAAATAAAATTTCACAACAACTCATTATTCAGGAAGAAAATAAAGCGGACGAACGCGATAAAGAAAACTTGACACAACCTTTGAAAGAAAGTTGGGATAAATATAAAATTTTAATAAGTATTCCCTCTTCAACAGAAGAAGATATAGAACAATCTTATAAAGAAATTAAAATAATTGTAAAAAATATTATTGATTTGCATTTAGATGAACTTGTTCGCAAGAAAACTATTTTATCTAGTTTTATTTCAAGTTTACTTTTGTTTGTAAGTTTGGGACCCATTTTTATTTTAGTTTTTAGTTTTTTTGCATCTTGGTTCTTAACGGGTTTGCTTTTAAATCCATTAAATAAGATGGCTGAAATTATGAGACAAGTCGGGACCGAAGGCAGCACACCTCTCATCCATATTAAAGGATCAGATGAAGTTGAAAGACTCTCTGAAGAATTTAATCAGATGACCATCCGCCTTGATGAATATCACCGAAGTTCATTAGGACATGTCTTGAGAGATTATCAAATGCTAAAAGCAGGAATTGATTTCATTCCTAACCCAATTTTATTGTTTAATCATAAAAATGATCTCATTTATAGCAACCAAGCCGCTCAAAAAATATTAGGAACACAAGAGTCTAATCCTTTTACAAATATTGAGACTCCGTCACACAACACTTTGAATAATATTATCAACACTGTCGTATCCGCGAAAACACCCTTTATCCCTGACAAAAGCGCTGATGCAATTATTATAAATAGCAATAATAAGAAATTATTTTTTCTTCCATTTATTTATCCTATAAAGAAGGTAAGTGGGAATGATCAGGCAAATATTTCAGGAATTTTTATGTTTCTAGAAGATTTAACGAATCAGCGCTCGGCTGATTTAAGCATAACTGAAGTCTATGAAACCCTTCTTCATGAATTTCAGTCTCCCTTATCAGATGTTCACATGTCGATATACACATGTGCGGAAGAACTTGCTGGGCCCCTAACGGAAAAACAAAAAGAGATTCTTTATGCCGCCCGGGAGAAATGCGAAGTCTTAGAAAAACTCAGTCAGGACCTTCTCAATTTATCACAGGTCAACCAAATAACACCTGAGACGAAAACAGAAGATGTTAATCTCGTTGATGTCGTTATAAACCTCATTTCCTCTCTTCAATTAGACGCTGTTCAAAAGGGAATATTCGTGGAGTTTCAGGAACCCCCTTATTTGAAGTCTATAAAAACGAATAGAAATCAAATGGAAATTCTCTTTGGAAATCTCATGAGAAATGCCATTCAATACGCTGACCCAAAGACGATTGTCAGAATTATGCTTCAAGAAAAAAAGAATTTTATAGAATTTTCAGTCAACAATGAAGGCGCACAAATTCCGCCCAAACACAGAAAAAACATATTTAAGAAGTACTTTAAAGTCCCCGGACAAGCCTCTGAAGGAGCGGGATTAGGACTCTATATTGCTAAGCAAATTACGGATACGATGGGAGCCAAGATTGGGTTTAAATCAACAGACAAAAGAGGAACAACATTTTGGATCCATTTCCCTATAACGGATTCAAGTCAAGAGGCCAAAGTGATATCGTAAGCAACCTTTATTTATTTGCAATTTTCTCTTATCATCCTTAAAAATCATTAGATAATCTCATTCTGAACAAATGTGAGCACATTTTGGAACATCTTACAGAAATTTTTGGCTGGCTTGTAGACTTTGTCAAGGATTGGGGCTATGTCGCCGTCTTCTTAGGCTCCATGATTGAAGGTGAATCTGTTATATTCATTGCTGGTTTTTTTGCACATGAAGGGTATTTATCTCTTCCTAAAATTATTATTATAGCCTTTACGGGAACACTTATCGCGGATCAAGCTCTTTATCATTTAGGAAAATATTACGGAAACCAAATTATAGATCGCTTCCCCTCTTTTCGCCCCCGTGCAGATAGAGCTTTTATATTATTAAGACGCTATCAGAATATTTTTATATTAAGCTTTCGATTTATTTGGGGAATTCGAATTATAAGTCCCATTATCATAGGGAGCAGCGGCGTTAGTGCACTTCGTTTCACATTTTTAAATTTAATCGCTGCCGTTATTTGGTCTGTCGGAAGTTGTACAGCTGCTTATTTCTTCGCTCATCTTATCATGGATAAATTTCATCTTATTCCAAAAATACTTTTAGGTGTTCTTGTTTTTGGAGGTGGGGCCTGGTATCTTGCTTCCAAATGGAGAAAAAGAAGCGAAAGGAAGCATTAATGTCCCATAGGTATCCCGTCACTTGGCAAGAGTTTTATCGAAATGCACAAGCTCTTGCATGGCGTCTAAAAGAAGGATTTGAGTGGGAAGGTATGATTGCAATTACGAGAGGAGGTCTCGTACCAGCAGCCGTCATGGCACGTGAGCTTGGCATTCGCAAAATAGATACAGTTAGTGTCTTAAGTTATTGTGATAATGATAAACAGATCGACCCCCTTATTATTAAGCCTTGTCACGTTAAAGATGGTGGAAAAAACTGGCTTGTTGTTGATGATTTAGTGGACACGGGAACGACCGCTAAAATTGTGAGAGATATGCTTCCCAATGCACATATTACGGCTATTTATGCAAAGCCCCTCGGTAAAGATCTTGTGGATACATTCATGACAGAAGTCAGTCAAGACACCTGGATTGTTTTTCCATGGGAGGAAGAAACTTAGGCCACCGCCACTTTAGGAATAGCCTTAAGCCTTTCCAAAATATGATCAACAATATCTGAAATCCTTTTTTCATCTTCACCTTCAGCCATCACGCGAATCAAAGATTCTGTACCCGAAGCACGCACAAGAAGACGTCCCTTTTTTCCAAGCTTAGTGCTGGTTTCTTCAATAAGTTTTGTAACTTCTGGATGTTTAAGTATTGAAGGACAAAGTTTAATATTTTTCAAAACTTGTGGAAGAGGCGTAAAGAGATTCATGACTTGGCTGGCAGGCTTCTGCTTCGAAATCAAAACAGTGAGAACTTGAAGAGCTGTTAAAAGACCGTCTCCGCCTGTCGCATAGTCAGAAAGGATAATGTGACCTGATTGTTCTCCACCAACGTTACAACCCAGATCTCGCATTTTTTCTGAAACGTAACGATCACCAACAGGCGCTCGCAAAAGCTTAAGATTGCGGGCTTCAAGATAGTGTTCAAGACCCAAATTAGACATCAATGTCGCAACAACTCCTTTTCCATTCAAAAGCCCTCGAGAGTCCCAATCGGTCGCAATAAGAGCCATGATTTGGTCTCCATCTATAAGACGTCCATTCTCATCCGCAAAGACGACACGGTCAGCATCACCATCAAAGGCAATACCAACATGAGCTCCAACTTCTTTAACTTTTTCACACATTGCTTCGGGATGAGTCGCACCACAGTTTTCATTTATATTCTGACCATTGGGAGTCACATTGAGAGGAATAACTGTAGCTCCAAGTTCTTTAAGAACAAGAGGAGCTACTTTATAAGCTGACCCATGGGCGCAATCGACAACAACCTTCAATCCCTCAAAGTGAACTTCGCGGGGAATACTCCCTTTTACATATTCAACATACCGTCCCACTGCATCTTGAAGGAGCATCATCTGACCTAAATAAGAAGGTTGTACAAGGGGAAGTGCTGTCTCTAGTCGAGACTCAATCTCCGTTTCAACATCATCTGAGAGTTTAAATCCTGCAGGATCAAATAACTTAACCCCATTATCAGCAAAAGGATTATGAGACGCAGAAATCATAACACCTAAATCCGCACGGAGAGACCGTGTCAGCATCGCAACAGCAGGGGTAGGCAACGGACCAACAAGCGCCACATCCATTCCCACAGAGACAAAACCAGCAGCAAGAGCTGACTCAACCATATAGCCCGAGAGGCGTGTATCTTTTCCAATGACCACACGGTGACGGTGATCACCACGCATAAAATGAAGGCCTATTGCTTGACCCAATCGGGTAAGCGTTTGTGGAGTCAGGGGTTCATGATTCGCTTGACCACGAATGCCATCAGTTCCAAATAATTTTCTCACCGCTTTTCCTTCTTTCCACATAAATCATTTTTAAATTTACTTCTAATTAGATCTGGGCGCTATAACAATTTGTTACAATTTATTTAT
>JABDDK010000009.1:49350-49459 GCA_013287665.1 Alphaproteobacteria bacterium
AGATTGTGCCAGTTCAGCTGTGCTTTCAAATGCATAAAAACGGACCCTAACCCAACAGCAGATCTGTCCATAAAAACAAACTCGCGAGGCGGCTTGACGCCTCCCATAC
>JABDDK010000010.1 GCA_013287665.1 Alphaproteobacteria bacterium
TTCTCTTAATTCAAGCGGGTGGAAAACAGGGACTTGCGAAGGACCAGGCGGTTGTCTCTCCTGAAGGGGTCGTTGGGCGCCTTGAGAAAGTAGGCACCCATATTTCTCGCGTGCTTCTCCTGAATGATGTCAATTCACGTATTCCTGTCAGGACGTCACAATCTGAGCAAATGGCAATTTTATCCGGAGACGGAAGTTTTTTGCCTGCTCTTGTCTATCTGGCGGATGTCCGAAAGGTTCAAAAAGGGGAGCTTATTGTAACGTCAGGACTGGGGGGGATCTTTCCACCGGGACTTCCTGTTGGGATTGTTGATAGCATTAATGGGGGTAACATTCGTGTGAGACCCTTTGTTCCTTTTCGAAAACTGGAATGGGTTCGGGTCCTTAAGCCCGTGTCTGAGACGTATTTGGATGAGGTTAAGTCTGAGCTGGAGGGGGAATGAGTAGGCTTAGAGTCGCCCCCCCCCAGTCGTTATAGGGACGCAGGGGAATGTAAGCCACTGAAAACAAACAAAAGGGCGTCATCCCTGCGAAAGCAGGGACCCAGGGCAATAACTTATTGCGTAAGCAATGTAAAAATTCCTAAATTCCGTTGGAATGAGTTGTTTTCCCTGGGTTCCTGCTTTCGCAGGAATGACGCCAGTGTGGGGGGATAGAGGAATGAAAGCAGTGAAATCTCTATATCATATTATTCCCTTCTTAACGGTTCTCGTTCTTATCATTTGGGGAGGGGCGCTCCGTCTTGGAGGATACCCCCTACTGCCCTCTCTTTTTCTGATCCCCATTTTTTATTGGTTGGTCTTTCGCCCCAAGTGGCTTCCCCTGTGGAGTCTGTGTTGTCTTGGCGTGATCTATGATGCACTGATGGGGCATGAGATTGGCCTTACATCCTTGTTATTGATGACAAGTGCGATTGCAAGTCACTTTCTCAGGCCTTACTTAAGCCCCGATCAATTTATGTTAACGTGGGGGGCTTACGCTGCCTATAGTTTTGTTTATACAGTTCTTTATGCGCTTTTATCGTCGGGGGGACTTCCCCTTTTTGTATCATGGATTTATGGGATTATAGTGTACCCTCTTCTCTCATGGGCTTTAAGTCATGTGTATGTGAGGATACAAGTTCATGTCTGAGCGTGAAAATACTCAATTCCTGAGGCGATCGCTTTGTATAGGTGTTTTTCAGGTTTGCCTTATCCTCATTCTTTTGGGACGGATGTATTATCTTCAAATTATTGAGGGGCCCTATTATCAGCTTTTGGCTGAAGGAAATCGCATTGCAACGCGCCCTCTGGTTCCCTTGAGAGGTCATATTTATGACAGGAAGGGTATTCCGCTTTCCCATAACGAGACAAGCTTTCGGGTGGTTCTTTTGACGGATAAAAGGGATGAGCTTTTCGACACATTAGAGACGCTCGCAACGCTTATTCCCCTGACTGAGGAAGAAAAAGAAAGTGCCCTCAAGGTCGTCCGAAGGAAGAGAGGTCTTGATTCTGTCATTGTGAAGGACAATCTGACATGGGCAGAAGTCTCAACGATAGAACTGCACTCATCCGATTTGCCAGGTCTTTCCGTTGAAGTTGGGTCGGCTCGGACATACCCAGAACACCTGAAAGGGGCACATCTTTTAGGGTATGTGTCGTCACCGTCTGAGCAAGAACAAGAGATTGATCCCCTCCTAACCATTCCTGGTCTGAAGGTTGGGAAAGGCGGCATCGAGAAGAACTTTGATACACGCTTGCGGGGAACACCGGGTCACAGTGCTTTTGAGGTCAACTCTCAAAGAAAAGTCGTGCGTGAACTGCATCAAAACCCAAGTCTTCCGGGAGAAGATATTCACCTCACTATCGATTCAGAGTTGCAATCTTATGCTCAAGAGGTTCTCTCCAGCCATGATAGTGGTGCCGCTGTTGTTATCGATATTCACAATGGGGATATTCTTGCGATGGTGTCGAATCCATCCTTTGATCCGAACCTATTTCCCCAAGGCATTGGGCATAAAGACTGGGATGAACTACGGGACAATCCTTTCGTTCCGATGACAAATAAGGCGATTTCAGGTCGTTATGCCCCAGGATCTACGGTAAAGCTTTTTGTGGCCCTTGCGGCCCTTAAAGCAGGCTTAATTGATAAGGACACTTCCATCTATTGCCCAGGATTTGTCTCTGTTGGAGATCATAAGTTTCACTGTATGCACAGTCATGGATCTGTAAATGTCACGCGTGCTATTGCTGAATCCTGTGATGTCTTCTTTTATGAGATTGGAAAGAAGATGGGTATAGATCTGATGTCTTCTGTTTTTCAAGATTTGGGAATTGGCGAGGGGGGTCTTGAAGGTTTTCCCCAAGTCAAGAAAGGGCTTGTTCCCACAAAAGAATGGAAACAGCAGAACAAACATCAGAAATGGACCGTGAGTGATACGATTATGACAAGTATCGGTCAGGGATTTATGCTTTCAACTCCCCTTGAACTTAGCGTTACGATGGCGCGTCTGCTGAGTGGAAAGAGGCTCACCCCCCGTTTGGAAGGGAAGGGAGAGACGTCTTTCGAAGATATGGATTATGACAGGTCTCATTTAGACATTATATTAGAGGCGGCTCAACAGGTTGCAAATTCTCCCAACGGGACGGCCTATCGAAATCGTATCTTCCAAGAAGGATATGAAATGGCGGGTAAAACGGGCACGAGTCAAGTGCGCCGTATCACAATGGAACAGCGCAAAGCTGGAATGACCAAAACCCATCACTTGGCTTGGAAATTTAGAGAACATGGCCTTTTTGTTGGATATGCTCCCATACACGCTCCCCGTTATGCCATAGCTGTGGTGATTGAGCATGCGGGAGGATCCGGCTCTGCCGTACAAGTGGCTCGGGACATATTGCTGAAAGCGCAGCTTATTGAGAAGGGACAGTAATATGATATATTCGCAACTCCAAAAACTCTCCCAATTAAATTGGAGCATCATCTTCCTCATTATATTGATTTCAGCCATTGGATGGGGGCTCTTGATCTCAGCAGCCGGTGGAGATATTAACCCCTGGGCTTCAAAGCAGGTGATTCGTTTTTGTGTGGGTCTGATAATAATGCTAACGATTGCCCTTGTGGACTTGAGGTGGTGGCTTCATTTTTCCTATCTTTTTTATGGCATTTCTCTTGTGCTGTTGGTGGGAGTGGAATTCTCAGGGTTTATCGGGAAGGGAGCGGAAAGATGGATCGACCTCACTATCATTCAATTGCAGCCTTCTGAATTGATGAAGATTGCCCTCGTTATGGCGCTTGCGCGGTATTTCCATAGTCAAACGCCACCCCTTACACTTCAAAAACTTATCTTCCCTGCAGGATTGATTCTCATACCAGTTGTGTTGGTGCTCAGGCAACCGGACCTGGGAACAGCCATGATTTTATTGATGGTGGGCGGAGGCCTCTTTTTCGTCGCAGGCGTCAGGTTGTGGTTCTTTGGGGGAGCCATTATTGCTGCAGGGGCTAGTCTTCCTATTTTATGGACTTTTCTTCATGATTACCAAAAGGATCGCATCCTTACGTTCTTTGACCCGAGCCAAGATGCATTGGGAAAGGGATATCACATCACCCAATCGAAAATTGCCTTAGGGTCCGGTGGTCTATGGGGAAAGGGATTTATGCAGGGCACGCAAGCGTCCCTTAATTTTCTTCCTGAAAAGCAAACGGACTTTATCTTTACGCTTCTCTGTGAAGAGTGGGGCTTTATGGGGGGAGCCTTCTTAATATTGCTCTATGTGGGGCTGATTGTGATGAGTTACCGCGTTGTGATGACGACACAAAATTCTTTTGGGCGTTTTGTTGCGGCAGGAATGACGATGACCTTCTTTCTCTATGTTTTCATCAATATTGCAATGGTAATGGGACTTTTGCCCGTTGTGGGTGTTCCGCTGCCCTTGGTTTCCTATGGCGGGACAGCCATGTTGACGCTTTTGATGGGTTTTGGCTTTTTGCTTAATGTAGGACTTCATCGGACCTTGAAAATTCCTAGGCTATCCATAGGGCTATTGTAGAATGTTTCACGTGAAACATTTGTCTATCTGACTCTTGCAGGAAAGGGGGATTGGCAGTTAATGTGCTCAAGATAATTATAATAAAGGATTTCACGCCATGAGACTTAAACCTTTTGCCTGCGCACTAACATTCTGTTTTATAATGATATTTTCAGTGCAGGCTCAAGGGGATCTGCAGTTAGATTGTAAGATGATCGAAAACGTGACGGGTCACAAAGGTGATATGAATCTTTCAACGGGTGTTTTTAAAGTATCAGTGCCGCACAAAGATGTGAAGGTGAATACGATTGGTATACTTCTTACACCAGAGCTTGGCTTGACCTCGTGGGTGGATTTCAAAAAAACAGGAAGCGACGCAGAAATATCAGGAGAAATGGTGCTCATTGAAGATCAAGTGGGTGAAGTCATGAAAGCTGCCTTAGATAATGGGCTTAAGGTAAAATCCCTTTATAACAAATACTTATGGGACACACCTAAGCTTATGTATATGCAAGTCGAAGGGAAAGGTCAGATCAATGATCTTGCGAAAGCTTCCGGACAAGTCTTTGAGAGCATAAAAAAATCACGAAAAAGCTCGATTTGGGGATCGCCTCTTGCTCATATTAATGCCAGCAAAACAACATTAGATGTCAGAAACATTGAGATTCTCTTGGGAACACAAGGGATCATGAAGAGTGGTGTTTATAAAGTTGTCTTTGGAAATGAAAAAGAAACAACCGCACCTCGGGGTGAATTGACGTGGGCCGCATTTGTGGGTTCTGATAAGCAGGCTCTCATTCTTGGTGATATCGCGATGGAAGAGAATGAAGTTCAAGATGTCCTTAAATCATTGATTAAAAATGATTTTTTAATTCTTTCTCTTCATCAACATATGATGGGTGAAAATTCAAAGATACAAATTGTTCATTATATGAAGCAAGGGCCAGCGGTTGATCTTGCAAAAAATATTATGGAAACATTAGAAACTATGAAAGATGTTCAAAAAAACACGAAAGTAACCGTACATGAGCTACCCGTCAGTGAAAAACTTCCGCTTGAGGAAAAGACGGATCGGATACGGAAGCTTAAATAACCTAGGATCCCAAGTTGTCGGTCGAGTAGCCCGGGGGTTTCCCCCTGCCATTAAGTTAAGCAAAACAGCCCACCACCTGGGTCGTCCCGGAAACAAGAATATCTTGAGCGAAGCTCAAGTCTTCTTGTTGTCCGGGATCCAGGACCAATACTCTTTCCGGAGGAAAGAAGGAATCATTACATTGCTTCGCAATGAGTTATTGCCCTGGATCCCGGGCTATGAGAAATCTAAGCTTCGCTTAGCATTTTTCACCCCCGGGACGACCCCAGCGGGGAGGGCTTTCCCTTAACTTAATGGCAGTGCGGGGGTTTCCCCCCAGGCTACTCGACCGAACGTGAGAAATGAGAGAAATCAATGGTGTTTAAGTACTTGATATTGCAGGGTTTTTACAAAATTCACGCGTTTAAAAAAATCCGCTTGCAAAAATTTTAATTTGCTCTCATATTCTCTATGCCTCACTGAGTAGGTACTTTTATTTATGGAGAAAACAAAATGAAGTCATTAACATTAACACTCGTAGCTCTTTTAGCTCTTGCTAACGTTGCAAACGCAACTGGATCAAACCAATCTGGTGCAACAGGAACAGGTGCAGAAACAGTAATTATTGCTGAAGAAACATCATCTACAGAGCCAAAAGACTCAAAAGACTCAAAAGACAAAAAAGTAGAAACAACGACTACAGAAAAAAAAGAAACAACTACTGAAGCAAAGTAGTTTTTGACACTTTTTTCAAACGTTTTAAAAAGGGAAATGCGCAAGTGTTTCCCTTTTTCTTGACCCCATATCAGAACTCGTGTAATTCCTATTTATGGCTATTTTGAGTTCAAATAATTTAATCACGTCCTTCATCCGCAATCGACTTTATGAATTATGCGGTCTTAGCTTCCTATTGTTTGCAGTTGCCCTTACTGTGTCTCTTTTGACACATAATCCTACCGACCCTTCTTGGAATCTTGTTGTTGATGGAGAAACACAGAACATTTTAGGATCCTTTGGCGCGGTTTTGAGCGATCTCTTTCTTCAATTCTTTGGTCCAGCAAGTTATGTTGTCGTTTTGTTTTCGCTGGGGGCGGGTTTCTTTCTCTTCTCACGACCCCGTCGTGTTTCCCTCATATGGCGCGTTTTTCTTTTTTTTGTAGGATTTGTGCTCCTCATAACGGCTGCTGCCTTTTGGGAGCAGGGCGGCTCCCTCGGCTATCTCATTTTTACGAATTCGGGTTTTATTCCCTTGTCCTCCTTGACCACGGCTATGATTCTTATGACTTTAAGTATCCCTCTCCTTTTGATAACGAGTGGGTTCAGGATCTCTCATCTTGTGAAGAGCCTCTCTTTCCTGCAAAGGGTCTTTGAAAGCCACAAGACAGTTCCTCAAAAGAAGAGGACTCAAACTGTTCCCCAGTATGAGGAGGATTACGCCCAAGAGTATGAAGAAGAAAAGGTGGTGCCCAAAGATAGATCCATGAAGCTTATGAGTTTTGTAAAATCGGCTCCCCTAAAGCAAAAACCTGTGCCTGTGTCTCGGCCAAAACCAAGTTATGGTGATGATCCTTATCAATTACCCCCTCTTGAGCTCCTTCATTTACCAAAGAATTTCTCACAAAATCTATCGTATGATGAAGCGGGCCTCCAACAGAATGCGGAAGCCCTTGAAGCCGTTCTGAATGAATATGGAATTCGGGGAGATATTACGAGCGTCAAGCCGGGACCCGTTGTCACTCTTTATGAACTTGAGCCGGCGCCGGGATTAAAGTCCTCTCGTGTTATAGGACTTGCCGATGATATTGCTCGCTCAATGAGTGCGATTTCTGCGCGTGTTGCCGTCGTTCCTGGAAAAAATGTGATCGGCATTGAACTCCCGAATAAGTCCAGGCAAACTGTTCATTTGCGGGATCTTCTGTCCACTGCAGAATATGAGAAATCAAGCACACAGCTGACGCTTATTTTGGGCAAGGACATTAGTGGCGCACCCATAATTGCGGATTTAGCGCGCATGCCTCACTTGCTTGTTGCGGGTACTACAGGATCTGGTAAGTCCGTTGCAGTGAACGCGATGATCTTGTCGTTGATATACAGGCTACCCCCTGAGCGGTGTAAGTTTATCATGATCGATCCTAAAATGTTGGAGCTTTCGATTTATGATGGCATCCCGCATCTCCTTGCACCTGTCGTGACTGACCCGAAAAAGGCCATTGTGGCCTTGAGATGGGTCGTGCGGGAAATGGAAAGCCGGTATCAGGCCATGTCCAAGCTTTCGGTGCGGAATATCGAAGGATATAACCAACGCATTTTGCAAGCGAAGGATAAGGGGGACGTCATTTCGCGCCGTGTTCAAACCGGATTTGATCCTGAAACGGGCAAGCCCATTTTTGAGGATCAACCGCTCCCGATGGAGCCGCTCCCCTTCATCGTCGTCGTTGTGGACGAAATGGCTGACTTGATGCTCGTTGCGGGTAAAGAAATTGAATCGGCCGTCCAAAGACTGGCTCAAATGGCCCGTGCTGCTGGGATTCACCTTATTATGGCGACCCAACGTCCATCTGTGGATGTCATTACAGGAACGATCAAGGCGAACTTTCCAACACGTATAAGCTTTCAGGTAACGTCTAAAATCGATAGCCGCACCATCTTAAGTGAGCAGGGGGCTGAACAGCTGCTTGGACAAGGCGACATGCTTTATATGGCCTCGGGTGGCCGTATTTCCCGTGTTCATGGTCCTTATGTTGCAGATGGTGATGTGGAAAAAGTTGTTCAATTCTTGAAATCACAGAGTCAGCCTTCCTATATAGAAGATATAACCATCGATAATTCGTCTCCCGAACTCAATTTTGAGGGGAAGGAGATGGATGAAGAGGATGAGCTGTACAATCAGGCTCTGTCCCTCGTCTATCGTGAGGGGAAGGCGTCAACGAGCTTTGTCCAGCGCTATTTAAAGATTGGATATAATCGAGCGGCCCGTCTTATTGAAAAAATGGAAGAAGACGGTATTATAAGCAGCCCCAATCATGTGGGTAAAAGGGAGCTTCTGCAAAGAGGTCCTCAAGAGGATATGGATTGAAGATGAAACAATGGATTTATGGTATTGTAATATTTGGTTTTTCTCAAACTGCAGCGATGGCCATTCAAGGAACGCAAATATACGAAAATTATCTGAATAGTGTGAAGACGCTCTCTGGTCAGTTTACGCAAGTCAATAACCGGGGGAAATCCGTAACCGGCACGATTCAAATATCAAGGCCTGGGAAATTGCGTCTGACTTACAATCCTCCCTCTTCATTGGTCATTGTTTCCGATGGGAAATGGCTCATCAATTATGACAGGGATTCGGATGAAAAGACGTACTTGACGATGGATAAAACACCAGCGGCCTTTATCTTGAGACCCAATATTCGGTTTAGTGGAGATGTCGCTGTGACGAGTGTTGTTCCAAAAGGCGACCAGACGGCGATTACACTCATCAAAAAAGAAGATCCTGATGAGGGATACATAACCCTAGTGTTTGATAATGATCCACTCGCGTTGTCTGAATGGAGTGTCGTTGACGCACAGGGAGCTGAAACCCGCGTTATCCTTTCAAATATGCAATCGAATGTTCAACTGCAGGCTGGCTTGTTTAATATCGAAAGTCCAAATTTGATTCAACAGATATTTTAGAGTTTAAGAATCAAGTCAAAACAACCGCGGTCGTCATTGCGAGCGAAGCGAAGCAATCCATCTTCACTTAAGAAAGATGGATTGCCACGGCCCTACGGGCCTCGCAATGACGAGTCTAGTGATTAAATTATATATATCTACAGGACCTTTTTATATTCAGGATTATTATCAATAAAATCACTGACGTAAGGGCAGCTTGGAATCACTTTCAAGTTATTCTCAATGGCATATTCAAGAGCAAATTTAGTTATAGCATACATAATCTGACGGCCCCGTAATTCAGGCGGCGTGTAGGTATGTTGAAAGTCCAAGGTTTTCCCATCGGGCAACGTTTCATAGTCTAAATGGCACGTTTTCCCTTCGACAATAGCATAAAATCGTTCCTTCTCAGGATTGTGTTCTATTTTGAGATTCATAATAAGTCTCCCTATTTATTATTATATCATAAAGGAAGAGGTATGCTCTGTCACCTCTCCCCTTGTGGGAGAGGTCGCCTGAAAGGCCACTGCCATTAAGTTAAGGGAAAGCCCTCCCCGCTGGGGTCGTCCCGGGGATGAGAAATGCTAAGCGAAGCTTAGATTTCTCATAGTCCGGGATCCAGGGCAATAACGCATTGCGAAGCAATGTAATGATTCCTTCTTTCCTCCGGAAAGAGTATTGGTCCTGGATCCCGGACAACAAGAAGACTTGAGCTTTGCTCAAGATATTCTTGTTTCCGGGACGCCCCAGGTGGTGGGTTGTTTCCCTTAACTTAATGGCAGTGGCCTGAAAGGCGGGTGAGGGGTACGTCAACACATAATGAAAAACGACAGAGTTGATTGTAAATCCCCCTCACCCGACTCTTCGAGTCGACCTCTCCCACAAGGGGAGAGGTGAAGAATTTACAATATATGCTGTGGATCAAAGCGGATAGTTATTGTTTTCCATTGGTCATAACGATCAAGAGGGAGCTTCAACGGACTGCAGTTAGGATTGCTGACCGCACGACGTGCACTGTCCTTAGCTGCGGCGCTTGCACTGCTGCTTGCGCCCGTAACAACAGCTGATTGAACGGTTGCATCAGGGTTCATGACGACCTTAACATCAACGTACATATCTTTACCATCACGTGCCCCTGCAGGAACATTCCAACATGCCGCAAGCTGACGTCGAATCAGATCAAGCTCAGTCACTGACAACACATCACTTACGTTATTTGCCGCATGATCAGCCGTTGATGACTCATCTTGCTCCGGCTGTGTTTTGCCTTCCGAAGAGGATTCCACCTTATCAAGGTTATTTAAAAGAGCATTAAAGTCTTTCTTCTTCTTAGGTTTTTCCTTCTTCTTGTCCTTTTTCTTATCTTTTTTCGGTTTTGGCTTTTCCTTAGGCTTCTCTTCCTTAGGTTTTTCATCAACGATCGGCGCTAAAAGATCGTCCATCGTCATTTCAGGTTCTGGCTTTGGTTCAGGATCAGGCTTCTTTTCTGGTTCTGGTTCTGGTGTTTTTTCAGCAACGGGTGTGGGTTTAGGCGGTATGGGCTTTTCCTTAACCTCTTCCTTAGGTGTATCCGCCTTTGGCTTAACCTTAAGAGCCGGGGCCTGGGTTAAGTCAGCAATGTTCATAATTTCAATGGGAATGACGGGCGGGGGTTCGAGGTCACGGCGAAAGAAATCAGGTACCCCGATGAACAACAACAGGATAATGATACCATGCAAAAAACCTGAGAGAATTGCGCCATCACGCATGTATTTACTTCTTCTTAACCGGGGTTGAAGGGAGTTCTGTCAAAAGTGCAACCTTTTTAAATCCTGCCGAACTGACGGCGCCCATGACTTCCATGATACGTCCATAAGCGATGCCCTTGTCACCTTTGACATAAATGCGTGTATCTGGGTTTGTACCCGTTATTGCAACAAGTCTTGGGATGAGGACATCTAATTCCAGAGGCGTTTCTTGAAGATAGATGACTCCCTTGGCGTCTAAAGAAATTGTCAGGGGTTCTTCTTTCTCATTCATCACAGAAGCTTTCGTTTTCGGAAGATCCACAGGAACGCCGACGGTGAGCAATGGCGCTGTCACCATAAAGATCACAAGGAGAACGAGCATGACGTCAACCATAGGGGTGACGTTAATCTCTACCTTAAGATCCGCACGACGACGCGAGCCTTGCCTCCTTGGATTGTTAGAGAGTGCAAAAGCCATCTCAATGACCCTCATCCAGCTGACGAGAAATGATAGCTCCAAATTCATTAGAGAATGAATCAAGACGATTTGCATAGCGATTGAGCTCAAGTGAAAGCTTATTGTACGCAGTTAAAGCCGGAATCGCAGCCAACAGACCAAGGGCTGTTGCAAATAAAGCTTCAGCCATACCAGGGGCAACAACGGCAAGGCTTGTGTTGTTTGAGCCAGCAATGGCTTGGAAGCTGTTCATAATTCCCCATACAGTCCCTAAAAGACCAACGAAGGGGGCAATCGAGCCGACCGACCCTAAAAAGAGCATATGGCGCTCGAGTTTATCCATTTCACGCCCAACGGTGACTTGCATGGCTCGATCCACACGTTCTGATATGGTTACAGCTGACTTGCCATTTGATCCTGAGCGCTTCCATTCCCGCATAGCTGCTGCAAAAACAGCACTCATTGGGTCACGGGGTTGGGTCCCAATGCGGTCGAAGAGAGCATCCAAAGAGCCCCCGGACCAAAAAGCGTTTTCAAATTGGTGAGCCGCAGCAATGAGACTTTTGATACGGAAGGACTTGTTAAAAATAATCGTCCATGACCAAAAGGAAGCTGCGATAAGACCCAGCATGATGAGTTTGACCACAAGGTCGGCGGACATAAAAAGGCCCCACAAAGATAAATCGTGGGCTACCATTTCTGCGGCAACTGTTACGCCGCTAATATCAGGTAAAGGTGTTGTTTCGGGCATTTTTATTACTCCACATCTAAAAGGGTCTGACGAAACGTTTCATTTAACTTCACAGGCTTTCCAACAGAGTTGATACAAGCCAGTACCACATCAAGGGTTGCAAGGACTTGACCCTCACGTACAATTTCCTGAACAACCTCAAGCTTTGCAAAACCAGGTTTTTTAAAGCGCGTTCTCACTTCTAATACATCATCTAAGCGTGCAGGAGCAAGGCAATTCAACAGGCAAGACCTCACAACAAAGTTAACACCTTGATCTTCCATCATTTTTGTATGACTAAAACCCATGTAACGGAGTAGTTCTGTACGTCCTCTTTCAGCAAATTTTAAATAATTTGCATAGTAAACGATGCCACCTGCGTCAGTATCTTCATAGTAAACACGATACGTTTGAGTGATCATCTTATTCCTCAAAAAGAGGCAAATGAGGAGCCTTAAGCCCTAACGCCTCATAGGCTCGTGGTGTCAGCATGCGTCCACGGGGTGTGCGTTGAATAAACCCCTGCTGGAGAAGATAGGGTTCAATGACATCCTCTAAGGTATCCTTTTGCTCTGCAAGGGCTGCTGCGAGCGTTTCAAGCCCCACAGGGCCACCGCTGAAATGCTCAATGATATGCTTGAGGTACCGATGGTCCATAGAGTCCAGTCCATGGGTATCAACTTCCAGGTGGGTCAGGGCCCGATCAGCATGAGGTCCCGTAATCTGAGTGTCGCCTTCAACATGAACAAAATCGCGGATACGCCTTAAAAGCCGTAAGGCAATGCGTGGCGTGCCCCGCGAGCGTCTTGCAATCTCAAAGGCACCCTCTTCCGTGATGGGCATATTCAGAACGCGGGCTCCTCTTAAAAGCACATCTTTCAATTCATCGGGTGTGTAAAAGATAAGACGCACAGGGATCCCAAATCGATCCCTGAGGGGGGAGGAGATGAGCCCCGTCCGAGTTGTGGCGCCCACAAGGGTGAAGGGGGGAAGGTCAATTTGAACTGAGCGAGCCGCAGGACCCTCACCAATCATCAGATCGAGTTTATAATCTTCCATGGCCGGATATAGGATTTCCTCAACAGCTGGATTAAGTCTATGAATTTCATCAATAAAAAGAACGTCATAGGGTTGGAGATTTGTCAGAAGAGCCGCAAGATCCCCAGCGCGTGCTATGACAGGACCAGATGTGGAACGAAAGCCTACACCTAATTCGCGCGCCATAATTTGAGCAAGGGTTGTTTTACCCAGGCCCGGTGGCCCATAAAAAAGCACGTGATCCATGGCTTCCCGCCTCGTTTTGGCGGCTTCAATAAAGACCTTTAAGTTCTTTCGAGCTTGGGCTTGACCTACAAACTCTTCGAGGTGCAAAGGTCTTAAGGAAAGCTCAGCACTCTCGGGTTGTTCTTCAAGATTTACAAGACGAGGGGACGCATTTGTCATGTTCCACTCCGTGCCAAGTGACTGAGACCCCCGCGGATAAGATCATTGAGAGGTGCTTCCTCTCCAAGTGTTTGTTGAGCCTTACTTACGGCGGTCACAGCTTCAATACGCCTATAGCCGAGGTTCACAAGGGCTGAGACAGCCTCTTCCGTACTTGGCGAGAGTGAGGAAGGGTGCGTATATACATTACTTGCAAAACTAATCTCGGTCGGAATTTTATCTTTAAGTTCTGTCAAAATACGACTTGCAAGCTTAGGTCCTACGCCATCGGCTCGCGTTAATGTGGCTTTATCCTGGGACGCGATCGCTCGATAAATATCATTCGGTGCAAGGGCTGAGAGAAGGGAAAGGCCCATGCGCATGCCGACACCCTGAACGGTTGTCATTAATTTGAAACAGTCTTGTTCTTCGTGAGATCCAAAGCCATAGAGTTGCAAGCTCTCTGCGCGCATTACCGTTTCGATAAAGAGAACCGCCCGCTCTCCCTTCGCCCCGATGGAGGTTAAGGTTCGACTGGAGCAGGAAACCAGATATCCGACGCCGTTAACATCGAGGATCAGGAAATTCTCCCCAATGGTATCAATAACGCCTGTTAGTTTTGCAATCATTGGGCCATCCTCACATGTTGTTGAAAGGTTCGATGGTGGGCATGACAAATCGCAACGGCAAGGGCATCGGCCGCATCATGTGTGACGCCACCGCTCTTGGGGAGAAGACGTCCAACCATCATTGCCACTTGGGATTTATCGGCATGCCCTACGCCAACCACACTCTTTTTGACCTTATTCGCCGAGTATTCCCCCACAATAAGACCCGCATAGGCAGGGGCTAACAAGACAACACCTCGTGCCGTTCCGAGTTTAAGAGCAGATAATGGATTTTGATTCACAAACGTCTCCTCCACAGCGGCCTCCTGTGGGGAGTACTGCTGGATAATATCAACAAGCTGACTATAGAGACTAACAAGCCGGGTGGAAAGGTCTTCTCCATCCTTTGATTTGACGATCCCATGTTTCACGTGAAATAATTTTGATCCTTCAACGTCGATAATTCCCCATCCTGTGATGCGCAGACCTGGGTCCAGGCCAATGATGCGTGTTATTCTGGAATTATCCATCAATTCTTGCTTGCTATCTTTTCCATGACGTCATCAGACACTTCGAAATTCGCAAACACGGCCTGAACGTCGTCATTATCTTCGAGGACATCAATGAATTTGAAAAGGGATGTGGCCTTTTCTTCATCCAGCGCTGTTGTTGTTTGGGGTTTCCAAATCAATTCAGAACTTTCAGGATCCCCGAATTTTGCGATGAGCGCATCCCTAACGTTGATAAAATCTTCAAGAGTGGACTCGATCTCGTACCCCTTATCGGTGGTTTCAATGTTCTGGGCACCGGCTTCGAGCGCTGTTTCAAAGAGGTCATCGAAATTGAGAGTGCCTTGCACGTAGCGTGTGACACCGACACGATCAAACATAAAGCTCACGCTATTCGTTTCCCCCAAATTCCCACCATATTTGGTAAAGGCTGCGCGAACTTCACCAGCGGTACGATTGCGATTATCCGTGAGAGCTTCAACGATGACAGCGACACCTGCAGGGCCATAACCTTCGTAGCGGACTTCTACGTAATCCGCCATATCTTCACCACCGGCTCCTCGTTTAATGGCGCGCTCCATCGTATCCTTCGGCATGTTTGCACTGCGGGACGCAATAATGGCTTGGCGGAGGCGTGCATTGGATTCTGGGTCCGGACTCATGCGGGCAGCTGTCGTCAGCTCTCGGATGAGCTTCGTAAATACCTTCGCGCGTTTTGCGTCCTGCGCACCCTTACGGTACATAATATTCTTAAACTGTGAATGACCGGCCATAGCGTCCTCTTCGAAAATTGAAATGTTTCACGTGAAACAATTTATGTTCGTTTTGGGAAGAAGTGCAAGTCAAATAGAGAGAAGTGAAGTCCCATTGGTTTTAAGCCACTTGCGGAGGACTTTGTGGCGTGGGCAATGGTCTTCAACGAGATTCCAGAAGTCCTTACTGTGATTCATATGAGTCAAATGAGCGGCTTCATGGACACAGACATAATGAGCGACTTCCGGGGGCGCGAGGATCAGACGCCAGTTTAAAGAGATGGTTTTCCTTGCAGAACAACTCCCCCACCGAGATTTTGTGTCCCTGTACGATACCTTTTCGATCCTTTGCCCCATTCTTGATGCGATTTCTTCGATAAGAGGTGTAAAATAGTCAGCCGCTTTCTTTTTAAGAAAGTCATGCAGTCCCTTTTGTGTCAGGCGACTTGGTAATCTCATCGTTTGGGTTTCATTGCAAAGAGCCGGTTTCTTGCGCAAAGGATCGGTTACACAACGATAGGTTTTTCCATTCAACTTCACTTCCGTACCCGGAACGATTTTCAAACGCGTTGACACTTGAGACACTTGCTTTTCGGCCCACGGAACGCAGCGTTTTAAAAAAAGTTGGATTTGGGATTTGCTCGTTCTTGGCGGAATCGTCAAAACAAAAAAGAGTTCCTTTGTGGAGAATCGTAAAGAGAGTCTTTTTGCCCGTGGATTTGGTTTATACATCAAAGGATAGTCAATGTTCCCATAGGGAAAGACTGTTTGTTCAATAAGTGGTTCTGCCTTTTTAAAGATCGAAAGCATAATAACTCCAAGGGTTTTTTAACATATAGTAAGGTATATCACGAAGGTCAAGTGAGACGGGGCACCATCACCTCTCCCCTTGTGGGAGAGGTCGACGCGCAGCGGCGGGTGAGGGGTCGGTCAACACAAATACAGCAGACATTATGGATATCTATATCCTTACTAATAAACAAAGAGTCTTACTGAAATGACGGCCCCTCACCCGCCTCTTCGAGTCGACCTCTCCCACAAGGGGAGAGGTGAACAGCCTTACCCCGAATTCAACGTATGAATCACCTTCTCCTGACCAAAGAGATATAGCAACAGGCGGGCGGCTTGTCCTTGGGGGGACTCTAGTTTTGGGTCGTTTTTAAGCAATGTTTTTGCGGCGTTGTAGGCCTTTTCGAGGAGATGACCGCAGGTTAGGGGATCGGCCAATTTGTAGGAGGGCAGGCCACTTTGCTTTGTGCCAAGGATATCTCCGCCGCCGCGCAAGGCCAAGTCTTCCTCTGCTATGCGGAATCCATCTTCTGTCTCCCGCATGACTTGAAGGCGTCTTTTACCGATCTCTGAAATGGGGTATCCATAGAGTAATAAGCAGTGGGCTTCTTGGTCCCCACGTCCTACACGGCCGCGGAGCTGATGAAGCTGGGAGAGACCAAAGCGTTCGGCATGTTCAATGACCATCACGTTGGCATCTCTGACATCGACACCGACCTCGATGACTGTGGTTGCGACAAGGATTTGAGAGGGTCCATCTTTGAAAGCGACCATAACTGCTTCCTTTTCGTCACTCTTTAGGCGTCCGTGGACAAGTCCAACCTTATCGTCTCCAAACATCGCTTTGAGGTGATCATAGCGGTCTGTTGCTGCGGCAAGATCGAGGGTCTCTGATTCTTCAACGAGAGGGCAAACCCAATAGATTTTCTGACCCTTATCCATCATCCTCTTGAGCCCTTCACACACCTCATTTAGGTGTTTTAGACCGAGCACACGGGTTCCTATAGGCTTACGGCCTTGGGGCTTATCGGGGATACGAGAAACCTCTAGATCTCCATAGGCCGTGAGACGGAGCGTTCGGGGAATCGGGGTTGCTGTCATGACAAGAACGTCAACGGCTTTCCCTTTCTCTGTCAAATTCAAGCGTTGTTCGACGCCAAAGCGATGTTGTTCATCAATCACAACTAAACCGAGATTCGCAAACTGGACCGCTTCTTGCAACAAGGCGTGCGTTCCAACAACCAGCTGAATCTTGCCGGATGCTAAACCTTCATAAATCTCAGCCTTCTTTTTTTGTTTCGACGTCAATAAGGCGACCTCAATCCCAACTTGTTCGGCAAGAGCTGTAATGGTTCTTACGTGTTGGCTTGCCAGGATTTCGGTGGGGACGAGAAGGGCAGCTTGAAAGCCAGCTTCAATGGCATGAGCCATGGCAAGAAGGGCTACCAATGTTTTGCCTGACCCGACATCTCCTTGAAGAAGACGAACCATTCGAATGGGAGCTGATAAGTCCGCTTCAATTTCACTCAAAGCCTGTGTTTGACCGGGCGTTAAGGAATGGCCAAAAGCCTTTAGGATTTTATCCTTCAAATGACCCTCGGAAACAATGGATTTCCCTAAGGGATGAAGTCTGCGCACAATGCCCAGAGACAACTGATCCGCAAAAAGCTCATCAAAAGCAAGGCGTTGCCGTGCAGGGTGGAGGGGCTCAAGATCGTTCGATTCTTTTGGTGCATGTACTTTTTCAAGAGCTTCTCGCCATGTTGGCCACCCTTCCTTTTGATCGGGGGAAATCCATTCGGGCAAGTTTGGAGCCCTTTGCAAAGCCATTTTTGTGACCTTTTGGGCTTGGCTTTGAAACAGTCCCGCTGTGAGGGGGTAAACAGGACTAAAATCTTGCCAATAGGTTGCAACATCTGCGGGGACAATGCGTTCCGGATGGGCGATATTCCAATACCCATTGAAGCGCTCAAGGTTCCCGCACACAAGGCGTTTTTGTCCAACGGGCAAACGGGATTCCACAATTTTCGGATCTCCTTTGAAAAACGTTATGGAAAGGACCGTGTCCCCCACTTCACACGCCACTTTCATGGGTTGCGTATATTTCCGTGTAGGGACTTCGTAAGCTACGACATCAACGACGATTGCAATGGGCTCACCAGGCAGGCACCCCTTCAAGGATGTCTTGAGAGGAAAATAAGCAATTCCGACGGGCAGATGCCACAGCATATCGACGACACGCTCTTTATCAAGACGTTTCAGGGATTTGGCAAGCTGTGGCCCCACCCCCGCTAGAGTCTGTAGGGGAGAATACAGGGGGAAGAGAATTTCTGGTCTTGTGTTAGCTGTCATAGTGATAATTTATCCTGTCGACAGAAATATATCAAAGGGAAATGGGTACAAAGAATCTTCACCTCTCCCCTGCGTGGGAGAGGTCGACGCGCAGCGGCGGGTGAGGGGGCTTAAATCCATCTTTTTCAAGAAAACTTGTCCAATTAGTATCATAGGCATTTTGGTCTGCATGTTTTCCTCCATCGAGTCCAATCTTTTGTTTTTTCTCTAAGCTGAGGAAATCAATGATGTCGATTTGAATGTGTGTTGGCGCCCCCTCACCCGCCGCTGCGCGTCGACCTCTCCCACGTAGGAGAGAGGTGAAGACTGTTTTACTTCATTACTCACTCTTTATTAACTTATTTATGGTATACAATAACATGCGATATATTCATTACTATTTAATAAGGGGGGATAATTATAAATTTACTCAAATATATATTCAGTCTTTCTTTCTTCCTTATGACCTTTTCCGCAGAGAGTTTTGCGATGCGTGGAAGCGAGGATGATGAAAAGGGAACTGGAAGACCTCCTCTCAGTTTTAGTTCCGAGAATACACAAGCTGTAAACATAGAGGCACTGGAAGGTTTAGATATGGGGCCTCTCGAGGAGGGTGTTCAAAAAAACATTGTATCAAGAGTTCAAGACTATTTACTCACGCGATTGACGCTTAATAATTGCAAGATGTTTTCTTCATCTGATTTTCTGGAAAAGTTTACGATTCGAAATTTAACCCAACTTACGTTGAAGGGCTGTGAGGGCGTCAACACCTCACTCGTGAGTTCTTTACCCACAACATGTCCATCGCTCGAGCATTTAGATCTTAGCCATTCCCCTCAGCTCAATATGTTTGGAAGTCGAGTTGCTTGGGTCTTTGCAGCGTATGTGGACTATCCTTCGCTGCAGGAATTAAGGCTCAATCATTGTCCACTCTTGAGTGAGGTCACCCTTCGAGCGGGTCAGTTGCAAACTTTATCTATACAAGATGATCCAGCCCTCAGCTATCTCAGCGTTGCAGGTGGTGCTTTAAAGAGAATTCTCATGGACCGATCGATTGGTCTTGCCGATAGTACATTAGATCGTGTCTCTTCAACCTGCCCGAACTTAGAATCGATGTCTTGTGAGGGGTGTCCTCAGCTTAAAAACCGTGAGGTAAGAGAACGCCTCCCGTGGATATCTCAAACGACACTTAATTTAACGGTACAACCTCTCACACCAGATCCCTTAACATTGAATTTTTCTCATGCTTACATGAGTCGCCATGTCGCCAGGGAACTGGTTCGAATTCCTTATCTCACTGACATTGAGTTCAGATCCATGAATATCAGAGATGTGGCCGTCGGAATTATACTGAGCCATCCTCATTTGACATCGGCCTTTCTGATGAGTGATTCCCTTGTGCAAATAGGGGATGTTGCCTCACCTCTCGTTCTTCCGAGCTTGGAGAAATTGTGGGTCACAGAGTGCCCTAAATTAACAAGTCTGAATGTCGCAGGAGATAAATTGAAGATTCTGTCCTTGTCCTTAAATCCAAAGTTAGGAGATCTTCGTGTTGAAAGTGATTCTTTGGAGTCATTTGAACTCAACAAGTCACCAGGCGTGTCGGATAAAGCTTTGGATGGACTCGCAGAAAGCTGTCCAGGTCTTAAATCAGTGCAATGTACGGACTGTCCTCACCTAAAAAATCCGGACTTAAGAACGAAAGCCCCTCAGTTTTCTCAAGATCCTTTTTCCGTCGATATTTTAAATTCGATAGAAAATGCAATAGAGCCGGGACAGGAAGTTAACCTGCACTTACCAGAAAGAAATCTTAATGAAGATATGGTCGTGAATATTGCAGAAATTCCCCTTCTCACTTTATTAAATTTAACAGGAAATAGACATTTAGTTCGTTTAGGAGTTCCGAGCTTACCTCTTCCCCTCAGTTTCAACCACTTAAGATCTTTATATCTGAATCGGTGTTCACTCAAAGAAGTACGCCTTACAGCTGATCAACTCGTTTACCTAAATTTAAGTGATAACTCTGATTTAGCAACTTTTCACATCGACTGTCCTCTTTTAGAAGAACTGCATGTGGACCGTACGGGAATTACGTCTGACGTCTTGAGAGGCCTCACTCAAGCGTGTCCCAAAATTAAATATACCACGAATGGATGTAAAAATCTTGAACGTTCCCTTGAATTTAATCAAGGCAAACTAGATCGTCCAATGGTAGAGACTCTGAAACGTGATGGAATTCTCGTCTCTTTAAGTCTCAAACGATTTATAATTGAAAGTGATGCCTTACAAGAGCTTTTAAGCATTCCAACTCTCACCCATATAAGATTACTCAAAACACCGGTGGGGCATGGTGATATTGAGGCCTTTATGCAGAGTCAATCGCTGACGTCTTTACATTTAATGAAGTGCGGAATTAAAGATGCAGGAGCCGGCGTGATCATTAAGGCATTGAAAACAAATCCTAATTTTAATGATATAAAATTAGTGGATACGACGGTTTGTCAGGCTCAACTAAGTCTCCTTGATTTTTTAATGGAGGACAGGAAAAAGTAGATCCACTCTTTCCTATTCAACCGTAACCGACTTCGCCAAGTTGCGAGGTTGATCCACATCCGTCCCTTTAATCACAGCTGTATGGTATGCCAAGAGCTGAAGAGGAAGGGCATACACAATGGGGGAGGTCAGCAGTGTCGTCTCAGGAAGTATGAAATACTCTGCAGGAAGAGACCCTAGCTTTGCCATCCCCAATTTGTCTGTAAGAATAATGAGGTGGGCCCCGCGAGCGGCAACTTCTTGAATGTTCGAGGCGGTCTTTTCAAAAAGATCGTCATATGGCGCGACAACCACAACAGGTAGGTTCTTATCGAGCAGGGCAATGGGGCCATGCTTCATCTCACCTGCCGCAAAACCTTCCGCATGAATATAGCTTGTTTCCTTAAGTTTAAGAGCCCCTTCGAGGGCCATGGGGTAGCTGACACCGCGCCCTAAAAAGAAGACGTCTCTGGCCTTTGAGAGAGACTTTGCGATGGCCTTTGCTTTCGCATTCTGGGTCAGAACACTTTCACAAAGAGCGGGCAAGAAACGGAGGCCAAAGAGCATCTCTTCAAACGTCTTTGTGTCCAAACAGCCTCTTTTATGAGCGGCATCTAAAGCAAGGAGGGCGAGGACTGAGAGTTGGGTTGTAAAAGCCTTCGTCGAAGCAACGCCAATTTCAGGACCTGCCTTTGTAAGGAGAACAGCATCCGAGCGACGGGCAATTGAGCTCTCAGGCACGTTAACAATGGATAAAACGGTTTGGCCTTGAGACTTTGTATAATCAAGTGCTGCGATGGTATCGATTGTTTCTCCGGATTGTGAGATGAAAAGGCTCAACCCTTTTTCAGGAAGGGGCGGCGTGCGATAGCGAAATTCGGAGGCAACATCAATTTCAACGGATAGGCGGGCAAGACGCTCAAACCAATACTTTGCAACAAGGCCTGCATAACAAGCCGTGCCACACGCTGAAATTGTCATGCGTGAAATGCTATCCCAAGGCAGAGAGGGGAGATCAAGAGCGCCGTCCTTTTGGTAGGCATTGATTGTTGCTTCAATGGCTCTCGGTTGTTCAAAGATTTCTTTCATCATAAAGTGGTCATAGTCACCTTTGCCAATTGAACTCTCTGAAACCTGACTTTTTTGAATCGCCCTTTCAACGGGTTTGTCATCTTTATCAAAAATAGAGACACTTTCAGGAGAGAGAACAGCCCAATCACCGTCTTCGAGATAGGAAATTTGCTGCGTTAAAGCAACGAGGGCAATGGCATCCGATCCCACATACATTTCATGATCCCCATAGCCAATCGCCAGAGGACTTCCGCCTTGGCGAGCGGCAATCAGAAGATTGTCATAACCTGTAAAGAGGATGGCAAGGGCAAACGAGCCTTTGAGAAGCTTTAAGGTCTTGGCGACTGCTTCTTGAGGAATCAGTCCTTTTTCAATATGATGAGCAATAAGATGGGCCACAACTTCTGTATCTGTCTCACTCTCAAAGACACATCCTTTGCTTTCCAAATCCTGACGCAATTCTGCATAATTTTCAATGATTCCATTGTGAACGAGGGCCACTTTAGGATTTGTATGTGGGTGAGCATTGATTTCAGTGGGTTGCCCATGGGTTGCCCAGCGTGTGTGACCAATCCCGTTGTACCCTTCCAGCGGAGTTTCTAGGAATTTTTCCTTGAGTTTAATGAGCTTGCCTTCGGCCTTCAGTTTATGGATTTTGCCATCAGAGATTGTTGCCATACCCGCGGAATCATATCCGCGATACTCAAGTTTTTCTAAGCCATGGAGAAGTCTTTGGCCGACAGGGTGATTCCCAACAATTGCAATGATTCCACACATAATATTAAAGTTCCTTTCCTGTTCTACGCTTCTCTCTAAATTTTTCTGCACCCTTTTCTATGGTCGTTTGCGCGGCTCGCGCGAGAGCTAAATGGCCGCTCTCTACATTTTGAGTAACGACACTGCCTGCACCAACCATAGCATAATCTCCTATTGAGATTGGTGCCACTAAAGAAGTGTTTGAGCCGATAAAAACGCCCGTTCCAATGGAAGTTTTGGATTTACGGAAGCCATCATAATTGCATGTGATGGTTCCAGCCCCTATGTTGGACTCAGCCCCGATTTCCGTGTCGCCGATATAACTGAGATGCTTCGCTTTCGCTTTGGTTCCAAAAGTGGATTTTTTAACTTCAACAAAATTACCGATTTCAGCGGCTTCATGAAGGATGACGCCCCCCCTTAGGTGAGCGAAAGGTCCGACGACAGCTTTGGCTCCAATATGAGAATCGCTTATTCTACAGAAGGATAGGACTTCAGCGCCCTTTTTGATCTCAACGCCAGGACCAAAGACGACACAAGCGTGAATCGTCACATCAGTCTCTAGCTTTGTATCATAACTAAAATACGTTGTCTTGGGATCTAAAAGAGTGACACCTTCGGTCATGGCTTTGTCCCGCCACCTGTCTTGAAGGGTGGCCTCTGCAAGGCTTAGATCCCCACGAGTATTAATTCCCATAAATTCTGAGGCATTGCCTTCCACGACACCACAGGTGTAGCCTTTCCCGCGAGCAATTTTCACAAGGTCCGTTAGATAATATTCGTTTGCTGCATTGTTCGGTGTAAGACTTGCGAGGAGACTTTCTAATAGATCTCCTCTAATTAAGGCAACACCTGAATTACATAAGGCAATCTCATGTTGGTTTCCCTTTAAGTCATTGAATTCAATGACTTCTTCAAGTTCTCCCTTGTCATTAAGGACAAGGCGCGCATAGTTTTGCTTATCTTTCGGGCACATGCCGAGTAAAATCACAGCGAGGTCGGACTTCCTTTGAGCAAGGGCCAGCATGGTCTCAATTGTTTCTTGTCGAATCAGGGGCGTATCCCCAAAGAGGACCAGCACAAATCCCTCCGGCTTTAAGTGAGGGAGCGCCCACTTTACAGCGTCTCCTGTGCCACGTGCTGGATGTTGCACAACGGTTTGATGCTTAAAAGGCGTTTGAATGCCTTTTAAAGCAGGACTCACGACTAAAACGATTTCTTTTGGTGCCACCCCCCACGCCAAATCTAACACATAGTGAAGCACAGGCCTTCCCCCCAGGGGATGAAGGATTTTAGGGATGTCTGACTTCATTCGTGTACCGTGACCTGCAGCGAGTACAACTATTTGCAATTGATTCATCATATTTTAACCTTTTAATGAGATGCTCTTTAACATAAGTTGTAAGAATTCGCCAGGATTGATCTTATCACAAATCCTATCAAAATCTTTCTGGCATATTCAACGATTTGTTATTAAACATATGTATGACATACTCGGGACTATAACATTAAGGAAGGTAAAAAAATGGCTAAGAAAGATACAAAAAAAACGACGACAAAAAATACAACAAAAACAAATGCTAACGCGACGACACAGCATGATGTTCAAGCTCCTCTCGTTGTTAACAGTCAATATATCAAAGATCTATCCTTTGAAAATCCATCACCTATCTCAAATCTTACGGGCAATGAGGAAAGACCATCCATCTCCGTGCATATTGAGGCTCAAGCCCATAATTTAGCAGATCGGACGTTTGAGGTAACTCTACGGACAACTGTAGATGCGAAGCGTAAGGACGCTCAAGTCTTCTTGCTTGATCTTGAATATGCCGGTGTATTTACAGTTGGGAAGGAAGTTCCAGAAGAATATATCCGTCCGATTTTGATGATCGAATGCCCTCGGATTTTGTTCCCCTTTGCACGTAACATTGTTGCAACAACGTCGCAAGAAGGCGGTTATCCAGCCCTTCTCTTGACACCAGTTGATTTTGCGGCACTTTACCAAAATCAAGTTGCACAAGAACAAGCGCAAGCGGAAAAGAGTTCAGGTAAGGCAACAGTTCAATAAGTTGTTCGTCATTGCTGTAAAGGTAAATCTGGTGAAATGATAAGCGGAACCATCACCTCTCCCCTTGTGGGAGAGGTCGCCCGGATGGGCGGGTGAGGGGGCCGTTGTTTCAGTAAAACTCTTTGTTTATGAGTAAAAATATCGATATCCTTAATCCATAATGTCTTTTCGGAATTGTGTTTACCGCCCCCTCACCCGACCTTTTAGGTCGACCTCTCCCACGCAGGGGAGAGGTGATGGTGCCTCACAATTTTAATGCTAGTGCGTTTAAAACATCTGGACAAAATCATCAAATTTTGTTTAGTGAAAGAAAAACGCCAAGGGTAACGACCATGTCAGAAATTCATCCCACCTCAGCCAAACGCGGTATCCTCTTCATCTTAGGAGCGATGCTCATCTTTTCCCTCTTGAATGCGATCATCAAGGATACAACGGCGAAATACGATCCGATCCAGTTAGTCTTTTTCAGGTGTTTTTTTGCGGCATTTCCTGCTGGACTATTCTTAGCTCTACGGGGGGGATGGGTCATGCCTCCAAAACAGGAGTGGAAGCTTCACGCTGCGAGAGCCTTTTTACTTGCTATTGGCCTCTCTGTTCTTTTCCTAGGGATTGGAATGCTTCCCTTATCGAATTCGATGGCTCTGTATTTCTCATCGACTCTTTTTCTTGTCATTTTATCCTATCCTATTTTAAGAGAAAAAGTGAGCGCCGTTCAATGGGGGGCTGTTGCCCTTGGATTTGTTGGCGTTTTGATTATCGCCAAACCAGGAGGAGATGTTTTCCATTGGGGGACACTCTTTGTGATCTTGGGAGCGCTTATGGAGTCAGCCTATAATCTATTTGGTCGATTATTATCCTCAACCAATAACAGCTTTATGCTCACCTTTTTAGGGAGCCTCCTTCCTGCCTGTGTTTTACTTTTTGTGGTGCCATTTGTTTGGATTACCCCAGATTTTGGGGGATGGATTGCCCTCATTAGTTTAGGTCTTGGAGGCGGACTCGGACAACTTTGTGTTACGTTTGCCTATCGCAACGCATCTGCAGGTATCCTTGCGCCCATGATTTATTCAGCCATGGTCTGGAGTGTTATGCTAGATATTATGCTCTATAGTAATTGGCCAACAGAATCCTTGTTATTTGGGTGCGCTGTTATCATTCTATCCGGCTTAATGATCGTTATGATAGAGAAGCGCCGTAAACTCGCATAAAAAATGTTTGCAATTTAGGTTGACCTCTTTTCACGTTGCTTATATGGTTCACGGGTCTTGGGGCGCTTAGCTCAGTTGGTAGAGCATCTGACTTTTAATCAGAGGGTCATGGGTTCGAATCCCGTAGCGCCTACCAGTATTTCCAAGGGTTTCAGGGGGTCTGGTAAAATTGAAGAAAGACTCGGGGGAGCATATGGGGAGCAAAATAGAAAAAGTCGGGTTCATAAATTTTTTCTCGTCTCTTAGTCATTTTTAGTTGAACGTATGTGAACTAATACCCGATAAAGCTTGCTCCAAATCCTACTGCCTGACAACTTCATATCAATATCGTCCCTCAAGGCTTCATAAATCACATTTAACACTTATCCTTGTGCTGCTTAAAGCTCTGTGGATTTGGGTTTTCGTTGATGAATTTTAAAATTGCTTTCGCGCAATCAAAGGCAGATGTATGGGTTGTATCAACTGTCATATCATAAGACCTACCAGGAGTGTGGACACGTCCGATTTGATCACGACCCAAGCCAAGGGCTCTATCTCCTCGAAGAAGCTCTCGCTCTTGAAGAGTCTTTAAATCACACATAACTCCAATAAAATAGACCGTATGATGTTTGAGGGCTTGCACATAACGTTTCAAACTTTCATCTCCAAAGAGAACTTCATCCAGAATCAAGTCATGCCCGTCATCGGCAAGGGTTTGAATGACCTTAGGAACTGTTTTAACGATGGCTTGTCCGTAAGCACCGTCTTCAATCCGCATTAACGGACCAAGGTCATCATGTTCGGGAATAAAATGAAACCCTTGATCCGCCTTATCACCAAAGCCTACGTACGCTGCGGGCATCATCTGAAAGAAAGTATCGATACCAATCAATAACCACGGTTTTTCAGAGAGAAATTGAAGGGCCCGTGCAATGGCTGATTTACCCGCAGAGGAGCAACCGTTAAGGAAGATGATCATGAGTGAACCTCTTAAGTGTGACTATTTCAACGAAGATACAATTCCCCATTTGAAGATGAGAAAAGATCTTTAATTCCATTCCCTACTCCTTAATCCCGATGTAAATATCTAGAACAACATTTTGATGGTCTTTTGCACGTTCATCATAAATCTCGAAATCAGCGTGATAACGTCTTTCACCACCTAACTCTTCGTCAGTCATCTCCCATATTTTATGCCAGGGTTCCTTGACTACACGAGGCATAGGAGCAGGACCGTTGGTAAATTTGGTATAAGTTTGAGGTTTAATCGTGTGCTTTTCTAATCCTTCAGGTAATTGCTCGAATGAGCTAACCTCTTCACCAATTAAGTATGTGTACTCACCATTATGGTCACTTTCATAATCTGTATAAACACAAAAGGTTGTTCCAGGATGTTTTCGATGAGGAATCGTCTCAAAAATGCCCTCGTGAAAATATTTTTGAATACAAGGAAACATCTTTCCTTTTTCAAAATTAGACTCGTCCTTATTAGAGGTTCTTATCTTTAGCCCTACTAAATGAATCTCTGGGAGCTGAGTCGTTGTTTTTTGCATGGTTTAAATCCTTTTTTTTAGCAAAGATATAACAGCAATTATTTTTTAAACAATTGATATTTATATGCCACTCACGTACACAGGGTCACCACCCCCTTGACATTCCGTTGGAAACTATTATTTTATGTATATGCACTCTATTGAGAAGTAGAGCTTAACAGATGAAAGTGATGTAATGTCGATCAGCGACGCAAACTATTTTCAGATTTACTTACTCAGTGGACTCCTCCTCCGCTAAGGCGGAGCATATTCAATACCCAAAATTTATCTCATTAAAAGTTATCCAAATTGAAGCCCAGGCTTCTCATGGATGTTCAGAACTTATGTATATAACTAAGAGGAAAATAACATGTCATTTAAAAATAAACTTGTCGCAATTGTGAATAAAGATGCGGATGTGGGCGTTGCTATGAATGCGATTGCCCATGCTTCTCTTGCTTTAGGGGCATCATTCGGAAAAGAAGAGATGTATCTGCAGGACAATATTGACGCAAACGGTAACGTTTGGCCAATGTCAGGCATGCCCTATATCATTTTGCGAGGCAAATCAGGGGAAATTCGTAAAGCCGTTTTAGCGGCTAAGGCTGAAGGAGTGACCCAGCTTGCCTTTGTTGAAACCATGACAGGCGGGACATGGCAAGAACAAGTCGAGCGAACGTCCAAGGTATCAGAAGACGATCACATATATTTCGCCGCGATCCTGTATGGACCGTGGGAAACAGTCAGCCAAATTACGAAAAGGTTTTCGTTGTATAAATAGCATCTAATGTAGGATATAAAAAAGATGACTCAAAATTGCTCACAAATGGAAAGATTATTGGGGTTCAGTAAAGAAGGAAAAACAAAGTCATGACGCATTTAGTAAAAGCTCTCTCCCTTGATATGTCCAAAAGGATGGCGAATGCTGCTGAAGCAAAGGCGTTCGAAAAGAACATAAAAATAGTGATTGCCATTATGGATAATCATGGGAATCTTAAGTATTATCGTCGGATGGACGGCAATAATTTTATCAGTGTCCAGATGGCTCAATTGAAAGCCCTTACGTCAGCAAGCATGCCTCTTTCAACGAAAGATCTGGCCCTTAGGAACGAAACCTTGCCCAATTCCCCTTACCTGGCTGTTCCTGGAATTGTTTTGCTTGAGGGAGGTCTTCCCATTATCACGAAAGATGGGCAACATATTGGTTCAATAGGAATTAGTGGAGCAACTCCCGCCCTTGACGGAGAGTGTGCTCAAGCTGCCCTTGAAGCCATTGATGTTGATTTATAAAGAACATAGGTGGCTCTAAAGAAAGAATTGAGATTAGTCTTGTTGATGATTCAATATTGGGTGGATAGAGAAATAAATGAAAGTTCATAAACTCATCACACCCAATATTACTCTCCTGAGATCTCCATAATCTCTCTGTTTTTGATCACATAAAACAGGGTAATAATCCCGCCGAGAATGAATAAGGCGATAAGTATTCCTATATTTCGAAAGGATCCCTGGTAAAAATAGCCAGCAAGCTGAAGACTTATTGAGACTAAGATAAGACGCCCCACTTGGATGACCGCTGTTACCCGCCCCTTTGCCTTCGGCATAAGGTTTAGGCTTATGGGGAAAAGTAAATTACTCGGAATAATCTGACCTATTATAAAGGGAATCATTGAAAGTGTAATAAGGAATGCATTTGGGATATCTAGGTAAGCAACCAAAGCGATGCAAATGAAGCCAATAATGGTGATTTGAAATGAAACGGTTAGCATTTTCTTCTGGTTAAACCGAGCTATAATCAGGCCAAAGAGTAAGCTTCCGAGTGCAAATACCAAGGCGAGAGCTCCTTGATAATAACCAAAATGTGAGAGACTCACCCTCAAGTCTTCCATATAAAGCAAAGGGGACATCCCAACAAAAATCCAGTAAGGCACAGACACAAAGATAAAATGCACGAGCAACAGCGTCAGGGGTTGTGATTTGAATAGTGGGATGTATCCACGGAGCGAGAGGGTTTCCTTATGCTCAGGACGTTTCTGAGTCGGGATAAAAAGAACTGTCATCACGAAGACTGCCATACCTAAAAGGAGAAGCGCCCTAAAATTACCCTGCCATTGGAAATACAGTGTGATATAGCTCCCAAGCACAGGAGCCCCAGCAATAGAGGCGTTCATAACCCCATTCATCATTGCCATCAAGACCTGTTGCTGCTTAAGAGGATATTCGTCGGCGATAATGAGAAAGCTGAGGATTGCAGGGGCACTCACGCCAATGCCTTGAAGAAAGCGGCCGCCCAGAAGGAATGAATAAGAGGGTGCCCATAAACAAAGGACACTGCCAATGATAAAAATCACGAGCCCAATCAATATGATAGGCTTACGGCCATAGCGATCGCCTAGACCCCCGACAAAGAACAGGCCCAGACAATATCCAATAAAATTGACGGACAACGATGCTTCAACCCAAAAAGGAGACAAGCCAAAGTGACTTTGTAACTCAGGAAAGCTCGGCACAAAGAGATCGAATTCCATGCCCGTGAGAAGATCCATCAGGATGACGGTAAAGATGACCATACCTTTGGCAAAGGATTGTTTCATTGTGTTAGTCTTCTCACTCGCCAATCGCAATAAGCCTCACAGGGGCTTCAGTGCCACCCTGAATCTTGATAGGTAACGCGAGGCTATAGAAGCCAACAGGGGGAAGGTTAGCAGAATTTGCTATATTCTCAACAATATACTTGCCAGCGCTCAAGAGAGTGGTATGAACAGGGAAACCCTCGTCGGGTCTGTCGGGTGACAAGGTGTCGATTCCAAGGCCAGCAATGTCTCGTTTTAACAGAAATTGAGCAGCGTCAACAGATACGCAAGGATATACAAGGTTACCTCGGTATTTTTCTGGCTCACTCCAGAATTTCTCCCAACCTGTTCGCACAATGATAAAGCTTCCGGGCTTAATAAGACCATACTTCTCCTCAAACACCTCAATATCAGCAACAGTCACGCTATATCTCTCGTGAGCTTTGGCTGACACATCAATGACCAAACAAGGCGCGAGCAAATCATTCAGATTTAATTCATCGATCGTTTTACCGCCTGGAATACAATGCGCCGGAGCATCGATATGCGTTCCAATGCCTTCATTCATATGGACCCTATGGGTCCTAAAGGAGGTAGTGCTACTCGGCTGATAGTCATGTTGAAGGTGATGCTCAAATCCACAAGAGCCATCCCAAGTTGGAATAGTAGGAGACAAAGGATGAGTTAGATCAATGATTTTATAGGGAAACGTCATCTGTAAATGCTTGCCTTAGCTATTGCTTCTGAGCCGAGTTTAACAGCTCAAACACCTTTGTTCTAGAGTGTCTCTCATATTTTCCAACATTCGTTCTGCCTCAAGATATTAAACCTGCCTCTAACCTTTTTCCCATACTTTTGAGAAAATGATCCACATCTTTCGCAGATTTAAGGTGAGCCCTCTCAAGAAACCGTTAGATATGCAGAGTGATTTTGTAGAATATGATGTATAGATGAGAATGAGTCCACTATTTCCAAAGTCCCAGATTTTTCATCTTCGAGAAGGCAACAAAAAAAGTCGTGTAAAAACTTTACGTTCCGCCAAATTCCATCATATTTAGATAGATATTTAAAAACTTGAAAAAGAGAAACACCATCTCTATGTTAAAATTACAGTAACATTTATATTAATGACTTAATATATTATATATGAAGGAAACACTATGATTAATTTTAAAAATGCAACATTTGCACTTGTTTTTACGAGTCTAGTGTCAGTAAGCACCGCTTTCGCTATGAATAATGGAGGAGGCTCTTCTGGTGAGGATGATTACGACCCTCATTTACATAGCAAGCTTCTAGCCGAAGCGACAGCAGATAGAGTCATTAAAACCCAAGCCCGAATTAAAGAGTTCAGGAAAAAAATGGAGAATAAGTCTGATATCACACCAGAAGAAACTGCTCAATTTAATAGAGATTTAACTTACATGAATGAAGCAGATCTGTACGGTACTAAAGCGGAGTTTGAAGCCAATAAAGATCGGATTGAAAGGAATACGCCAGGGACTTTAGAAAGCCTACGTCACAAAACAACTGATGAAATTAATACAAATTTTAAGAGAAACAAAAATTAAAGCGAAGAAATTCAAAAACAGCCTCTCATGATTCACTTGCGGAGCTCTCATTTCATCAAGACAAACAAACCCTTTTGGAAAATGCTTGTTTTTTCAACAGAATTTTTCAACAGATTGATGTACATTCTCAGATATTTACATAGAATATGCATCTCGACTTAATTTGTTAGGAGTTTCATGATAATGAATAAACCATCTTTTAAAAACAGTTTTATATCTCTTTTAACCTCAGCAATCCTCATAAGCACTCATAGCGATGCGATTGGAGGAGGAGAGCTCCCTGAAGGGCTCAAATTAGAGCTGAGGGCGAAAACACTCAGAAAACTTGCAAAAGTAAATGTTGCCATAGAAAATTTTGATGAACCCATGTTTTCACTGAGACTTACATCAGAAGATCAAATCGAGATTATAAGACTCTTAACACAAAAAACTCTTTTAGAAGATGATTTAAAATTATTGCAATAAGTGTAATCATACATCTTTTAATTCCTTGCAAAAGTAGTGAAAATGTGTAGTCTTAGTAATATACATTTAAGAGAAGTGAGTTCAATTATGCTATCCAAATTCCTTGATCCTAAAAACGATATAGCCTTTAAGAAAATCTTTGGGACAGAAAAGAATAAGGATATCCTCATCCATTTTCTCAATGATATGATTACTTTCAAAGCAAGGGGCCTTATTAAAGAGGTCACTTTCTTAAAGACAATTCAAGATCCTGAAACGGCTGCAAAAAAGACAAGTATTGTTGATATTCTCTGTAAAGATGAGAAAGGCAACCAGTATATTGTCGAAATGCAAGTCGCAAGAGAAAAAGGTTTTGAAAAAAGAGCGCAATATTACGCCTCTAAAGCCTATATTTCTCAAGCCCGCGTAGGAGGAGAGTATCATAAACTTAAAGAAATTGTTTTCTTAGCCATTTCTGATTTTATTATGTTTCCAAACAAAAAAAATGTTTTTAAATCAGATCATGTTATATTGGATAAAGATAGTCACGAAAACGACTTAAAGGATTTTTCCTTTACTTTCTTAGAACTCCCTAAATTCAATAAAAACATTGGAGAACTTACGAATATTGTTGATAAATGGATGTACTTTTTTATTCATGCAGAAGAGACCTCAGAAAAAGACCTGCATAAAATCATTGGGCACGATCAAATCATTGAAAGAGCTTATGATGAGCTCAACCGCTTTTCCTGGAATGAGGAAGAGCTTTTAACTTATGATCAAGCCGAAAAATATGAAGGCGCATTCATTGCTTCTATGGCTCAGAAATTTGATGAGGGAGTTGAAAAAGGAATCGAAAAGGGTAAAAAAGAAAGAGATATAGAAATTGTAAAGGCCATGCATTTAAATGGTATAGGTATAGAAACCATTTCTTTGGTGACGAGGCATTCTAAAGAAGACATTGAAAAACTCCTGTCTTAAGAGCAAGCAGACTTAAGGTAGGTGCAGGGCAGGTCGTCTCGCATCCAGGGAGCTTATGACGAACGAGATTACCAATGGTTTATTGTCTTCTACCGAAGTGAAACAGCGAGCCTGGCTGATCGAGAGGATATTTTCCTACAAGACCAGCCAGAGCTGAATGACTTATTGTTTGATAACTCCAGACTTGATCAAAGCCGCAACAAACTCTTCACGGTTCATGTCAGTACGGACTTCTAACGGCGCTCTTAAGCGCATGCCATTCATCATGTTGCCATTATTAGTGACCTTATTTGGACTACTGTTGGTGCCAACCGTTACCCTTGTGGGCGTATGCGTTGCCTTTTTACCATTGAGTACAGGTCATGTGTGATGCCGCTCGTCATATACAAACCTCTCTATCGAGACAATTGGCTTTCCAGAGGAATTCCGTGGAAGTACAATAATATACAGGTGTAAATTATACGTCTGCCTTAAGTGTTTATATTCGGAGAGATCTTCACACCTGAATAGCTCCTACATTTATTGTTCGTCAAGGTCGTCGTCCAATGGTAAGGCTATAGGGTTTTGTTGCTGTATTTCAGGATTAAAATGGAAGTAGTTAATGTTATTAAAATCATGTATATCCCCATATATGACATCGTTACCACCCTGTCCAGCGAGAAGATAATCTGCTCCTTGATCCACTTGCTCCAAGCAAATATTTCCAAAGACATTGACACCAAAATCCTCTTGGTCATACTGAGCTCTAACTGGAGGTTGGGCTCGTGGTGTGATCGGACTGTCGCCACCGTATAAATCTTCATCATCAGTCACGGCAAAAGCTGCGCCGGATGTTAAAAGGCTTGCCAAAACAAGTATAAATGCTGTCGGCTTAATATTGAACATGCTACATCTCCTCATAAATACATTTGTATATAAATTCATCATTTTTAACATAGGAACAAGTTCTTCCAATTTCAAGTTCTTTTCAATAATAAACTTCTCGATTGGGTTATTTTAAAGATGAAATTAACCACAACTGTGAATGATCACCATAAATGTTATGTTGAGTTCGTATCTTTAACGGTATTTTAATAATTATCACCTAATATAAAACTCAAAGATCACAAAAAAATTGTGTGGAAACAAAGGTAGCGTTAACAGAAAAGGCATAAAGTCATGAAAGCAAACATTTTCAAAAAAATCATTCTACTCGGAACTATAAGTTATATTGGGGTTTTAGGAAGTGCTGCTTGGGCGGAACCATACCTGTCCTTACATTATGATAATGACCTGCTTGATAAGGGTGTAACTGGGTTCGAAGTTCATTATGAAAAGGGTAGAATTGATAAAGAACCCGTTCACAAAAGCCACGATTCTCACTTGCTAGCTTCAGGTCATTTAGCATTATTGCCAGGCGGAGTTATAACAGAGGTAAATCTGATCGGCAAACATGTAACAAAATGTACCCTCCCGAACGAACTAAAAATGAAAGAAATAAAAAAAGAAGATAATTTAAATTTAATATACGATATTAGTTTATATAACGGAGAACTTACTTGTAAAGTAACTGTTCACAAATAGTATAAACAACATTCGTGAGAATATAGTCTGAATCAAATTCAAATAGAGAGAAAGAAGATGAAGATCAGAAACATACTAACTTTGACAAGTGCTTTGACATTAACAGCTATATTTTCGACAGCAAGTAATGCCGAGGATTTTTGTACAGCAGACCATCTCAATAACGCTCCTGCGGTTAAAGTGTTTGGGTGCACGCTTGGAACCCATCAAGCAATTCTTGATAAAGACAAGAATCCGGTTAAATGTCATTTGGAGTATAACTGTAATATCAAAGTATCCTTTGGGGACAAAACATTGCTCCAAGGAGTTAAGACTCTTGCTGCCACCTTTCCAAATGATAAAAATTTGAACAGAATTACCATAAAGTTCGGGGCTGTGAATCTGAATATCCAATCTGTCCTTGAGATGCCTGGTCCTGGAAAGTAGAGCATACGTCTCTCTATCAGTATTCTCCTGAACAATTTTAGAGAAGTCGGCATTGCGTTAAAAAGTTAGGCTATTGAGAGACCTCTGCGACGCCCTCTTTCGCATCAACTGGTTTTGTACCAAGTGTTACATCACATTCATTGTAAGCTTCGTTTATCCAAAAAAACATTCCACTTTCATTCGCATGTAAGTCTGCCTTGACAAAGTTTTTTGGGGCATTTTCGCCTACCCACGTAAATTGAATAGCGCAATACCCACAATAAGGGTTAGGGTTAATTGTTATATCGTTCATGGTCCATTTGCCGACTTTTTTTCGTGCTGCAGCAAGTTGCTCGATAAGCATACTGGATTCTGTAAGAATATCCTTGAAATTTACAGTTTTTGTACATTTATGAGCAAAAACCTTGTCAATATCCTCTTGTGTAATGGGAGTATTTGACTGGCCAGCCTTCGTCATAAATGCGGTATACCGTTCACCCGCTTCCTTTAAAGCAGCGGGTGTATGCCGAGCAACTGGTTTCCCAAACACGAGTTCATCCGAGAATTCTCCTCCACCATTCATGGCTAGGACAGAACTGACAGACAAAAGGCTCGTTAAAACACATACGGACGCGAAAGCTTTAAAGTTAATCATAATATTACTCCTCATATAAAACATAATAGTTCAATAAAGCATAAGTGCATAAAAATCAACCTTCCAATAATTTCATACCCTCATCGGTGTGTCTGTTACCTGCAATGTTGTTTGGGTCAAAGAGCGCGTCAATCTGATCCATAATATCATGTGATAATTGGATTGAAGCTGCAGCAACATTTTCTTCTAAATACTTTGGATGTCTTGTTCCGGGAATGGGAACCGTACGGGAAGATTTAGCTAGGATCCAAGTCAGAGCTACTTGTGCAGGCGTGCACTTTAACCCATCCGCAATCTTTGTTAACTCTTGAATAAGTCGAGCATTCTTTTTTGCATTCTCCTCCTGGAAACGTGGCACAAGACGACGGAAATCACCTTGTTCGAGCTGCTCAATTGAGGTGAGCTTGTTCGTCAAAAAGCCCCTTCCAAGCGGACTATAAGGAACAAACGAGATCTTTAACTCTTCGCATGTGGGAATGATCACCTTTTCAGGACTGCGCACCCACAAAGAATATTCAGACTGCACAGCCGTAATGGGATGAATGGCGTGGGCTTTTTTCAGGGTATTCACGTTAACTTCAGACAACCCTAGATAGCGCACCTTGCCCTCTTGAACGAGCTCCGCCATGGCGCCAACCGTATCTTCAATTGGCACATTTGGATCAACACGATGGAGATAATAAAGGTCGATGGTCTCAACGCCCAGCCGCTTCAAGCTGGCTTCACAAGCTGTTTTTGCATACTCTGGACGACCACATAATGAGATAGGAGCGGTTATTTTAAAGGGAGTTTCCAGTTCTCTCACAAAGCCGAACTTTGTTGCCACGGTGATCTTATCTTTGTAAGGCTTCAGAACCCTACCAAGAAACTCCTCATTCGAGCCTATACCATACATATCTGCCGTATCAAAGAAGGTGACCCCTAGCTCGATAGCTCGCTCAAGAGTTGCGATGTTCTCTTGTTCATTCGTAGGGCCATAGAACTCTGCCATTCCCATACATCCGAGGCCAATCTCAGAGACCTGGATGTTTGTATTTCCGAGTTGTCGTTTTTTCATGTTTTTTTCTCCTTTGAGAAAACCTACTGCTATCGCCGCTGTTAATCAAGCTCACATCCCTGTCTCTAGCCATCCGATTATCCGCTCCATTTTATCTTTAATCGTACGAATACCGTTGCCTTCTCCCTCAACTTCCCAGTAACTCACTTTATTTCCGTGAGAGAGTAAGGCTGATACTATATCTCTTGCTTCACCTACACTATGTCTTACATCTTCTGATCCATGAATAATCAATATAGGGAGATCAGGTTTGATGTTCCTAACAGCATCAATCGCATTTCGTTCTGCTAACCAAGAAGCTTTATTATGATCAGTGAGCCCGAAATCTCGTTTGAACATGACAGCCATATCAGGCCTTTCTTTCATCACTTTTTCGAGATTATAGAAACCCGAAAGGGAAACTACTTTATCGATTCGATTTTGGAGTTCAGGATACTTATATAATGTTAAGAAGAGCTCCATCCCTCCGCGCCCACCACCAAGGAGAAAGGTTTTATTGAATTGAAAGTTCTCCTTCAATAGAGCTCCAAGTTCGGGAATAAAGTCGATTACATTTTTGACATCGTTAAGATCCTGTCCCCCAAATTCATCTTTTCCTGGGTTTACCCCATCTCGATAGAGAACAGTGATAATGGTGTAATCTTTGTAATTGTTAAAATCGTAAGTTGGAGAGGGAATGCCAAACTTCTTATTCCCGCCCCTTAACAATATCAGTAAATTCCTATCCTTAAGAGGCGTCGTAAAGCTAATAACTGCCTTTAGTTTCAGTCCATCGCTAGGGTATTTAAAGAGATAAATCTTCCGATTATAGGTGCGAATAATATTCTTATCTTCAACACTTATAAATTCACTGTTGAGAATAGCATCCGTAATGTCCTTGACGTCTTCATGATCACCAATCAAATCATAGAATTTTTCATAGTGAACCGATAATTCACGGGCTTTTTGACTATCTTCAGCGACGGCTTTTTCTCGATCAAGAATTGTTGGCGCTTTATCAGCCTGAACACTCAATGAGTGTCCCAGAAGTATTGCAAGGAACAAGAACTTTTTCATGATATGTCCTATGTTAAAATTTTAATGACTCTCACTGAGCCGCATCGACCACCAGGAAATGGCTTTCCCTCATATTGGTAAACTGAAGTCTACAAACCGTAAAGTAAAATTCATGGGTTCTTCTTCTCTTTCTAAATGCTGTGGAATAGGTTATCCCTATTATCAAGAGATCGATCTAAAGGAGAATGAATGATGAACTGTGTGGAATTAGCAAAGAAATACAATCAATTTCAAATTGATATTGGACAAGGCTTGGAAACGAATACAGACCACGTTATCTCGACTCTTTTCAGTAAATCCTTTCAAAAAATTGCAAACGGAGAGACGCTCGTTGCAGACCGCAATGGATTAAAAGACCAAATTTTAATATGCCGTGAAGAAGCAGGCCCGTGGACGATTGATGTCAAAGAGGTTGAAGCCCTCCAAGATCCAGGCAGGTGTTTCATACGCTATCAACTTGTTTCAGAAAAGTTGGGGGGTTTTGATGTCATGGCAACCCTTCGCAGCAGCTCAGATGGGCTTATAGAGGAAGTTGATGAGATCTATTATCAAACGGCTAACATTTCTTCTTTATAAAAGAGCTTATCTCAAAAACCCAAATTCATCGGATGAGAAAAATTCTTCGTTACGCCTCGGCGCTAACTTCATGTATTCTTTAAGATAAATTCCTGCGGCTCTGTATGTCAGAAGTCGTTTCTTCTCATTGATCAATCTTTCTTGAGCCGTTGATAAACGACCGAATTTCTTTGCCATCTTCTCGTCACCGATTGAGAGAGCCGAAAGTGTTGTTAACTTAGATTCGTTCTTACGAATGGATTCCGTATAATTTTCAGCAAGCTTAGAGGCAGCATTTCCGGATAAATGAAATCTGTCTAATGCATCTCTCATCTTATCTGTTTGTAGGCAGTTCTCTCGTCCCACAGAAATGTATGTCGTGGAATCATATTCAAAAGTTTCTATAAATCCCGGCACTTTTTGTTTGATTTTGAGTGCCGTGAGTAAAAAGCCAGGTTGCCTAACCCGAAGATCCTCCACATGAATTTGAGATAGAGAACTCATGCCCTCTTCAACCAAAGCCATTTGTTGGCCTAATGGAGATTGTTTCACAAGGGATGATTGTTCGGGATCATTGTAAATCGAAGGTTGAGAATAGGATTTTTGAAATTCTTCAAGTGTTTCTTTGAAGTTTTCCCAGGTGAATATTGTGTTTTTTTCAGGTTCGGCGATTTTTTTCTCAATAAACAGGTTAACCCCTTTTAAGGATTTCCCCTGTTTGTAATACGCGAAGGCGCGCTCAATATCTACCGCAACCCCACGGCCCAGTTGATAAAGCTGGCCTAACCTGTAAGCGGCTCTTGGATCTTTGTTTGACAATGCTCTTTCAAACCAATGAAGCGCTTTTCCATCGTCGTTGCTAACACCACGTCCCTTAAGATACATTTTTCCAACGATGTATGGAGTGCGGGGACTCCCTTTTTCTGCTTCAGCAAGATAGAGGGGAAATAGTTTTTCAAGTTGAATAGGATTCGCAACGGCATATAAATAATTGAATCGTTGGTCAAAATCAACACCGTCTTCTACGCTGACACTCAAATACCAAATGGCGGCTTGCTCTACATCTACTAGAGTCCCCTTTCCCTCTTCATAAGCTTTTCCTACATAGTGTTTCGATTTAGGATTACCTTCTTGAGCCTTTTTAAGTTCTAACTCAAATCTCGGGGTTGCTAACCTAAAACTTTGATCAAAAGAGAATCCTTTGTCTTGTAACGTATTGTTCAACTCAATAACATCATCGTATGCTTTTTGATCTCCTCTTGCGGCAAGTGCTGCCAAACGAATGAGCTCTTTTTCATACCAGTCAACGGATTTTCCATCGTCTTGATCATGAGTGAATACGTTTTCATACATGTTTGCAATTCTGAGGTTGAGGGATTCATTTCCATTCCCTGCGCAGTCCAAATAATAAGCCAAAAGTGGTTTTAGAGCGGTTCTCAGTCGTTGCTTTGGGAAGTCTCCCATTCTTTTTAAAGTTTCGTAACAACCTTCAGCCGCGCTCAAACCGTCTGGATGTCCCCACCTTGCCGCGTTAACAAAATGTTCAACTTTCTTCTCGATATTAATATTGTTGACCAGAAAAGTTCCCATAAAAAATGCAGCGTGAGGATTGCCAAGAGCCACCTCTTTTTCAATAGCTTCCAAACAATCAGACTGGGTAACATCTGCGTTTTGTTTAGCAAAACAATCCCAGGTCTTCCCAACAGCTGCACTATCACCAGCCCATGCCATTTTAAGATAGTACCGAATCGCTTCGTCAAAAGCTCCTTCGTGTTCACTAAGGCGTGCCAATAGGCGATGAGGTATATCAACTCTGCTCTCACAGATGAGTCTCAGTTTTGAAGCCTGAACGGCTCTTTGGTCCTTGGGAATCGTATTTAATTTGTCGATAAGCCCTTCGAACGCTGCTAAGGCAGTGATCCCGCCTAGCCTTTCTGCATTCTCAAAAAAATGGGCAGCTCGTTCAAAATCCATAAACAAGTCGTGTCTTGTAAATATATTTCCCAGATTCATCATAAGCTGGGGATCTCTTGTGCCCTCTGCTTCAGAATAAATGATATCAACAAGGCGATGAAATTGATCACCTCTTTCCTTGCTGTTTACTGTCATCACCCTATCGAACAAGGCACAAAGCTCTGTTCTGACACTGCCATGACCTGCTTCTCTCGCTGACCGGTAACTTAGTGCGGCCTGAGGGAGATCCACCTTCCCGCCAAAAAAGGTATGTCCTTCTACTGCCATCCGCGCAAGCGCCAGGTGGGAACCTACATTTCCGCGTGATCCCGCTTTCTTGAAATACTCACAAGCCTTGCCAAAATCTGCGCCTATTTCATGGCCCATACCAGCCATATGCAGCTCTGCTAACAGAACGGATCCCAGTGAATCCGAGTTTTCGTTTTGTTCTTCAGTCTCATAAACGGTTTTGACTTCACCAAAAGTAACGACTGAACCTTTAACAATATCATTCAAAACCCAAGAGTGAATGTCTTTAGCAGATTGTTTCTCCAACTTCCCCGCTTTAATACAAAAGGCTACGGCTTTCGAAATGTCTCTTACAAAGAGTTCACCTGAAACGTACTCATTGGCCAGAACTCTACAAAAGTATGCATCCCTTTCGGCTTCCTTCAGATAAAGTGGAAATATTTGAGCTATAAATTCATTAATGTATTTTTTCCTGCTGTCGGAAGGGATTTTTTTGAGTTTATCAAGTGGCACTTGAAGCGCAGCTTTAGACTCGTTATGACCAAGAGCTATCGCTTTGAAGTAGTAAACAGAGGCGATTGCAAGGTCTTTATAAAAACGCTGTTTTGAATACACATTACCCAAACGGTAAAACAATCGAGCGTCGTTTTGTCTCTCAATCCATTCCGTACTAAATTCGCTTAACCCTTGTTCTGAGAGTTGTTCACTTGCATTTTCAAGAACTTGATTTAACTCATCTCTTGCCCCAGCATCTCCAAGTTCTATAGCTCTGATGCAATATTCAATAGCCGTAGTATACTGGACAGAACGTCCAAAGCCCTTCGACATTTCGATCACTCTACGGCAAGCACCCAAATCTCCCGCATCCGCTTTGGGGATAAAATGGTCTCTCAAATCCCCAAGACCATCCGCGTCAATTCTACTTTCAACTTTATGTCGATCATAAATCTCAAGCGCTGTTTTAAGGGACACTTCATCGCCTTTTTTAGCATAGTAAGAAAGCACACCCCTTAAAAAGGTTCCGTTGCTATATTTTCTCTCTAATAAAGCTCCGAGTTCAACGTCCCCTCTTTCGACTTCTTCAAGGCAAAGGGGGAAAAACCTCATAACCTCTTGAGGAGAGACTGTACTTCTCGAAGCCTTAATACCTTCGAGAAGGTGATGTAATGCTTCTCTTGCCGTTGCCTCGCCAAGCTCTCTAGCTTTGATGGTATATTTAACAGCGAGGTCATAGCGTATAGATAGTCCAAAGCCCTTCGCCATCTCAATGACTTTATGGCAAGCGTCCAAATCTCCCGCATCTGCTTTTTTTGACCAGTATTCAATAAGGGGTTGAAGATGAGATGAATCAACTCTACTCACACGTTTATGTTGTTCATAAAGTGCCATGGCGGCATTAACGGAATCTGCATCTCCTTTTTCCATATAAAAAGAGAAAACGCCCTTCAAAAAATTTGGATTTCTATAATACTTCTCAAGAAAAGTTCTAACTCTTGTGTCACCTCCAATTTCTTGAATACAAATCGGAAAAATTCTTTTAGCCATTAAAGCTAGAGATTCATCCGATTGTGTTTTCTTAAATCTATCAAGAAGGGCATGGAACTGAGTTATTCCCTCTTCACAGCCGAGCACACTCATCTTGAGAAAGCACCGTGCTGCACGTCCACAATGGGCAGTGCAATCACATTTGAATTTTTCAGCGAGCCATTTTAAAAATTCAATATTATCCGCTCGGGCTTCGCGTAAATAGACAGATGTTAGTTTTTCAAGTTGAGCTTCTCTTTTAATATCATCGAGACGGAATTTAAATACTAATTTATCGACCAATCCTTGGAGATTTTTTCTGGCAGAGGGATCCCCTAATTTTTCAGCGTTATGGTAACATTCCGCTGCTTTGCCAAAATCAATGTCAGCCCCCCAACTCTCTGTATGCCGATCGGCTAGCTCATTAAATAATTTACAAAAAGCAGTCGTTCCCGCAGTTGAGAGCACGCCTTGCTTTTTTTCATGCCGACTCACAACTTCATTTAAAAGGACTTCATCTTTGTTTGTATAAGCATCTCTTGTTAGAAGGTCATATCCTTCTTCGTTTAAAGGATATTTGCGAAGGAGATCGTCTTTAGGATCAGATGGGCTATCCTCCTTTCCAAGAGAAAGAACGGAACTTATTGTGCTTGTAACTTTGCCAAATAAACCAACGTTATCCTTCTCAGAACGAGAATCACCAGCACCCTTCATCGCCTGAAGTTCATGAGTCCAAAGAGTAAAAGTGACAGCACTTACAAACAATAAAAGGGAAGGCTTTTTAAATAACAACATATTAAGATGGCTCCAAATAGTAACCTATAAGATTAACATATAAGCGTGAGACTATTGCTTTGCAATAAGTGTTTTGAACTCAGATGGACATGATCATTATCGACAACAAGGGCTCTCGCGCCCACAGTTGTTGAGCCGAGAGTCCTAAAGACCCTGCTTCTTATCTTGTGCAATATTTTGTAGGCTGTGTTTTTGATCATTTCTTATATAAGCCCCTTCGTAAAACATGAAACGAAATCATCTCGCAACACCTTCCCCAATTCAATGTCTCGTGGATCACTCTCATACCCATCAGGATCGTTGAAAGGCATTTCGGTATAACCATGCTTTGAGTAAAATGCAAAGGCATCAGGCGATGATTGAGTCTGTAATACCGAATATCCTTTTTGTTTAAGCCACCTCTCACATAACCTCAAGAAATGTGCTCCAAGGCCTTCATTTCTAAAGGGTTCATCTATCACGATAATCCTCAGGGCTGCTCGATCGTCTGGCCAAAGCTGAAGATGGGTATAGCCAATGATCTGAGTTCCTAGGTAAAGAACAAAGTGAACATGGTCTTTATGATCAAATGTCCAAGTATAGGGATCCGCAACGGGTACTTTATCGAAGAAATATTTTTGCCTAAAGGAACGCACAATATCCCATTCTTCATGGTGAGTGCATAGGCGCATACATAGGCCGTTAAAACCAGTCTGGATGAGGATCTCTTTAATGAATTCATCCTTTCCTAACGTATATTTGCTCAAACCCACACTCACTCTTTCGTGAGAAACATCTTGGGCGACAAGAGAGTTTTTTAAAGAACCGTACGCATCGCGGGCATCTTGATGGGCCCTCAGATAATCACGGAACAAAAGATTGAGCTCAATCTCTGGGTTGCCTTCTTCAAACACGTGAATATTAGCACGGGTATTCCCGTCTCCTTCTCCAAAGACAATATGAAACGGGATGTTGAATTCCCCCTTTTCAATATAGCCCGCTTGAACAAGAGGAGATGAAGTTGCTAAGTAGTCCTTCACCACAGCAATAATGTCGATTTGAGGTTTCGCCGTTAAACCTGGAACAGAGGTAGATCCTACATGATGTACAGCAACACAATTCTCACCCAAAGCTTGTTTGATTTTTACAGCCTCTTCCTCAAACCAGCGGGGCCAGTTAGAATCATAGGGAACGACTTTAATCCTGCGGGTCATGGTTAAACTTTCTAGGTGGATACTTCTCAACGAACGCTTTGCAAAAGCTAACGCAAGAGGGTACAAATGTTAAGTGGAAAAATATATACTTGGATGGTAAGGACAAAACCACAATGAATTCTCTTTCATTTACAACCCTAAACAATCCCGAGTGGGACAAGAAGATAGAAGCAGGGCTTCGCAAAGAATGTGAGGCCTTAACTGGCATTCGTGATGATTTTAAAACTCACACCCTCTATGTACAAAGAGACAACACATTTGCAGGAGGCATTCATTTTGAAATCCACGGAGACATTCTGTGGATTGACTCCGTTTGGGTAGAACAGGATTTTAGAAAACAGGGAGTAGGAAGACAGCTCCTTCAGGAAACGTTTCACCTTGCAACTCAAAACAACGCCAAGGAAATACAGCTAAACACCTTCTTCTCCGAGGCTCACTCTTTCTTTCTCAAGTGTGATTTTGAAGACGTTGCCCAGATTCCCAACTGGAAATATAGCCTTGATTGTTATTTGATGAGGAAAAAAATATGACCCCTCCTATCACAATTTACCTGATCGGATTTGCAGGTTCCGGGAAATACACGATCGCTAAAGAAATAGCAAAATTCGGTTACAAAGTTATTGATAATCAGCTGATCAATAACCCCATTTTTTCCTTGCTCGATTTGGATGGGATTACTCCAATTTCAGAGAAAGCTTGGGCCTCTATTGCGATTATCCGTGCCGCAGTTCTGGGCTTTATCTCATCGGATACCTCATCCAATTTTGTATTTACGAATGTGCTTTATGACGATGAAATTAATTGTGCCCTCTATAACAAAGTCCGGCAAGCAGCTAAAAAACGGAACTCCTTATTTATTCCTGTAAAGCTGAACGTATCATTTGAAGAACGCGCAAAACGAATTACAAACCCAGAACGACTGACGCGCTTTAAAACAACAAACCTTGCTGTATTTCACTTAGAAAGGGAGCTTATCAAAATTAATGACTCTCATTTATTGGAAATGGATGTAACCGATTTAAATGCAGCAGAAGCTGCGAAGGAAATTTTGAATTTTGTTGAGAGGATGCAAAAGTGAAAACAATGATTCGTCCTGCAATCATAGCAGATACAAAAAGTATGGTGGCCCTCTCCGATCAGAAGCGAAGAGAGTACGAAAAAGCTCAGCCCCATTTTTGGAGGAAGGCAGAACAGGCAAATGAGACTCAAACAGCGTGGTTTGAAGAATTGCTTTCGAATGCGAATCATATATTGCTCGTGGCAGTTGATGAACATTACATTAAAGGCTTTATCATTGGTGAACTTAAAGTGGCTCCTGAGGTTTATGATCCTGGAGGACTCACGCTTATGATCGATGACTTTTGTGTTGAAAACTCTGAATGGGATAGGATTGGCAAACCCCTTCTTCATGTGCTTAAGCAACAGGCTAAACAAAAGGGTGCTATCCAAACGCTCGTCGTATGTGGTCATCACGATAAGCCTAAGAGGCAGTTCTTGAGAAGTGAGAGTTTAGATATTGCATCAGAGTGGTATGTGGGAGGGATTTGATGATTTCTCTTAATTCTTTTGAAAACAACATTACCAGTACCTATGGCAACAGAGGCAAACAATGGCTCACTGAGCTGCCACGGAGGGTAAGGGAAGTTGGGGAACTCTGGGGATTATCTGACCTAGAACCGGTCAGCAATCTTTCCTATAACTATGTCTTATCAGGGGTTAGAGGTGCGCAGCCTATCATTTTAAAGTTTGGTTGTGACCCGAATGAACTTATTGGTTAATTGCTAGAAGTTTTTGGGGAAGGTCCTGGTTCTTTTCCTCTTTACCTACAAACGCAGTCTTGTGTCCACAGAATCAAGGACAGTGCAATGGCCCACATGATGCATCCTATGATGAAATCCAGGATTTTCCATGCGCGAGGACTTTGAAACAGGGGAGCTAGAAACCGAGCTCCATAAGCTATTGTGAAAAACCAAACAAAAGAGGTAACCATTGCTCCAAATGTGAAGTAAGTGCGCTCGGGGAAGGGAAATTGCGCTCCTATGCTACCGAGAAGAACAACCGTATCTAAGTAAACGTGCGGGTTGAGAAGGCAAACAGCAACTGTTGTCACAAGGGTCACTTTTAAAGTGGGGCGTTCGAATCCACCATGCAGCTCTAGCTTTTGTGAGGTGAATACGGCCCGGAAGGACCGGAATCCGTAGTATGCTAAAAAGGCCACTCCTCCCCATTTTGCAATCATCAGTAAAGTCATATTCGAGGTGAGGAGTTTTCCAAATCCACCAACGCCCAAAAGAATCAGCAAAGCATCAATGCACGAGCATAGAAGAGCCGTTATAAAAACATAGTTTTTCAAGATTCCTTGCTTCAGGACAAACGCATTTTGCGCACCAATAGCAATGATTAATCCTGCACCTGTTCCACAACCCTCAATAAAGGGCGCTACGCAAAAACCTTCCAAGTGATTTCCTCCGCTCAATGATAAAGGTTGTCTTTCCAAAGTCCGAAAAGAACATAAACTGCCTTCAATTTCTAGAAGATTTTATACTCTAATTTTGGGAGGTCATCCACTGAGAAAAGTGAATAGGCCAGTAATTGAGTTAGTTCCCAATCAAATCTCAGGCTCTTGACCTCATTAAATCAAAGTCCATTGCAATTGTCTATATGGCTTGGTACTTATTGATGGATGAAACAACAAGTGAGAGACTGATGGAAAAAGGACTCTACTTCCTCTCCGTGGCCTACCATGGAACTGATGAAGCAAAAGCTTATAGGACTGAGATCTCTCTGAAGGCGGCAGCTGAATTTTTACGCCAAGGCATTCACGTGTTCGCGCCAGTGATTTATGTGAACCAAATTGTTGAAGAGCTGAATCTTCCCTCAACAGAAGAGCGTCGCCAACTGGTCATGCCCTATTTACTCGATTTTCTCAAAGTTTCAAAAGGAATGATACTCATTACTGTAGAGGGCTGGCAGAATTCATGGGGCGTTCGACAGGAACTTATCTTTTGCCAAGAACACAAGATTCCCGTTTATAAGATTAACCCGGATCAGCTTGGTGGAAATTTGCCCCGTCTTCTCTCGACTCCTCTTGATGTTAATGAACTCTTGGAGGCGGCTTAGACATGAACATCTTATGCATAACGCACGCAGATTTTGAAAGTCCTGGTGCGATTGAAACGTGGGCGAAGAGCAAGGGATATCCTTTCCAAATTAAGAAACCTTACAAAGGTGAAAAGTTAGATCACGATTCTGATTTCGATATGCTCATACTGATGGGCGGTCCTCAGAGTCCTCATAGGATTGATGAATTTCCTTATCTTGCTGATGAAATAGATTTAATCAAAACAAACCTTCATCAAAACAAAAGGATATTAGGCTTTTGCCTAGGAGCTCAACTTATAGGAGAAGCCTTAGGCGCACCTACAGGGCGAAGTCCCGAAAAGGAGGTCGGCGTTTATCCTATTACATTAACTGAGGAAGGCAAAACAGACCCATTACTTACTGGACTGTCGGAGAGCTTCCCCGTTATTCACTGGCATAATGATATGCCTGGTCTTCTCGACGATTCTACCTTGCTTGCTTACAGTGAAGGCTGCCCTCGTCAGATTATTCGGTATAAGCCTTTGGTTTATGGTTTCCAATGCCATTTAGAGATAGATTTGGACGGCATAAAAACAATGGTTGAAGCTGTACCAGAAGATTTGAAAGAGTCAAAATATACTCAAACGAGAGATGAGTCGCTGGAACAAGACTATAAACCAATCAATAACATAATGATTAATCTGCTCGATCGTTTCGTTCAATTAAAGGGGTGATAGACAATATTGTCAGCATCGGGCATTTGCACGAGATTCAAAAACTTGTTATAGTTCACCTAAAGAGGCAGTAACAAACATTTAGCAAAGGAGCTAACCATGGCCGCCTCTTTAAATCGTACGACAAAAATATCTCGGATGCCCTCTCAAAAAACAGCTCCTCCAAGGGATGCAGCAAACCAAAGCCAAAATAACAGTTCTTCAGCATCAATATGATGAGTTTCAAAAACAACGTCAGCAGGACATTGCACACCTCATCACAACGCTTGAGGTTCAAAGAGTCCTACTCAGGGTAAAACATTTTGAATCGAATGAGGATATAATTCGTTTTTTGAATTTGTGAATTCTGTCTAGAAATATTTTTTTGAATAAATTCTTCGAAATTAGATCCGTTATTTGCAAACTTTTCAGCAGCGACAAGGGTATGCGCATTCTTATTTTTTAATATCATCAATTGATTTTTCGAGGCATTCTTTTCAGCTGTTAACAAGGCCCCATATAAGGTTAACGTTCTACCCCAAGACAGTACATCCTCATCACTATTCTTTGGAAGAGAATGGACTTCAATACTGATCTTATTAAGCAACCCTCTCGCAAGAGATTCTTTCCCTGGATTTGTTTGCGTTAATATGAAGGATAATCCTTGTGAGAGAGCGTTATAGACTTTACTCGCCTGCTCAGTTAACTCAACGCCTTGATCTTTAAATAAGCCATCTGCAGGAATGAGAAGCGCCCCTTCATTTAGATATTCATTATTTTTAATATCTTTGCTTGTTAAGAATATTGATAAATTTTCAATCATCTTATTTTTGAGGGTATCAACGTTATTCTCAACGGTTTCTTGGGCAGATTCATGTTTTTGAACATTTTCCTGAATGACAAATCCCATGAGTAATATGATCATGATGAAAAGTATCCCGGCCATCAAATCAACCATGGAGGAATAGTAATTTATGTGATCGTCAAAGTATTTTTTTTTCATGTTTATGCCGCAATTTGCAATGTGCCTGATTTTATTTCTTCAACTTTTTCTTCAATAATATTGCAAAAACGGGCTAAATTTAATTCCAGTTTATGTAAGCAGATTCGAAAAGTTAAAGATAAGATCAGAGAAGATGAAATCCCCACAATTGAGGTCATGAACTTAAATGTTGAAGCGTTGATGAGAAGAACAAAGGCACTTCTGACTTCGTTAAAATCTCCCGTCTTCATTCCGCTTCCGGCAAAATAAAGAGAAGCGACGAGCCCCATGAAGGTCAATACCAAACCAATACCAACGTAATACCCAGGCAATATCGATATAAATCTTAAGGGAACACCCTTCGATTCAAGCAAATCAATATTAAAGTAATCCTCTGGGGTGTTCTCGCCAAATGTCCTTGATTTCTTGTCATCGGGAAGAACACAATTCTTAAATTTAAGCCACCTCTCTTTAAAAAAGAAAGAATCACTTAAAGCCGAATTGACCAATGCAAATTTATCAGCCGCACTCGTCATATAATTTGATGAGTCAATTTTAGTGCTCAAACTTTCAATGGCCTTGTTAACGGGACGAAAAACCATAAATACCATCCAGAAAAAGTTCAAGAAACAAAGGACTGCTAAACAAAGACTCGCGAGAATTGCGGTGTTAGGTGTGCTAAATCCTTCTAAAAAAAGCAATCCCATTGGCTTAAAGAGATCAATAA